>NZ_BCRA01000021.1 GCF_001552355.1 Microbacterium resistens NBRC 103078
GGGGCCCGAGACGGCCACGACGCATCCGTGCTGCCTCGCGAGGTCGGCGGCCGCATCCGCCGCGGCCTCGGTCGTGTCGATCGCGTCGACGCCGCGTCCCCCGCCGCCGCGGCCGGCGAGGGCGAGGATCTCCGAGGCGTTCCCGCGCACGGCCGTGGGACGCATCGCGACCAGGTCGCGCGCCAGCGCCGTGCGGACCGGAAGTGCGCCGACCGCGACCGGGTCCAGCACCCACGGGGTCCCGGCGGCCCGTGCGGCGCCGACGGCCTCCACGCTCGCGGCGCGCTGTTCCGGCGTCGGCGTGCCGAGGTTCACCAGGAGTCCGGAGGCGATCCCGGCGAACATCCCGGCCTCCCCGACGATGTCGGTCATGGCGGGAGCGGCTCCCAGCGCGAGCAGCACGTTCGCGGTGAACCCCGTCACGACCGCGTTGGTGATGCACTGGGTCAGAGGCGGGCTCTCGCGCAGAGCGCGGAGGAGGTCCCCGGTGGCCTCGGCCACGGGCCCGGCGGACGATGGACGCAGACGATCGCTCACGCGACATCCCTTCGCTAGTACGAACTAGATCAGGTTCGACGGGTGTGATCTCAGCCGCGCGATGCGGCACCCCGTGTCACTGCTCGCAGTCTAGCGATCCCGAGGAGTCGGCGGGGCGGGCCTCACACCGACCGCGCGGGAGGGAGGTCCGTGAGCCGAGGGGTCGTCCAGTCCGGATCGGGACGCCAGCGCGTCCATTCGGAGTCGAACGGCCACGCCCCCTCGCGGAACGACGCGATGGCGGCGTCCGCGTGCGCACGGATGAGCTCCGCCTCGTCCGGCGCGATCCTCCCCTGCCTGATCGCCTCCACCAGCTCGTCCTCGTCCTTGAGACCGATCGTGCCGTCCGCCCCGATCTCCACGTCGAGCACATGGTCCGAGCTGAAGGTCGAGGCGCCGACCCGCTCATGGGCGTTCTCGAGGTTCACATACCACCCCGCGAACTCCCACGCATCGGGGTCGTCCGCCGTCCCGGCCACCGCCCAGAACAGCCAGACGGACCAGGGTGTGGCCGTCGGGGCGATGCGCAGGACGCCGTTGCCCCACCACTCCTCCACGATCCGCGTGCGCGGCTCCAGCCAGCGCCTTTCCAGCGGGACCGTGCGGATCCGTCGGCCGTCCGGTCCGCCCATCCCCTCCAGGAGCGTCCCCGGGGCGAGCCAGGCGACCAGCCCGCGCTCGTCGTCCCGGACGACACGCATCGGGGCGATGCTGGACGCGTCACCGTCCCGCCAACCGGGCTTGCGGTAGTGCCAGTCGACCTGGGTGCCGGGAGCGAGGAAGGGCGCCCGCCCCAGGGGACGGGCACCGTCCGGCGCCGTGCGCGCGGTCACGTGAGGGACGAGATCTGTCATCCCCCGACCGTATCCGCGGCACACGGGCACCGGCCGCAGCACCGCGCCCGACGGACGGGATCAGTCGCGGATGGTCGCCCCGAATCGCTCGGCGGCGACGCGGACGCCGGCCAGCTTCGCCTCCGTCGCCTCAGCGGCGGTCAGCGTGCGGTCGTCGGCACGGAAACGGAGCGCGAAGGTCAGGCTCTTCTCGCCCTCCCCCACGCCCTCGCCGCGATAGTCGTCCACGAGACGCAGCGATTCCAGCAGCGTGCCGGCGCCCTCCGCGAGCGCGGCGCGCACGTGCGCCGCGGGCGTCTCTACGGGGACGACGAGCGAGACGTCCTGCGTCGCCGCCGGGAAGGTGGACAGCGACGCCGCCACGATCCGCTCACCGGTCAGGGACAGCACGCGGTCCAGGTCGATCTCGAGCACGACCGCGCGCCCCGGGAGGTCCGCGTCGGCGGCGACCTGCGGGTGCAGCTCGCCGACATAGCCCACCTCCTCGCCGCGCACGGTGAGGACACCGGTCCGTCCGGGGTGCAGCGCCTCTCGGCGTCCCTGTGCGACCTCGATCTCCACGCCTGCCGCGACGGCGATGAGGCGCACCGCATCCAGGCCGTCCGCGATCCCCGCCGCCTCCGCCGGGCGGCCCGGCTGACGCGGGGACACGTTGCCGGTGAGCAGCACAGCGAGGTGCCGAGCCTGCGGCGGGATCGACGCGTTCAGCGCCGCCAGCGTCTCGTCCGAGGGCCGCTCCCCCAGCGGCGGGACGGCGTCGGTGCCGTAGGTCACCCCGTCCACGGGCAGGAAGACCGCCCCCGCCTCGAAGATCGCGAGGTCCGTGAGGCCGCGCGAGATGTTGCGATGCGCAGTCTGCAGCAGGCCGGGGACGAGCGAGCGGCGCAGGTACGGCGCCTGTCCGTCCAGCGGGTTCGCCAGGCGGACCCCCGCGATGCGGGAGCCGTCCGCGGATCCGTGCAGGTCGTTCTGCTCCTGCGTCGTGAACGGGAAGGACGGCGTCTCGACGAAGCCGCCCGCGGCCAGGGCGTTCAGGACGCGGCGTCGTCCCCGCTGCAGCGGGGTGTAGCCGCGGCCGGACGGCGGGGTGGGCAGCACGGAGCCGATCCGGTCCAGGCCGTGGATGCGCGCGACCTCCTCCGCCAGCGTCCACTTGTCCGTGAGGTCGGGCCGCCACGTCGGCGGGATGACCTGCCACCCGGTGTCCGTGGCCGTGACCTCCGCGCCGATCGTCTCCAGAGCGCCCACGATCTCGTCGTCCGAGTACGCCACGCCGATGAGTCCGGGCACGAACCCTGCGGGCAGATCGATGCCCTCGACGGCCACCTCGGCGAACAGGGCACCGCCCTCGTCGGTGAGCGTTCCGCCGGCGAGCTCGACCATGAGATCGGCGACGCGACGCGCCGCCACGAACGGGATGAGCGGATCGACGCCGCGCTCGAACCGCTTGGACGCCTCGCTCGGCAGCTTATGCCGCCGAGCCGTGCGCGCGATCGTCGTCGGGTCGAACGTGGCCGCCTCGATCAGAACGTTCCGGGTGGTGTCGCCCATCTCGGTCGTGCCACCGCCCATCACGCCCGCGAGGCCGATGGGACCGGACTCGTCCGTGATCAGCAGGTCCTCCCCATGGAGGGTGCGCTCCTGTCCGTCGAGCGTCGTCAGCTTCTCTCCCGGCCGGGCGCGACGCACCGTGATGTCGCCCCGGAGCTTGTCCAGGTCGTAGCCGTGGATGGGGTTGCCGAGCTCGAGCATGACGTAGTTCGTGATGTCGATCAGCACGCCCAGCGAGCGCATCCCCGCCAGGGCGAGCCGGGCGATCATCCACGGCGGCGTCGGGCGTGAGGGGTCGACGTCCCGCACCACGCGCGTGACGAACTCGCTCGCCCCCACGCGTCCGCGGATGGGGGCGCGGTCGTCCACGACGGTGGCATGGCCGGAGCCGGGCTGCAGCTCGGCGAAGTCCCGCTCGGCGGGGTCCCGGAAGGCCGCGCCGGTCGCGTGGGCGTACTCTCGGGCGACGCCGCGGAGCGAGAACGCGTATCCCCGGTCCGGGGTGACGTTGATCTCGACCGCGACGTCGTCCAGGCCGAGCAGGCCGATCGCGTCCGTGCCGACGGGCGCGTCGACGCCGAGCTCGGACAGGATGAGGATCCCGTTGTGCTCGTCGCCCAGGCCCAGCTCGCGCGCCGAGGCGATCATGCCGTCCGAGACGTGACCGTAGGTCTTGCGCGCCGCGATGGGGAACGGACCGGGAAGGACCGCACCGGGCAGGGTCACGACGACCTTGTCCCCGACGGCGAAGTTGTGCGCACCGCAGACGATGCCGCGCGGCTCGGCCTCGCCGACGTCCACCTGGCACCAGCGGATGGTCTTGCCGTTGGACTGCGGCTCCTCGTCGAAGGACAGCACCTGACCGACGACGACGGGCCCCGAGATCTCGAAGCGGTGGACGTCCTCCTCCTCGAAGCCGACGCGCACCAGCGCCGCCAGGACGTCCTCCGGCGTGGCGTCGGCCGCCACGTCCACGTACTCACGCAGCCACGAAAGCGGGACGCGCATCACACCACCATCCCGTACTGCTCGCTGAAGCGGACATCGCCCTCGGCCATGTCGCGCATGTCCTTCACATCGCTGCGGAACATCAGGCCCCGCTCGATCCCCATCCCGAACGCGAAGCCGCTGTAGACCTCGGGGTCGATCCCCGCCGCGCGCAGCACGTTCGGGTTCACCATGCCGCAGCCGCCCCACTCGATCCACCGGGCACCGCCCTTGAAGGTCGGGTGCCACAGGTCGAGCTCCGCCGAGGGCTCGGTGAACGGGAAGTAGTTGGTGCGCAGTCGCGTCTTCGCCTCGGGACCGAAGAGCTGGCGCGCGAAGTGGTCGAGCGTGCCCTTCAGATGGGCCATCGTGATCCCCTTGTCCACGACCAGGCCCTCGAACTGCGTGAAGACGGGGAGGTGGGTGGCGTCGAACTCGTCGGTCCGGTAGACGCGCCCCGGGCACAGCACGTAGATGGGGACCTCTCGGTCGAGCATCGAGCGCACCTGGACCGGGCTCGTGTGCGTGCGCATCACCAGGTGGCGCGCGGCGGGATCCACGTAGAACGTGTCCTGCTCCTGACGCGCCGGGTGGTCCTCGTCGAAGTTCAGGGCGTCGAAGTTGAACCACTCGTGCTCGAGCTCCGGCCCCTCCGCGATCTCCCAGCCCATGCCGACGAAGATGTCGCAGACCTCGTCCTCCAGCAGCCCCAGCGGATGACGGGCACCGGGCCGTGTGCGCGCGGCGAGCGCGGTGATGTCCACGCGCTCGGCCTCGAGCCGCGCGGCCGTCTCGGCCGCGGCGATCTCGGCCTCTTTGGCCGCCAGCGCCTGGGTCACCCGCCCGCGCCCCTGGCCGATGAGCTTTCCGAACGCGGCCTTGTGCTCGGGGGCGACCTGGCGCATCGACGCGTTCAGGACCGCCAGCGGCGACCCCTCCGCGACGTGCGCTGTGCGGGCCGCCTTCAGCTCGGCGGAATCGGACGCCGCGCCGATCGCCTCCAGCGCGGCGGCGACGGCGGACTCCACCGCCTCCGGGGTGATCTCTGCAGGAGCGTGGGGAACGTCAGACACGAGACACGAGTCTACCGGCGCGCCCGCGCCCGCCCGCTCAGCGCGAGGCGTGGGCCCGTCCGGGGGTCAGATCGAGGTCCCGTCGTGCCTTCCTGCGCCCTTCTGCAGGGCGATGAGCTCCGTGACGGTGCCCTCCCCGTGCGTCCGCGGATCGTCCTCCGTCCCCCCGCCGGCGATGGCGCGCAGCTTCGGCGACCGGCGCGTGCGGATCTCCAGCCACTTCGCCACGCCGGAGAGGATGAGGCACATCACGATGTAGATGCCGCCGATCACGAACGCCGACTGCAGGATCGGGCGTCCCTGCTGGGAGCTGAGGAGCTTCGCGTAGTACAGCAGCTCGGGGTACGTGATGATGAAGCCGAGCGCGGTGTCCTTCATCGTCACGACGAGCTGGGCCACGATGACCGGCAGCATGGCGCGAATGGCCTGCGGCAGCAGCACCAGACGCATCACCCCGCTCTTTCGCAGACCGATGGCGTAGCCGGCTTCCTTCTGCCCCTTCGGCAGCGATTCGACACCGGCGCGGAGAACCTCGGCGAGGACCGAGCCGTTGTAGACCATGAGGCCGATCACGACCGCCCAGTACGGCTCCATCCGGATCCCCACGACGGGGAGACCGTAGTACAGCAGCATCATGAACACGAGCACCGGGACGGCGCGGAACAGCTCGGTGACGACCGTGACGGGCACGCGGACCCACGCGTGATCGGACAGGCGCCCGATCGCCAGGAGGAACCCCAGGACGAGGCTCAGCACGGCGGCGAGCCCGAACGCGCCGAGCGTCGCCCCGAGCGCCTTGCCGATGCCGGCCCAGACGTTCGTGAAGGTGAAGACGTACCACTTCTGCGCGTCGAACTGCCCGGTCACGAACATCCGGTAGACGACGAAGCCGATGGCGGCGAGGACCACGAGGATCGTGACCACGGCGAGGATGCGGTTGCGGGCGACGGCCCGGGGCCCGGGGACGTCGTACAGGACGGAACTCATCGCGCGATCCTCCATCGGTTCTCGAGATGACGCTGCAGCCAGCTCATCAGCAGGACGAGCAGGACGAACACGACGGCGACCCAGAGCAGGACCTCCATCGGGTTGCCGGGACGATCAGCGGCGTCGTTGATCGTGGCCCGCAGCGCGGCGAGCTCCGCGATCGAGAAGCCGGCGGCGACGGTGGTGTTCTTCAGCAGGGCGATGAACACGCTCATCATCGGCGGCACGACCGAGCGGAACGCCTGGGGCAGGACCACCAGGGTCATCACCTGGCCGAAGGGCAGTCCGATCGCCCGGGCCGCCTCGGCCTGGCCGACCGGCACGGTGTTGATCCCCGCCCGTAGGACCTCGGCGACGTACGTGGCCGTGTAGATCCCGATGGCGAGAATGCCCAGGACCGTGTTGGACAGGTCGGGCAGCCCGAGCTGCGGGTAGCCGAAGACGAAGAAGAAGAAGACGAGCGTCAGCGGGGTGTTCCGCACGGTGTTCACGTAGACCGTGCCCACGCCGCGGGCGATCGGCACCGGCGAGACACGCATCGCGCCGACGATGATGCCCAGCACCAGCGCGATGATCCCGCCGATCACGAAGACCAGCAGGGTGTTGCCGATCGCCTCGCCCCACAGGTCGAGGTTCCCGAAGATGACGTCCACGTCACCCTCCCCTTCTCGATGTCAGAGGAGGGCGGCCCGAGACCGGCTCGGACCGCCCTCGCGGGTCACTTGTCGACAGCGGGCTGCTCGACCTCGATCCCGGACGAGCCCAGGTTCTTGTCGAAGATCGCCTTCCACGTGTCGCCGCCGTCCGTGAAGAGGGCGTTGATGTGGTCCTTCAGCGCGGTGTCGCCCTTGGTGAGGCCCACGCCGTAGCGCTCCTCCGTGAAGAGACCGCCCGTGACCTTGATCTCGTCGGGGTACTGCGCCGCGTAGCCGATGAGGATCGCCTGGTCCGTCGTCACGGCGTCGACCTTGCCGTCCAGCAGGTCCTGCACGCAGGCGGAGTACAGGTCGTACTCCTGCGTCTTGATCTCGGGGAAGTTGGCCTTAATGTTCTGGATCGGCGTGGAGCCGGTCGCGGAGCACACCGTCTTCCCGTTGAAGTCCTCGATCTTGTCGGCCTCGGGAGCGTCCTTCGCGACCAGGAGCCCCTGGCCGGTGACGAAATACGGGCCCGCGAAGTCGATGAGCTCCTTGCGCTTGTCGTTGATCGAGTAGGTGCCGACGTAGTAGTCGATGTCCCCGTTCACGATCGCCTGCTCACGGTTGGCGGAGGCGATCGGCTTGAACTCGATCTTGTCGTCGCCGAAGCCCAGGGAAGCCGCGATCCACCGAGCGATGTCGATGTCGAAGCCCGAGCGCTCCCCCGTCGTCGCGTCCAAGTAGCCGAGTCCCGGCTGGTCCTCCTTCACGCCGATCGTGACCTTGCCCGCCTTCGTCATCTTGTCGAAGGTGGGGCTGCCCTCGAGCGTCACGTCGGTGGCGACCTCGAACAGCGGCTTGTCGCTGCCACCGGTCTCCTCACCGCCGCCGGTTCCGCCGCCGGGGCTTGCCGGGCTGCCGCTGTTGCAGGCGGTCAGGGCGAGCAGCGCCGCCGCCGCGATGCCGACCGCGGCGAGTCCTCGTGTACGTCGCATGTGATTCTCCTTCTCTCGGTGCTGAGTCTCGGTGTCCGGTCTTCCCCCCGCGGCCGTGCCGGGGGCTCAGTGGGTGAGGAGCTTGGACAGGAAGTCCTTGGCGCGGTCGCTCCGGGGGTTCGTGAAGAACTCCTCGGGCGTCGCCTCCTCGACGATGCGTCCGTCCGCCATGAAGACCACCCGGTTGGCGGCCTTGCGGGCGAAGCCCATCTCGTGCGTGACCACGATCATCGTCATGCCCTCGCGCGCGAGCTCCACCATGACGTCCAGGACCTCGTTGATCATCTCGGGGTCCAGCGCGCTGGTGGGCTCGTCGAACAGCATGACCTTGGGGTGCATCGCCAGCGCCCGGGCGATCGCGACGCGCTGCTGCTGGCCGCCCGACAGCTGCGCGGGAAGCTTGGACGCCTGCTGTGCGACGCCCACGCGCTCCAGGAGCTGCATGGCCTCCTTCTCGGCATCCGCCTTCTTGAGGCCGCGCACCTTGATCGGCCCCAGCGTCACGTTCTCGAGGATCGTCAGGTGGGCGAACAGGTTGAAGGACTGGAACACCATCCCCACCTCGGCGCGCAGGTGCGCGAGTCCCTTGCCCTCGGCCGGAAGCTCCTTGCCGTCGATGCGGATCGAGCCGCTCGTGATCGTCTCGAGCCGGTTGATCGTCCTGCAGAGCGTGGACTTGCCGGACCCCGAGGGCCCGATGATGACCACGACCTCGCCCTTCGCGACCTGCAGGTCGATGTCGGTGAGGGCCTGGAAATCGCCGTAGTGCTTCTGGACGTTCTCCACCACCACGAGGGGCGAGCCGGCGCCCGTACCTGCCGAGGGGGTCTCCAGGCGCGCAGCGCCATTGCTCTCTGCCATGCCATAAACCTACGGGCGCGGATCCGATCCGCCAACCACCCACGCGCCGTTTACAAACTTGTAATGAGCGCGCGGCGGACGCGCGGCGGCTCGCACGCCCCTGAGCGCCGGCTCCGGCCGGCGCCCCCGACGGTCAGTCCGAGCCGGCGCGCTGGGCGAATGCGCTCTCGTACAGGCACACGCTCGCCGCCGTGGCGAGGTTGAGCGACTCGGCGCGGCCGAAGATGGGCAGCTTGAGCGCGCGGTCGGCGAGGGACAGCGCCCCGGGCTCGAGCCCGCGCGCCTCATTCCCGAAGAGCCAGGCCGTGGGCCCGTCCAGCACGCCCTCGGCACGCGCGGCGAGCAGATCCTCGCCCTTCACATCCGCGGCGAGGACCTGGACACCGGCCTCGTGCGCGCGGTTCACCACGTCGGCGAGATCGCCGCCGACCGAGATCGGCAGGTGGAACAGCGACCCGGTCGTCGCCCGGACGACCTTCGGGTTGTAGGGGTCGACCGTGCGGCCGGTGAGCACGACGCCGTCCGCGCCGGACGCGTCCGCGGCGCGGATGATCGTGCCGAGGTTCCCGGGATCGCGGACCTCCTCGCAGATCGCGAGCAGCCGTGGGCCCGCGGCGAAGATGTCGCGCACGGACGTCGGGGTCTGCCGGGCGACCGCCACCAGTCCCTGCGGCGTGACGGTGTCCGCCATCGCTCCCAGCACGTACTCGGTGACGTACTCCACGCCGACCCCGTGCTCCTCCGCGGAAGCGCGGATGTCCGGGTGCTTCTCCCAGCCGGTGGGAGTCGCGAACAGGTCGACGATCGCGTCGGCGCGGTACGCGAGCGCCTCGCGCACCGCCTGCGGTCCTTCGAGGAGGAACAGCCCGGTCTCGGTACGGGCACTGCGTTTGGTGAGCTTCGCGACGGCTCGGACGCGCGGGGACCGGGGATTCTCCAGCACGGGGACAGTCTATTGACATCCCGCGCCGTGGCCGCCCCCCTCCCCCACACAGATGACGAGACGGGCGCCCCCGCACAGGGGAGCGCCCGTCTCGGAGAGAGGTGCTTACGCAGCCGACTTCGGAGCGTTCACGTCCGAAGGCAGAGCCTTCTTCGCCGTCTCGACGAGCGAGGCGAACGTGGCCGGCTCGTTGACCGCGAGCTCGGCGAGCATGCGGCGGTCGACCTGGACCCCGGCGAGGCCGAGACCCTGGATGAAGCGGTTGTAGGTGATGCCGTTCTGGCGGGCAGCAGCGTTGATGCGCTGGATCCACAGACGACGGAAGTCGCCCTTGCGCTTGCGGCGGTCGCGGTACGCGTAGACGAGCGAGTGGGTGACCTGCTCCTTCGCCTTGCGGTACAGGCGCGAACGCTGCCCACGGTAACCGGAGGCGCGCTCGAGGATGACGCGACGCTTCTTCTGCGCGTTGACGGCGCGCTTGACTCTAGCCATTTTCCTGTGTTCCTATTCCTGCGTTCGGCGCGTCAGCGGCCGAGGAGCTTCTTGGCGACCTTGGTGTCGTTCTTCGAGAGCACCTGGTCCTGGTTCAGACGACGGGTGCGGCGGCTCGACTTGTGCTCGAGGTTGTGGCGCATGTTCGCCTGCTGCTTCTTCAGCTTCCCGCTACCGGTGATCTTGAAGCGCTTCTTGGCCCCCGAGTGGGTCTTCTGCTTCGGCATCTTCTCTTCCTTCGTATGGCGCCTGTGTCAGGCGACAGGGTTCACCCGCGTGGACGCGGGGGTCTGTGGGCGAGGCGACCGGTCGGTCACTCCGCGTCTTCGGCCGGCGTCGGCGCGCCCGCCTTGGCCTCGCGCGCCGCCTGCTTGTTGGCGGCGCGGACGGCGTTCTGCTCGGCCTTGGCCTCGGACTTGTTCTTGACCGGGGCGATGACCATGACCATGTTTCGTCCGTCGATGGTCGGGTTCGACTCGACGGTCCCGAACTCGGCCACGTCCTCGGCGAACTTCTTCAGCAGGCGCACGCCCTGCTCCGGACGCGACTGCTCGCGACCGCGGAACAGGATCATCGCCTTGACCTTGTCGCCGGCCTTGAGGAAGCCCTCGGCGCGCTTGAGCTTGGTCGTGTAGTCGTGCGCCTCGATCTTCAGACGGAAGCGGACTTCCTTGAGGATCGTGTTGGCCTGGTTGCGACGGGCCTCCTTGGCCTTCTGCGCAGCCTCGTACTTGAACTTGCCGTAATCCATGATCTTGACCACGGGCGGCTTCGAGTTCGGAGCGACCTCGACGAGGTCGAGGTCGGCTTCCTGTGCGAGACGCAGCGCCGCCTCGATGCGGACGACGCCGATCTGCTCACCCGCGGGCCCGACGAGGCGGACCTCGGGGACGCGGATGCGCTCATTGGTGCGGGGATCGCTGATGCGGAACTCCTTAGACGAGGGTTTCGGCCACCGCGATCGGAGATCGCGGGCGAAATCGGAGTCTCCCCACCCGGCCGACGTTCAGACATCGGCCGCACCCTTGCCTCTTGTCGAGGCCTACCGGCTCGCGCCGGCGGAGTGCTGGACCCGGTAGCCTGGAGCGGCAAGCGCGGGTGGGAATCGAATCCTCTTTCGTGCCGGAGCGGAACGCCCCGGAGCCCGCAGAAGTCTACCAGAAGGCAGCCCTCCGTGACGACTCACGCCGACCACGACCACCATGACGACGCACCCGCCGACACGGCGGGCGACGAATCGGTCGGAGCCGCGACCCGCGACATCGCCGACGTCGCAGCGGTCGAGGTCATCACGACCACGGCGGTCCACCTGATGAGCGCGGCCGCGGTGAAGGTCGGACTGGCCGACGACCCGGAGTCCCAGATGGACCTCGACGAGGCCCGCAAGCTCATCAACGCCCTCGCCGGACTCATCACCGCGGCGGCACCGGAGATCAGCGACATGCACGCGCGCTCTCTCCGCGACGGACTGCGCTCGGTGCAGCTGGCCTTCCGCGAGGCGTCCACGATCCCCGATCCGATCGGTCAGGGCCCCGGCGAGAAGTGGACCGGCCCGGTCACCTGACCCCGCCGGTACCGCGGAGCGAGGCGACTCAGGCGCTCTTGCGCAGCTTCACGGTGAGCGAGTCGACGAGAACGGCGATCCGATCGTCGGCGGCCCACCGCTGCGCCAGCCGCGCGAGCACGGCGTCCAGCACCTCGCGATCCAGCCCGTCCACGAGATCCAGCGTCACGACCAGCTCGGGGCCTCTCAGCCTCGCTTCGGGGTCCCCCGGCGACACAGCCACGTCGATCACGGCGAGCTCCGCGGCCACGCTGTCCTGCAGCCCCTGGAAGACCTCCGGGGACACGGGGCTCGGCTCCCACGGCTGCGCCTGCGCGATCGCCCAGACGGCGGGGCGCCGGATGACGAACTCGGTCGCCGAGGTCGGATCGACGACGATCAGCTCCGTGTCCTCCGAGGACGCCGCGAGCGCCACGCGCGTCGCCGCCACCGGGATGGGACGCGCCTTGGCGTCCCATCGGGACATCGTCTCGACCGAGGTGAACACCGGCTGGACACGACGGCCGTCCGGCGCCGCGACCGTCACCAGGGAGAGCTCCTGCGTCTTGTCGACCCGCAGACCGGTCGGCCCGATCCCCTCGTCGCCCTTCTCGGCGACGAGCGGCACGAGCACGCGCGCCTGACGGAAGGCGTCGACCACGGCCTCCTGCGGGAGCTCACCGGCACGGAAGCCGGTGAGAGCGGCGAGCAGCGCGGGATCCGCGGAACCGTCGTCGGCGGCGTGGGCGTTGTCCTCGAAGCGACGCCCCGCCCATGGGACGCCTGCGGAGTCCGCCGTGCCGCCCGGGGAGCCGTGATCCTCGCCGGGAGAACCGTGCTCGCAGCCGTGCGCGTCAGTCTCCGGCGACATCCAGCGCCTCAGCCAGGGTGAACGCCCCGGCGTACAGGGCCTTGCCGACGATGGCGCCCTCGACGCCCAGCGGCACCAGCTCGCGAAGGGCGGCGATGTCGTCCAGAGTCGCGATGCCGCCGGAGGCCACGATCGGCTTGGGGGTGCGCGCCGTGATCTCGCGGAGGAGCTCCAGGTTCGGGCCCTTGAGCGTGCCGTCCTTGGTCACGTCCGTGACCACGTAGCGGCTGCATCCGGCGTCCTCCAGACGATCGAGCACGGTCCAGAGGTCCCCGCCCTCCTTCGTCCATCCGCGAGCGGCGAGCGTCGTGCCCCGCACGTCCAGGCCGACGGCGATCGCCTCGCCGAACCGGGCGATGACGTCCGCCGCCCACTCCGGGTTCTCCAGCGCCGCCGTTCCGAGGTTGATGCGCGCGGCACCGCTGTCGAGAGCGGCCTCCAGGCTCGCGTCGTCGCGGATGCCCCCGGAGAGCTCGACGTTGACGCTCGGGAAGCGCTTGATCACCTTGCGCAGGAGCGCGGCGTTGTTGCCTCGCCCGAAGGCGGCGTCCAGATCCACGAGGTGGATCCACTGCGCCCCCTGGTCGGCCCACTCCGCCGCCGCGTCGATGGGGTCGCCGTAGCTCGTCTCCGAGCCGGCCTCCCCCTGGGTAAGACGCACGGCCTGTCCGCCGGCGACATCCACGGCGGGGAGGAGGGTCAGCGAGGGGATTGACGCGAAGTCGTTCATGTCGTCCTTGATGAAAGGGAGGGAAACGCCCGGTGCGGGCACGAGAACCGAGGGTACCCCCGCGTGGGTCGCGCCTCAAATGCCGCTAGGCTCTCAGAAATGTCCGAAGCGCCTGAGTACGAGACGCCGATCGACGGCACCCCCGGTCCGACGGGTGAGCCCCCGCTTGCTCCCCTTCCCTCGGCTCCCCCGGTCCCGTCCGGGTCCTCGCCGTCCGCCGCCGGACCGGATTCCGCACCGGCACCGGTGACCTCGGCGGACGTTCCTCGCTACCGGCGGAGCGCGCCGGTGGCCGACGAGACGCCGGACACCGAGCCGCCGACCGCCACCCCGCCGATGCCGGCCGCCCCGGTCGACGCCGTCCCGACGGGGACTCCCGAGCAGCCGACCCGCCGCCAGCAGCGCGAGGCCGGGGAGCGCGCATCGTTCCTCCAGACCGATCCGCGTCCCGAGGAGCCCGCGCGCGAGGGCGTGCGGGGCACGCTGAACCGACTGGGCCTGCGGCTGCGGCCCGGCGCCGCGGAGCAGTCCGCGCGCGACGACGAGAAGGCCGTCAGCCGCCACTGGTCCGGTCCCCGCACCATCGCCGTCGTCAACGGCAAGGGCGGGGCGGGAAAGACCCCGACGACCGTGCTCCTCTCCGCGGTCTTCGCCCGGTTCGGCGGAGCCGGTGTCCTCGCCTGGGACAACAACCAGACGCGCGGAACCCTCGGCTGGCGCACGGCGGGCGGCGACCACGATCGCACCCTGCTGGAGATGCTGCCGGAGACCGAGCGTCTCCTCGGCCTCGGGGCCCGGTCCGCGGATCTCACGGACTTCGTGCACCACCAGCCCCGGGAGAAGTACGACGTGCTGCGTTCCAAGCCGATCCGGCTCGCGCACGAGAACCGGCTGCACCCGGCAGACGTGGACGCGATCCACGCCGTGGCCGCCAAGTTCTACCGGCTCATCATCATCGACTCCGGCAACGACGAGTCGGACCCGATGTGGCTGCGGATGGTGGACCACGCGGACCAGCTCGTGGTCGCCACCACCACCCGCGACGATCACGCCGAGGCCGGGGCGCTGCTGCTCGAGGCGCTGGAGGAGCGGGACGACCGATCCGCACGGCTGGCGCGCCAGTCCGTGGTGGTCGTGTCGCAGGCCGACCCGAAGGCGACCTCGGGCGACGTCCGTCATGTCGTCGAGGGATATCGTCCGCTCGCGCGGGAGGTCGTCAGCATTCCGTTCGACCACGAGATGGTGGACGGACACCTCCGCTACGGCGCGCTGGCACCGGCGACCCAGCGCGCATGGCTGGCCGCCGGGGCCGCCGTCGCACGAGGGCTCTGAGCGAGGGACGCGGGCGCCATGGCGGCGCCGTGAGAACTAGAGGCTTCCGAGCCAGTTGCGCAGCAGCCGGATCCCGGCCTCCCCCGACTTCTCGGGGTGGAACTGCGTCGCCGACAGCGGACCGTTCTCCACCGCCGACAGGAACGGCACGCCGTGCGTCGTCCAGGTCAGGACGGGCGACGCGAACGGTCCCGTCGCCTCCAGCTCCCAGCGCTGCGCGGCGAAGGAGTGCACGAAGTAGAACCGCTCGTCCTCCAGACCACGGAACAGCACGCTGCCCTCGCCGGGCGAGACGGTGTTCCAGCCCATGTGCGGCAGCACGGGCGCCTCGAGCTCCGTGACCGCACCCGGCCACTCCCCGAGCCCTTCCACGTCGACGCCGCGCTCGACGCCGTGCTCGAAGAGCACCTGCATGCCGACGCAGATCCCGAGCACCGGACGCCCGCCGGCCAGGCGACGCTCGATGAGCTCGTCGCCGCGCTGCGCCGCGAGGGCCTCACGGACCGCCGCGAACGCCCCGACACCGGGGACGACCAGCCCGTCAGCCTCCTGGGCAGCCCGGCGGTCGCCCGTCAGTTCGACCTCCGCCCCGGCCTCCTGCAGCGCCTTGACCGCGGAGTGCACGTTGCCGGAGCCGTAGTCGAAGACCACGACCCGGGGGGCGGCACCGGCTCGCGTCACAGCGCGCCCTTCGTCGAGGGGATGCCGTCGACGAGCGGATCGACGGCCTTCGCCTGACGGAACGCCCGCGCGAACGCTTTGAACTCGGCCTCGGCGATGTGGTGCGGATCGCGTCCGCCGAGCACCCGCACGTGCACGGTGAGCCCGGCGTGGAACGTGATCGCCTCGAAGGAGTGCCGGACGAGCGAACCCGTGAAGTGGCCGCCGATGAGGTGCAGTTCGAACCCGCTCGGCTCGCCGTCGTGCACCAGATACGGTCGTCCCGAGATGTCGACGACGGCCTGCGCGAGCGCCTCGTCCAACGGCACGAGCGCGTCGCCGTAGCGGGAGATCCCGCTCTTGTCGCCGAGCGCCTCGCGGATCGCCTGACCGAGCACGATCGAGACGTCCTCCACGGTGTGGTGCGCGTCGATGTGCGTGTCCCCGGAGGCGCGCACGGTCAGGTCCGTCAGCGAGTGCTTGGCGAACGCCGTCAGCAGGTGGTCGAAGAACGGGACGGACGTGTCGATGCTGCTGCGGCCGGAGCCGTCGAGGTTCAGCTCGACCTCCACCGTCGACTCCGAGGTCGCGCGGTCGCGGCGGGCGGTGCGGGCGGTCATGCTGCCGATCCTACCGAGGCCAGGGCGTCCAGGAACGCCGTCGTCTCGGCCTCCGTCCCCGCGGTGACGCGCAGGTGCCCGGGGATCCCGACGTCGCGGATGAGGACGCCGCGGTCGTACAGCGCCCGCCACGTGGCCGCCGGATCCGCGACGCCGCCGAAGAGCACGAAGTTCGTCCAGGACTCGTGCGGGCGGTACCCGAGAGCCTCGAGAGTCGCCGAGATCCGATCCCGCTGGACCACGATCTCGTCGACCATCGCGAGCATCGTCGGGGCGTTTCGCAGCGCGGCCACCGCCGCCGCCTGCGTGAGGCCGCTGAGGTGGTACGGCAGACGCACGAGCCGCAGCGCGTCGATGAACGCGGGATCGGCGGCCAGATACCCGACCCGCGCGCCGGCGAACGCGAACGCCTTGCTCATCGTCCGCGATACCGCGAGGCGCTCCCGGCCCGGCAGCAGGGTCAGCGCGGACGGCGATTCGTGCGGCGCGAACTCCTGATAGGCCTCGTCCACCACCACGACACCGCGGGACGCCTCGTACACCGCCTCGATCAGCTCAAGCGGAAGGGGGGTCCCGGTGGGGTTGTTCGGCGCGCACAGCAGGATGACATCGGGATCGGCGGCCGCGACCTGCGCGACCGCGTCGTCGACCGAGACGGTGTAGTCGGGCTGACGCTCCCCCGCCACCCACCGCGCCCCGGTCCCCTGTGCGAGCAGCGGGTACATCGAGTACGTCGGCGCGAAGCCGAAGACGGTGCGCCCGGGTCCTGCGAAGGCCTGCAGGATGTGCTGCAGCACCTCGTTCGACCCGTTCCCCGCCCAGATGTTCGCGGCGTCGAGATCGTGCCCGAGGTAGGACGCGAACGCCTCGCGCAGGGGCGTGAACTCCCGGTCGGGGTACCGGTTCACCTCGTGAAGCGCGACGGCGATGTCATCGAGGATGTCGTCGGCCACCGCATCCGGGACCGGATGCGTGTTCTCGTTCACGTTCAGCGCGACAGGAAGCGGAGCCTGCGGAGCACCATAGGGGCGGAGGCCGCGGAGGTCTTCGCGTAGCGGCAGGTCATCGAGGGAGACGGTCACCCTCACCATCGTAGGCGCGGAGCCGAGCCGGGGACTCCAGATGACGCTTCGGACAGAGGCCTGAGTCGGCGACCGGCTAGCGGCCGGCCGCGTACTCCGCGGGGATCGACAGCTCGTCGCCGACCACCAGGGCGCCCGGATCCACCAGGTTGAGGCGAGCGATGGCGTCCACCACGTCACGAGGATCGGACTCCGGGGCGACCTCGGCCGCGATGGACCACAGGGTGTCACCCGGCATGACGGTCACGGTGGCGAAGGACCCCGGCGTGGACGCCTCTCCCGAGGCGAGCGCGGAGCCGCCACTGAGGACCGCGAAGCCGATCGCCGCGGCGACCGGGACAGCGACGAGACCGGCCAGCACGCGACGACCCCGGACGGTGAGACGCAGCTGGGTGCGCGGGGCCGGGGTGAGGGTGATGCTGCTCATGTCGTCTGCTCCTTCGGGGATCTCGACGTCTGGTCCACCGTCGAAGTGAACCTACGTACCGAATCTATCTTCGAATTCGAACATCTGTCAACCCTTCTTCGAGAAAACCTTCGGACGGGATCCCGACACGCTCGAACAGATCTTCCGCATCCGGCGAATACTCGGATACGGTTTCGATATCGGAAGCCCATCACGGACCACCGACATTCGAATCCGCCTCGGGTCCCGACGCCCGCAAGCACCTGGAGGATCAGCCATGAGCGACGGCGCCACGACCGACGCAGACATCCCCCGCACGCGACGCCGCAAGAGCCTCAGCGCCAAGCAGATGGCGATCCTCGAGGTGATCCAGACCTCGATCGCGCGGCACGGCTACCCGCCGAGCATGCGCGAGATCGGCGACGCCGTGGGGCTCAAGTCCCTCTCCAGCGTCACGCACCAGCTCGGCCAGCTCGAGCTGAGCGGCTACCTGCGGCGCGACCCGGGCAAGAC
The DNA here is from genome assembly GCF_001552355.1 of Microbacterium resistens NBRC 103078. Classification (GTDB taxonomy): domain Bacteria; phylum Actinomycetota; class Actinomycetes; order Actinomycetales; family Microbacteriaceae; genus Microbacterium; species Microbacterium resistens. Next base: position 17,676 of record NZ_BCRA01000021.1, read on the forward strand.
CCGGGCGATGGAGGTGCTGATCGACCTCCCCGGCACGGCGGGCGAGAACCCGGCGGACGCGGCGCCGTCCGTGGGCGACGCCGCCCTCGTGCCGCTGGTCGGCCGCATCGCCGCGGGCATCCCGATCACCGCCGAGCAGCAGGTGGAGGAGATCTTCCCGCTCCCGCGCCAGCTGGTCGGCAAGGGCGACCTGTTCATGCTCAAGGTGTCCGGCGAGTCCATGATCGACGCGGCCATCTGCGACGGCGACTGGGTCGTCGTGCGGTCGCAGAACACCGCCGACAACGGCGAGATCGTCGCGGCGATGCTGGACGGCGAGGCGACGGTGAAGACGTTCCGCCAGCGCGACGGGCACACGTGGCTGCTCCCGCGCAACTCCGCGTTCGAGCCGATCCTCGGCGACGACGCCATGGTGCTCGGCAAGGTCGTCGCGGTCCTGCGCGCCGTCTGAATCCGCGCGCCGGCCCGGTGCGAGAAGAGGCGCCCTCCCGCGGGAGGGCGCCTCTTCCTGTGACCGCTCAGACCGCGGCCGGGACCTCGGCACGGACGCGACGGGTCGCCTCCACGATGTTGCGCAGGGAGGCGTTGGTCTCCTCGTAGCCGCGGGTCTTCAGCCCGCAGTCCGGGTTGACCCAGAGCTGACGCTCCGGGATCTCCGCGACGGCGCGGCGCAGCAGGGCCTCGACCTCGTCCGCGCTGGGGACGCGCGGCGAGTGGATGTCGTACACGCCGGGACCGATCCCGTGATCGAATCCGGAGCCCGCGATGTCCGCGACGACCTCCATGCGGCTGCGCGCGGCCTCGATCGAGGTGACGTCGGCGTCGAGGGCGCGGATCGCGTCGATGACCACGCCGAACTCGGAGTAGCAGAGGTGCGTGTGCACCTGCGTCGCCGGCGCGGCGCCGGCCGTGGCCAGACGGAAGGAGTCCACCGACCACCGCAGGTACGCCGGCTGATCGTCCTTCTTCAGCGGCAGGAGCTCGCGCAGCGCCGGCTCGTCCACCTGGATGACGCCGATCCCGGCTGCTTCGAGGTCGGCGATCTCGTCGCGCAGCGCCAGGGCCACCTGGTTCGCGGTCTCGGCCAGCGGCTGGTCGTCGCGCACGAACGACCAGGCGAGGATCGTCACCGGTCCGGTGAGCATCCCCTTGACGGGCTTCGCCGTGAGCGACTGCGCGTAGGCGGACCAGTCGACGGTGATCGGCGCGGGGCGCGAGACGTCCCCCCAGAGGATCGACGGACGGGTCGCGCGCGAGCCGTAGGACTGCACCCACCCGTGCTCGGTGACGTCGAAGCCGTCGAGGTGCTCGGCGAAGTACTGGACCATGTCGTTGCGCTCCGGCTCCCCGTGGACGAGCACGTCGAGACCGAGGTCCTCCTGGAGGTCGATGACGCGGCGGATCTCCTCGCGCAGGAAGTCCTCGTAGTCCTCCTTCGTGACCTCGTCCCGGAGGTAGCGCGCCCTGGCCCGGCGGATCTCGCCCGTCTGGGGGAAGGACCCGATCGTCGTCAGCGGCAGGCTCGGCAGAACCAGGGCGGCCTCCTGCGCGGCCACGCGGGTCTCGTAGTCGCCGCGGGAGAAGTCCTCGGCGGTCAGCGCCGCCGTGCGCTCCCGCACCGATCCGTCCCGGACGCCGGGAGCCCCGAGGCGGTCGGCCAGGGCCGTGGAGGCGGCGTCCAGCTCCGCGGCGATGGCGCCGCGTCCCTCGACGAGGCCCCGCGCCAGCGTGACGACCTGCGCGACCTTCTGATCCGCGAAGGCGAGCCACGAGACCAGGCGGGCATCCAGCTTCGACTCGTCGTCGACATCGTGCGGGACGTGCAGGAGCGAGGTGGACGTCGACGCGGAGACGGCTGCGGCACCGAGCTCTCGGAGCGCCTCGAGGCGTGCGAACGCCCCGGCGAGGTCGCCCCGCCAGATGTTGTGCCCGTCGACGACGCCGCCGACGAGGGTCTTCTCCGCCAGCCCCGGAACCGCCGCCGGGACCTCCCCGCGGACGAGATCCAGCCCGATCGCCTCGATCGGGGCCGTGGCGAGGGCGGCGAGGTTCTCCCCCAGCGAGGCATACGGAGCGGCCACGAAGATCGACGGCCGGTCCGTCGCGGAGCCGAGCGCCGCGTACGCCCGCGACGCCGCCGCGCCCAGGATCGTCGGAGCGGCGGGAAGGGACTCGCTCACGAGGGCCGGCTCGTCGAGCTGGACCCACTCCGCGCCCGCGGCCCGCAGCCGCGCGAGCAGCTCCCCGTACACGGGAAGGAGGTCGTCGAGGCGGGTGAGCGGGTCGAAGCCCTCGGGCGCGCCTTCCGCCGCCTTGGCGAGAGCGAGCAGGGTCACCGGCCCCACGACGACGGGACGCGTCACGAAGCCCGCCGCGCGGGCCTCCTCGACCTCGCGGACGAGACGCTCGCTCGACAGCGAGAAGGAGGTCTGCGGGCCGATCTCCGGGACGAGGTAGTGGTAGTTCGAGTCGAACCACTTGGTCATCTCCAGCGGCGCACGCTCGCCCTCGCCGCGGGCGATGGTGAACGAGGCCGCGAGACCGATCGACCCGTCGGCGTCGCGGAGGTCCTCGAAGCGCTCGGGGATGGCCCCGACGGTCACCGCCGCGTCCAGGACGTGGTCGTAGAACGAGAACGATTCCGGGATGGCCGAGTCGGCGCGACCGAGGCCGCGTGCGGCCAGCCGGTCACGGGTCTTCGCGCGCAGCTCCGCGGCGGTCCGTTCCAGCTCCTGCTGGTCGATCCGCCCGGCCCAGAACGCCTCGACGGCCTTCTTCAGCTCTCGACGCGGTCCGATGCGGGGGTAGCCGAGGATCGTTCCTACGGGGAATGCGGTCATGGCGGTCCTCTCTCTGGGTGGGAGTCTCGAAGGTCTGGGTCGCCGGCGGCTAGCGCGCAGGCCGGGTCGGAAGGGTCGCCCGGGGGCGGAGGAGCCCGGCGTCCTCCAGCACGGTCAGGACGGTCGTGTGCTGGTTGAACGCGTACAGGTGCACGCCGGGCGCTCCCCCGGCGACGACGTCCCGGACGAGGTCGGCGGCCCACCGGATCCCGATCTCACGTCGTCCTTCCGCGGTGGGCTCCACCTCCAGGGCGATCGCGAGCTCGCTCGGCAGGTCCTCGCCCGTCAGCTCCAGCACGCGGTTCAACCGTGCCGGGGAGGTGATCGGCATGATGCCGGGCAGGATCGGGATGGTCACGCCGGCGCGACGCGCCCGCTCGACGAACGCCAGATAGTCGTCCGCGTGGAAGAACAGCTGCGTGATGGCGACGGTCGCGCCCGCGGCCTGCTTCGCCAGCAGTGCCTCGACGTCCTGGGTGCGGTGGGCGGACCGCGGATGCCCCTTGGGGAACGCGGCCACGGCGATCCGGACGCGTCGCCTCGGCGACACGCGGACCGCTCCCGGCGCGCCCGGGACCGGCTGCTCCTCGTACGGCGCGCGCTCCGCTTGCACCCGGTCGATCAGCTGCACGAGCTGCGCGGCGCTCTCCAGGTCCCCGAGGAACGGGCCGTCCCCGGCGTCCGCCGGCGGGTCCCCCCGCAGGGCGAGGAAGCTGAGGATCCCCGCGTCCAGGAACTCGCGGATGAGCCGGGTCGCGCCGGCGTAGGTGTTGCCGACGCACGTCAGGTGGGCGAGCGGCTCGACGTCGGTGTGCTCGCGGATGAACCGCAGCACCTCGAGGGAGCGGCCGCCCGTCGAACCGCCGGCACCGTACGTCACGGAGATGAACTGCGGCCCGGCTGCCGCGAGATGGCGGACGGTGTCGTGCAGGGCCTCGGAGGACGAGTCGCTGCGCGGCGGGTACAGCTCGAACGAGAAGGGGACGGACGAGGCGTCGACGCTCTCGCTCGGCTCCGGAGCGGGGACGCCGAGGGACGGATCGAAGGACATTCGCTCTCCCGGGGTGGCAGTCGGACGGCGGCCGCGCACGCCAGATCCTGGTCGTTCGCGGGCGGGTGCCGGGCTCGGCTGTCGCACCGCACCCGGAGGACGAAGGACGTCTCCGCGTGCTCGACCCTCACGGTAGAGCGCGACGCCACGACCGCGCATCCTCTGTGACGCCGTATGTCATCGCGCCGCGACCGCAGGCCCGCAGGGCCCCCGAAGCCGCCCGACCTCGCCGTGCCGCGATCCGGCCGGTGCTCCCCGATACGCTCGAAGCATGTCTGACCCGTACGGATCCTGGCCCTCCCTGCTGTCCGCCGCGGACCTCGCCGTCGCCGGGGTCCGCCTCGACGGTGCGCGCTTCGTCGGTGGTGACATCTGGTGGGGCGAGTCGATCCCCGCCGAGCGGGGACGCGTCGCGGTGCGCCGGCGCGCCGACGGCGGGATCGTCGACGTGCTCCCGGCCCCGTGGAGCGCGCGCTCGCGCGTGCACGAGTACGGCGGCGGTGCCTGGACCGTCGACGACGCGGGCGCCCTCTACTTCGTCGAGGACTCCGACCAGCGGGTGTACCGGCTCGATCCCGCCTCGGACCCCGTGCCGCTCACGGCGCCGGGGATCCGCTATGGAGGCCTCTCCGTCCGCGGCGGACGCCTGCTGGCCGTCGCCGAGGACCTCCGTCCCGATCCGCACCGGCGCGGCATCGTCGAGATCCCCCGGGACGGCTCCGCCGCGGACGACGAGGACGCGCTCGTCTGGCACGTGCGCGGCTCGGCGTTCTGGGCGCATCCCGCCCTGTCGCCGGACGGCTCCCGGGTCGCCTTCGTGGAGTGGAGCGGGCACGAGATGCCCTGGGAGGGCGCCCGTCTGTGCGTGACCGCGTCCGGCGGGGGCGATGTCGCCGCGCTGCGGACCCACGCCGCGCTGCAGCCGGAGTGGACCGGCGAGGACGAGCTGCTGTTCTCGGACGACGCCGGCGGCCGCTGGAACCTCCAGCGCGTGCGCCTGGACGGGATCGAGGTGCGCCGCGGGCCGTCCGCCGTCGCCCCCGCCGACGCGGACACCGGCGGCGGCCTGTGGGTGCTGGGTCAGCGCTGGTATCGCCCGCTCGAGGACGGACGCATCGTGGCGGTCCGGACGAACGGCGCCGACGAGCTCGTCGTCATCGAGCCCGGCGAGGATCCGGTCGTCCGCCTCCTCGACATCCCCGCGACGGCAGACCTCAGCCTCGAGGACGTCCTCGTCGACGCCGACGGCGCCCACCTCCTCCTCACCGGGCAGGGCGCGCAGGTCACGCCCGGGCTGTGGCGCGTGGACCTGGACGCCGCGACGGCCGAGGTCGTCCGCGGCGGGGATCCGGTCGACCCGAGGTGGGTGCCCGGCGCCCGGCCGCTCACCTTCTCCGGACCGCACGGTCCGGTCCATGCCTTCGCCCACCTGCCGGCCAACCCGGACGCCGCGGCCCCGGAGGACGAGCTCCCGCCCTTCGTCATCTCGGTGCACGGCGGCCCGACGGCGCATGTCTCCGGTGCCGTGGCGATGTGGATCACGTACCTGACCAGCCGCGGGATCGGCGTGCTGGAGGTGAACTACGGCGGCTCGACCGGATACGGCCGCGCGTACCGGGAGCGCCTGGACGGGCAGTGGGGCATCGCGGACGTCGACGACGTGCTGGCCGCCGCCGAGGGGCTCGCGGCCTCCGGTCTCGCGGATCCGGCGCGCCTGGCGATCCGCGGGGGCTCGGCCGGCGGGTGGACGGTGCTGTCGGCGCTCGTCCGCGGAGGCGTCTTCGCCGCAGGCATCAGCCGGTACGGCGTGAGCGACCTGCGCGCCCTCGCCGAGGACACGCACGACTTCGAGCGGTACTACCTCGACGGCCTCGTCGGCCCGCTTCCGGAGGCCGAGGACGTCTACATCGCGCGTTCGCCGCTCACGCACGTCGACCGGATCGACGTCCCGGTGCTCCTGCTCCAGGGCGAGGAGGACCGGGTCGTGCCGCCCGCGCAGTCCGAGGCGATCCGCGACGCCCTGGCTGCGCGCGGGGTGCCCCATGAGTACGTGCTGTACCCCGGAGAGGGGCATGGGTTCCGGCAGGCTGCCACCATCGCCGACGCCGCCGAGCGCGAGCTCCGGTTCCTCGGCTCCGTCTTCGGCTTCGATCCGCGCCCCTGACCCCGAATCCGAATCCCGAGCGTCCGCGCGAGCTCAGGCAAACGCGCGAGAACAGGCGACGTGCTCCGCTCGATGCCTGTTCTCGCGCGTTCGCCTGTTGCCGGGCGGGCGAGTCAGCGGTGGTGCGTCACTCTCCGAGGCGGTTGCGCAGGCGCATGGCCCGCTCCGCGTCGCGCGTGTCCTGACGCTCGCGCAGCGTCTGGCGCTTGTCGAACTCGCGCTTGCCCTTGGCGAGGGCGATCTCGACCTTGGCGCGGCCGTCGGAGAAGTACAGTCGCAGCGGCACGAGGGTGTAGCCGCCCGCCGAGACCGCATGCGAGAGCTTGGCGATCTCCTCCTTGTGCAGCAGGAGCTTCCGGATCCGCTTGGCGGAGTGATTCGTCCAGTGCCCCTGCGAGTACTCCGGGATGTGCACGGCGTCGAGGAACGCCTCGCCGCCCTTGACGAACGCATAGCCGTCGGTGAGGTTCGCGCGTCCCTGACGCAGCGACTTCACCTCCGTGCCGGTGAGCACCAGCCCCGCCTCGTACGACTTCTCGAGGTTGTAGTCGTGACGGGCACGACGATTGGTCGCGACGACCTTCTCCCCGCGTTCCCTGGGCATGGCTCTCTCCTGACTGCGGCCCGCATCCTCAGCGGGCCAGCCTGTCAGCCTACCGGATCAGGCCCGCAGCCAGCGACGGATGGCGAACCCCGCGGACAGCGCCGCCAGCACGATCCCGATCGCGATGAGCACCGGCACGACGAGGAAGGCGTCCTGCATCGTCACCCACGAGGTGATGAACGGGACCCTCCCCGCCAGGTACTGGTTCACTCCGAAGTGGACCCCCAGCACCACCGCGACGCTCGCCAGGATCGATCCGATCACCGCGGCGAAGACGCCCTCGAGCACGAACGGGGTCTGGATGAAGCGGTTCGACGCGCCGACCAGGCGCATGATCCCGATCTCCCGGCGCCGCGCGTAGGCGGACAGCCGGATCGTCGTCCCGATCAGCAGCACGGCGGCGATGAGCATCAGCACCGCGATGCCCACGGCGATGTAGGTGGCGACGGTCAGCGCCGAGAACAGCGGGTCCAGGTACTCGAGCTGGTCCTTGACCTCCTCGACGCCCTTCACCCCCTGGAAGGCCTCCGTGATGACCGGCGACTGGGCGGGGTCCTTCAGACTCACCCAGTACGTCTCGTTCATCTGTTCCGGAGTGATGACGTCGGCGTAGTCCTCGCCGACGAGCGCGAGGGTGTTCTGGTAAGCCTCGTCGCGATTCTCGAAGCGCACATCCGAGATGAGCGGTGCGAGCGTCGGGCTCTCCAGCTCTGCCTTGACCGCGGCCAGCTGCTCCTCGGTCGCGGTGCCGTCGACGCATTCCTCGTTCGTCGACACGGCCGAGCACATGATCACGCCGACCTGCGCCCGGTCCTCCCAGAAGGCGCGCATGGTGCCGATCTGGGACTGCATCAGGATCGCCGCCCCGACGAAGGTGAGCGAGACGAACGTGACGAGCACCACGGAGATGACCATCGACGCATTGCGCCGCAGCCCGGTGAAGGCCTCGGAGAGGATGAGTCCGAACCTCATGACGTCGGCCCCACTTCCTCGTCGTCGCCCCGGTCGAGCCCCAGGCGGTCAGCGACTCCCAGCTCGGCGACCTCGACGGTCGGCGCCGGGGCTGCGGGCGCGACCGGGTCCTTCTCCTCCGCCGGCTTCTCCACCGGTCGCTGCTCAGCGGACACGTCGGCGGCGGCGCCCGCGGTGTGCGGGGCCTCGGCGGGCCGCTCGGCAGCGGGGACGACGGGCTCGGCGATCTGGGCCGCGGTCTCGCGCTGCACCTCCAGTGCGGCGGTCAGCGCCGCGGTCGCCGCCGCGCCCTTGATCGCCTCGGGGGTCAGCCGCGGCACGTTGGACGTGTCGCCGTAGCCGCCGCGGACCTCGTCGCGCACCAGCTCTCCGTCACGCAGCTCGATGACGCGCCGGCGCATCTGGTCCACGAAGCCCGCCTCGTGGGTCGCCATGAGGACGGTGGTGCCGCCGGCGTTGATCCGGGCCAGCAGCTGCATGATGTCCACGGACGTGGCGGGGTCGAGGTTTCCGGTGGGTTCGTCGGCGAGGACGATGGCCGGCCGGTTCACGATGGCGCGGGCGATCGCGACGCGCTGCTGCTCGCCTCCGGAGAGCTCGTGCGGGAGCCGCTTCTCCTTGCCGGCGAGCCCGACGAGGGCCAGTGCCTCGGGAACGGCCTGATGGATGAACCCGCGGGAGGATCCGATGACCTGCAGTGTGAACGCGACGTTCTGGAACACGGTCTTGGACGGGAGCAGGCGGAAGTCCTGGAAGACCGAGCCGATGTTGCGCCGGAAATACGGCACCTTGCGGTTCGCGATGGTCTTCAGGTCGCGGCCGAGCACGGCGACGCGACCGGAGGTCGGGGATTCCTCACGGAGGATGAGCTGAAGGCAGGAGCTTTTCCCGGATCCGGAGGCTCCGACGAGGAAGACGAACTCGCCCCGCTGCACTTCGAAGTCGACTCCGGACAGCGCGGGGCGTTTCGTCCCGCGGTAGCGCTTGGTGACGTTGTCGAATCGGATCATGGCGTCTTGAGCCTAAGCGGGCGACGGGCCGTGCCCGCGAGCGACACCCCGCACCCGGGACACGCACAGACCCGGGGATCGCGACGGACGGTCAGAGGCGCACGTAGACCGGGGATCCCCAGATCCCGCGGTGCTCGACGTAGCGGCCGAAGTCCGGCGAGTCGATCATGCCGCCGGCGCCGTCGTAGATGCCGATGTGCTGGCCGGGCCACCACAGCAGGTCCCCCGCCTGGGCCTCGGCCGGCGAGATGACGGTACCGAGCGCCGCCTGGCTGTCGGCGCCGCGCGGCAGGCTGATCCCGAACTGCCCGAACACGTACTGGACGAGCCCGTCGCACGAGAAGGAGTCGGACGGGTCGTTGCCGTACCCGTAGGGAACGACGCCGACGAAGGACTCCGCGTAGGCGACGATGTTCGCGCCGGAGTACCCCTGTGGGACCGGCGGCGCGACGTACTCCTCGGAGGGCTGCTCGTCGGCGGACGGCTCCTCGTCGACACCGTCAGGCACGGAGGCGAGTCCGGGCTCCGGGGCGGCGACCGGTTCCGGCGCCGGCGGCGGGGGAACCTCGACCGTGTATCCCTCGCGGGCCGGCTGCGGACGATCCTGAGCGGCCGAGGCCACGATGTACGTCTGCGCGGGCACGGCGAGCGACACCGTGTGGACGGGCGGCGGAGCCTCCCCCGGGAGCGCCGCGTGTGCGGCCACTGCGGCGAAGGGGACGATCAGGGTCGCTATCGCGGACGACGCCGCTATTCTCCGTGTCCAAGCCATCGAGAGACCACCCTACGACCGCCCGGCGAGATTCCGTTCAGCGGACTCACAGAATCGCGCCGTGTCGGACGACGAAAGGATCAGTCGTCGTCGTCCTTGCGCTTTCGCCAGCGGATCCCCGCCGAGATGAAGCCGTCCAGGTCGCCGTCGAAGACGGTCGCGGGGTTCCCCGACTCATATCCGGTGCGCAGGTCCTTGACGAGCTGCTGTCCGTAGAGGAAGTACGAGCGCATCTGATCGCCCCAGCTCGCGGTGATGTTGCCCGCCAGCTCCTTCTTCTTGGCCGCCTCCTCCTCCTTCTGGAGGAGCAGGAGCCGCGTCTGCAGCACGCGCATGGCGGCGGCGCGGTTCTGGATCTGGGACTTCTCGTTCTGCATCGAGACGACGATGCCGGTCGGGAGGTGCGTGATGCGCACCGCGGAGTCCGTGGTGTTCACGGACTGGCCGCCGGGGCCCGACGAGCGGAAGACGTCGACGCGGATGTCGCCCTCGGGGATGTCGACCTCGGTCGCCTCCTCCATGAGCGGGATGACCTCGACCGCGGCGAACGAGGTCTGCCGCTTGTCGGCGGACCCGAACGGGCTGATGCGTGCGAGACGGTGCGTGCCGGCCTCGACGGACAGGGTGCCGAACGCGTAAGGGGCATCGACCTCGAACGTGGCCGACTTGATGCCGGCGCCCTCCGCATAGGAGGTGTCCATCACCTTGACGGGGTACTTGTGCTGCTCGGCCCAGCGCAGGTACATGCGCAGGAGCATCTCGGCGAAGTCCGTGGCGTCGTCGCCGCCGGCGCCCGAGCGAATGGTGATGATGGCGGCGCGCTCGTCGTACTCGCCGTCCAGCAGGGTCTGCACCTCGAGCTGGTTGATCGTCTCGGTGAGCGCGGCGAGCTCGCTGCGCGCCTCGGCGGCGGAGTCCTCGTCGTCCATCTCGTTGGCGAGGTCGACGAGCACCTCCAGGTCGTCGAGGCGCTGCTCCACCTCGGTCACCCGCTTGAGCTCGGCCTGCTTGTGACTGAGGGCGCTGGTGACCTTCTGCGCCTTCTCGGGGTCGTCCCAGAGGTCCGGCGCGCCGGCCTCCTCGCTGAGGCGGGCGATGTCGGTGCGCAGACCGTCGGTGTTCACGACCTCGCGGATGTCGCCGAAGGTCTGTCGGAGGGCCGCGATGTCGGCGGAGAGATCGAGTTCGAGCATGGCACTTCAGACTATCGCGCCGGCGGGCCTTCCGCCGCGCGCGGTATCCCGGGCACCGCGGCCTCGCCGCGCCGCCTGCCCGGCGACCGCGCGCCGACGGCGTAGCGTGGGGACCATGGCAACCCGCGCGAGCGCCGTCCTGCGGCAGTACGGGCCCATGGTGTACCTGCCGACGCTGCTCTTCGCGATCGGCGAGGGCGCGGTGCTGCCGCTCATCCCGGTCATCGCGGCCGGACGCGGCGCCGATCTCGCGACCGCCGCCCTCGTCGCCTCCGCCCTCGTGGTCGGGCAGCTCTGCGGCAACCTCCCCGCGGGGTGGCTCGTGGCCCGCATCGGCGAGCGCTACACGATGGTGATCGCCGGCGGGCTGTCGCTCGTCGGCGCCGTGGCCAGCGCCCTGGCGCCCAGCCTGATCCTGTTCACCGCCGCCGTCTTCGTGGTCGGGATGTCCGCGGCGGCCTTCGGGCTGGCCCGTCATGCGTTCATGACCACGCGCGTGCCGCTGGAGTTCCGGGCTCGGGCGCTGTCGCTGCTCGGAGGCTCCTTCCGCCTGGGCATGTTCCTCGGCCCGTTCCTCGCGGCGGTCCTGCTGAGCGTGTTCGGGACGGAGATCTCCACGCTCTGGTTCTTCGCCGTGTGCCTCGTCGGACTCGTGCTGCTGGTCCTGCTCGGGCCGGATCCGGAGGAGCAGGCGCTGGCGAAGGACGCCGCGGAACGCCGGCTGCGTCCCCCGGCGCCGGCCGAGGACTCGGGCGAGGCGGTCAGCGGATCGATCCCCACCTTCGAGCGCGTCGGGGTCTTCGCCACGATGTGGCGCAACCGCGGTGTGCTCGGGCGTCTCGGGCTGGCCGCGGCGTCCCTGTCCGCGGTGCGCTCCGCCCGCCAGGTGGTGCTGCCGCTGTGGGGCGTCTCGATCGGGCTGGACGCGCAGACGATCGCCCTGGTGGTCGGCGTCTCCGGAGCCATCGACTTCGCGCTCTTCTACGCGAGCGGACAGGTCATGGACCGGTTCGGGCGCCTCTGGGCCGCCCTTCCCGCGATGCTGCTGATGGGGGCCGGCTTCCTCGTCCTGTCGTTCACACACGACGGAGACGCCGCCGTCCTGTGGTTCGGGATGGTCGCGGCAGTGCTCGGCGTCGGCAACGGCCTGTCCAGCGGCATCCTGCTCACCCTCGGCGCGGACGTGGCTCCCCGCACCGAGCCGGCGGCGTTCCTGGGCTCGTGGCGCACGCTGACCGACGCCGGCGGCGCGATCGCCCCACTCCTCTTCTCCGGCGTCGCCGCGGCGACCTCCCTGTCGCTGGCGACCGGCGTCATCGGTGCGATCGGGCTCGTGGGCGCGCTCGGATTCCTGCGCTGGATCCCGCGGTTCGTCCCCCGCCCTCCCACCGAATAGCCGGCCGCCGCGACCGGGTCCGTCATCGCAGGACGGTGCGGCTGGTCGCCGTGGAGCGCAGCTCTACGAGGGGCGGCATGGCGTCGGCGAGCAACGGCGGCGTCCAGGCCGCCCGCACCGTCACCCGGGCCGAGGTGCCATCCGGCGTGCCTGCCGACACCAGCTCCGCTCGACCGCGCTCCTCGGCGGCGAGGACCGCCGCCGCCTGCTCGCGGACCGCGGCATCGCTGAGCCGGAGAATCGCGACCCCGTCGACCGACGCCACCGTGAAGCCGTCCGCCCCGGCGAGCGCCGCCGCATCCGCCACAGCGTCGAGACGCTTCTGGGCGAGGTGGAGATCGGTCGCGCAGACGCACACGACCAGCAGGGCGAGGGCCAGCACGACGTACCCGAGCAGCAGGGGCAGAGTGCTTCCGCGCTCCCCTCCGACCGCCGCGCCCCGGATCATCCGCTCCCCCAGGTCCGGGAGACCTTGTAGGCCGCGGAGGCCTCGATCGGGACGCCGGTGGGGAGGTCCCCGCCCAGGATCGGCGGGATCAACGGGAGCGCGACCCGGGTGCCTACCGTGACGATGACCGTCGCCCCGGCGGACGGACACGGCGCTCCCGCAGGGGTGCACGTCACGGATACCTGCACCGCCTCCGGGTCCATCCCGTACTCGACGACCGCTGTGGCCATCACCCTGTCCGCGCGCTCCTGCGCCTCCTCTGCCCCGGCGGCGGTGCTGACGAGCCGCGCCGTGTGCCGGGCAGCGGACTGCACGCCGAGGAGCTGGTCCTGGACGACGCCCAGAGCCACGACCAGGTAGGCCACGGGGACGAGCAGGATCGTGCCGACCGCGATGAACTCCAACGCCGCAGAACCCCGGTCCCCGAGGATCGGGTCCCACGGTTCCCGCCGTCTCCGCTCATTCCGGGTCGAAGGACTCCTGGGGAGCACGTCCGGTCACCTCCAACGCGAACGGGATGCTGACGAGGCCCAGGACCGGCAACGGCGACCGGACCGTCACCTCCACCGTGGGAACACCCAGCTCCGTGGTCGCGGTGATCGAGATGTCCTCGGCATAGACCGCGCCGACCGTCCGCGAGATGGCCTCGCGCGCGGTCCGGATCCCGTCGGCGTCGTCCGTGTCGGCGAGCGCGGCGACGTGTGCGCCATCGACCGCGGCGTCGTGGACGACGTTGCGCACGTACACGGCGATGCCCAGTTGCAGCACGGCGAGCGTGACCGCGGTCAGCAGGGTGCCGACGAGCACGAACTCGACCGGGCCGGATCCGCGCTCGCCGTCCTCCCGTCTCGCCGAGGCGATCACGACGCCGGACGTCCGATCCGTTCGGGCGCGCTCGCGACGGCCGCACCGCACGTCAGATCCCGCCCACCTTGCCGATGGCCTGCTCGAAGAGGCTGGTGAGCGCGGGGCCCGCAACGGCCCAGATCAGCACCACGAGCCCGGCCGTCATCAACGTGATGAGGACCCATCCGGGAACGTCTCCGCGCTCCGGGTCATCGTCGTGGGACAGTCCCGACGCGGCCTCTGTCGGGATGGCGAGGCGGTCACGCAGGAGGCGCAGGGTGTTCATGGGTTCTCCTTCTTTGTCGGCGGAAACGTCTTCGTTGTCGGCGGAAACGTCATCGGATTCGTGCGGGAGCGGGGTTGCGGCGTCATCCGATCCCCATGCGGAGGATCACCAGTCCCGGAAACACGGCGAAGACGATGCTGAGGGGCAGGATGAGGAAGACGAGCGGCAGGAGCATGAGGATCTCCTTCCGCCCGGCGCGCTCGATCAGATCCCGCTTGGTCTCCTCGCGGGCGTCCGCCGCCTGGGCCTGAAGCACGGACGCGAGCGGGGCGCCGCGTTCGAGCGCCGCGACCACCTGGTCCGCGGCGCGGGAGAACGCGGGGATCTGCAGCCGCTGCGCGCACTCCGTGAGAGCGTCGGCCAGCGTGGATCCCGTGCCCACCGCGAGCATGACGCCTCGGAGCTCGGCGCTCAGCTCGCCGCTGCCGACGGAGGCCACGCGACGGAGACTCTCGCGCAGCCCCTCGCCTGCGGACAGGCAGAGGGCGAAGAACTCCAGGACCGTGGGCAGTTCCTCGGCGATCCGATCGACGCGGGCGCGGGCGCGCACGGTCAGCAGTGCATCCGACCCCAGCCCGGCGATGCCCGCCGAGACGGCGGGAAGCAGGAGCGCCGGCACGCTCATCCGGCCGAGAAGCACCAACAGGAGTGTCGCGAGGGCGCCGACGAGCAGCCCCAGGACCACGGCCGCCAGCTGCCTGCTCCGAAACGAGGCGACGTCACGGCGGCTTCCCGCCTGCGCGAGGCGGACGGCGACGGCGGCATCGCCCGGTCCGATGCCGGCGAGCACGGTGCGCAGGATCGCAAGCCCGCGTCCGGCGACCGGCATCCGCCAGCGACGCTCGGTCCGCCCCTCGGGGAGGTCCACGACGTCACGGACATGCGGAGCCACGCGGAGGGTGAGGGACGCGGTCCGCCACCGGGGGAACGCCGCGAGCAGGATCAGGGTGCCGACGGCGAGAAGTCCCCCGAGAAGCACCGCCGTTGCGGCGTCCGTGACGATGCTCATCGGAACCACCGCCGCTGTTCGGGAAGGCGTCCGATGCGGAGCATGATCCGGAACGCCAAGGCGGAGACACCGGCGCCGACGAGGATCACGGCGATGCCTTCCGCCGTGGCGTACGCCTGCGCGCCCTCCGGCCGAAGCAGCAGAAGGCAGAGGATCACCCAGGGTGCGATCGCACCGAGCACGGCGGCGCCCCGGATCCAGGACTGGCGCGCTTCCACCTCCGCTCGCAGCGCCGCTTCGGCCCGCACCGAGCCGGACAGGCTGCGCAACACCGTCCCGAGCTCCGTGCCGCCGACCTCACGGGCCATGCGCACCGTTTCGAGGATGCGATCCGCCACGGGGTCCGCCAGCGCGTCCTTCAGGCGCGCGGTCGCCACGTCGAAGCGGCCCGTGGCGTGCAGGTCGCGGGCGAACGCGGCGAAGGCCGGTCGCAGCGGAGCCGGTACGGATTCGGCCAGCCCGGCGAGCGCGTCCGGAAGGGGGAGACCGACGCGTATGCCCGACACCAGCAGATCGCAGACATCCGGCCACAGCGCTCGCCGCGAGCGGAGCAGTCGGTGTCGACGGCCCCGCAGGTACGCGAACGGCGCGGCCGCCCCGGCCGTTCCGGCGACCACAGCGAAGGCGGCGGAGGTCGTCACCAGCCACGCGATCGATGCGACGAGCGCTCCCCCACCGGCTGAAGCGGTGATCACCATGCGCCCGGATGCCGCGAATCCGGCCTCGTGCGAGAGCCGGTCGATCCGACCGGCCCTGGCCACCGGGGCGGAGGGCTCGCGCAGCGGCCACAGCCACGGAGAGACCGCGAGGAGCAGCCCGGCCGCGAGGATCACCCCGAGCAGGATCGTCATGTCGCCACCGCCGCCCCGACGACACGGGTGCGGATCCGTCCGTCCGGGTCCACCCCCACGGGCTCCACGATCTCGGCGACCGTGCGCCGGCCGGACCCGTCGCGGGCACAGTGCACGACGAGGTCGACCGCGGAGACGAGAGCGGGGGCGACGAAGGCGCGGTCGATGTTCCGCCCCGCCAGCAGCGGCAGCAGGGCGAGCTTCTCCACCGCGTCCGTCGCCGAGTTCGCATGGACGGTTCCCGCGCCCGGAATCCCGGTGTTGAGCGCGAGCAGGAGGTCGAGCGCCTCCTCGCCGCGCACCTCGCCGATGACGATCCGGTCCGGTCGCATCCGCAACGCCTCCTTGACCAGACGCCGCAGCGTCACCTCGCCCGTCCCCTCCAGCCCGGCCTGGCGGCCCTGCAGGGCGACCACGTCGGGCAGGTCCACCCCGAGCTCGAACGTCTCCTCCACGGTGACGACCCGCTGGTGCTCGCACTCGGCGATCAGCGCGCCGAGCAGCGTTGTCTTCCCCGCGTGCGTCGGTCCGGACACGATCACGGTGCCGCCGCCGCGCACCGCGCGCGACAGCAGCGCCGCGTCCTCGGCCGACAGCATCCCGCCATCCACGAGCGCGTTCAGACCCCGGTAGCGCGGGAGGAACTTGCGGATGTTGACCGCCCAGCCGCCGCGGACCACGTCCGCGATCGCCACGTGCAGACGGGAGCCGTCCGGCAGGGAGGCGTCCACGAAGGGCTGGCCGACATCCACCCGCCGGCCCGTGCTGTGCAGCATCCGCTCCACCACGTCCCGCAGTTCGGCATCGGTCAGCCGGACAGGCACTCGCTCCGAACGGCCCTGGCGCGCGACGAACACGGCGGAGGGCCCGTTCAGCCAGATCTCCTCCACGTCCTCGGCGTCCAGCAGCGGCTGGAGCGGGCCGTATCCGCTGACGCCGGCCAGCACATCCCGCACGCAGGCGGCCTCATCCTCGATCAGCTCGGTGCCCTGCACCAGCGCTCGGTCGTTGTGCCGGCGGATCTCGGACTGGGCGACCCGGCGGGCCTGCTCGGGGTGCACGGAGGGATCCGTCCGCTCCGCCCGCAGCCGGGCACGGACCCTTTCGACGATGACGGCGGACGGGGAGGAGAGGAGCACGGGAGCATCCTGTCAAGGACGCGGTGGCGCATGCAGGAGTTATCCACAGGGTGAGGTCGGCAGGGGTAGGGAAAGCCCTCCGCATGCTTCCGGGGCTCCCCCAAGACGCGCAGGGCGCGGATCAGTAGACTGAACGGGCTTCGCGGGAGTGGTGAAACTGGCAGACACGCAGGATTTAGGTTCCTGTGCCTCCGGGCGTGTGGGTTCAAGTCCCACCTTCCGCACGAGCGACGTCGACCGTCGCTTGCACGGCTCCCGGGCGTCCTCGCCCGACGAGGCTGCACCGCACCGCCGACCCCCACGACCGACGGGACCACTCTCTTGCATCACGCCGCGCTCATCCCCTGGCTCGACCCCGAGACGATCATCGGCGCCGCCGGCCCCTGGGCGCTTCTCGTCGTCTGCTTCATCGTCTTCGCCGAGACGGGCCTCCTCGTCGGCTTCCTGCTGCCCGGCGACACCCTCCTGGTGATCTCCGGGCTGCTGTCGCACCCGATCGGCGCCGCCGAGCACGGCGTGTTCGGCATCAATGTCTGGATCGTGGCTCTCCTCATCGGCCTGGCCGCGTTCGTCGGCGGAGAAGTGGGCTACGTCATCGGGCACAAGGGCGGCCCCGCCGTGTTCGAACGCAAGGAGTCCGGACTGTTCAGCCGCAAGAACGTCGAGCGGACGAACGCGTTCTTCGAGCGCTTCGGCGGCATCACGGTGATCCTCGCCCGGTTCGTGCCGATCGTCCGCACCTTCGCCCCCGTGGCCGCGGGCGTGGGCCACATGCCCTGGCGGAAGTACACGCTCTACAACCTCATCGGCGCCGTGCTGTGGGGCTTCGGCCTCACGATGTTCGGCTACCTCATCGGCTTCATCCCGCCGGTCGCCTGGTTCGTCAAGGAGTACATCGACCTGATCCTCCTCGCCGCCGTCGGCGGCACGGCCCTCGTGACGCTGTGGCACTACCTCAACGAGCGCCGCAAGGCCAAGAAGGAGGCCGCGGCCGGACGCGCCGACGCCGCCGCCCTGCAGCTCGACCCGGAGGTCTTCGACCGCGCCCCCGACCTCGACGGCGACGGCAAGCACTGACGAGCGCGCTCGCGCGCAGAAGCGGGTCGGCTCAGCCGGCCCGCTTCTTCTTCGCCTTCGGCTTCTTCTCCTCGTCGCCGCCGGAGCGCGCCGCGCGGGAGCGCTCGACGCTCGCGCGCAGGGCCTCCATGAGATCGATGACCTCGCCGCCGCCCTCCTCCGGGGCCGCGAAGGTCTCCTCCACCTCGAACGCCTCGCCCTTCTCGATCTTGGCGTCGATGAGGGTGCGCAGCTCCGCCTGGTACTCGTCCACGAACGAGGCCGCGTCGAAGTCGCCGGAGAAGCTGTCGACCAGACTCGCCGAGAGCTCCAGCTCCTTGTCGGAGATCTTCACGTCCTCGTCCAGCGACGGGAAGGCGGCCTCGCGCACCTCGTCCGCCCAGAGCAGGGTCTGGAGCACCAGCACCTTCCCGCGCACGCGCAGCGCCGCCAGCCGCGTCTTCTGCCGCAGCGTGAAGCGCACGATCGCCGTGCGATCCGTCTGCTCCAGCGTCTTGCGCAGGAGCGCGTAGGCCTTCGGGGAGGACGAGTCCGGCTCGAGGTAGTAGGCCTTGTCGTACGTGAGCGGATCCACCTGCTCGGTCGGCACGAACTCCACGACGTCGATCTCGCGGCTGCGCTCGGCGGGGAGCGCGGCGAGGTCGTCCTTGGTCAGCACCACCGTGGTGCCGTCTTCCACGTAGGCGCGATCGATCTCCGAGTACGGGATGACCTGGCCGCACACCTCGCACGTGCGCTGGTACCGGATCCGGCCGCCGTCGGCGTCGTGCACCTGGTGCAGCGGCACGTCGTGGTCCTCGGTCGCCGAGTACACCTTCACCGGCACGTTGACCAGACCGAACGTGAGCGCGCCCTTCCAGATCGTCCTCATGGCACCAGTGAACACCACCGGCGCCGCCGAGGGCGAGGGGCTTGCGGATAGCCTGGGGGCATGGCCAGCGCCGGAGCCGCCGGAACCGAGCAGATCGTGACGATCGGCGGCCGCCGCCTGCGCGTGACCAACCTAGAGAAGGTGGTCTACCCCGAGACCGGGACGACCAAGGGCGAGATCATCGACTACTACGCCCGGATCGCGCCCGTGCTGCTTCCGGCCGTCTCGGGCCGACCCGTCACGCGCAAGCGGTGGGTGGACGGCGTCGGTACGGCCGAGGAGCCCGGGGCCGTCTTCTTCGCCAAGCAGCTCGAGCCCGGCGCGCCGAGCTGGCTCCCGCGTCTTCCCATCGAGCACTCCGGCGGACCGAAGGAGTATCCCCTCATCGAAGAGGTGGCCGCCCTCGTCTGGTGCGCACAGGTCGCCAGCATCGAGCTGCACGTTCCGCAGTGGCGATTCGGCCCGGGCGGCGAGCGCCGTCATCCCGATCGGCTCGTCCTGGATCTGGATCCCGGCCCCGGCGCGGATCTCGCGCAGTGCGCCGAGGTGGCGCGGATCGCGCGCGGCATCCTGGACGGCATGGGACTGGACCTCGTCCCCGTCACCAGCGGCAGCAAGGGCATCCACCTGTACGCGGCCCTCGACGGCGGGCAGACGAGCGATCAGGTCTCCGCCGTCGCCCACGAACTGGCGCGGGCGATCGAGGCGGACCATCCCGACCTCGCCGTCAGCAGCATGGCCAAGGCGGTCCGCGCCGGCAAGGTCTTCATCGACTGGAGCCAGAACAACGCCAAGAAGACCACCATCGCCCCCTACTCGCTCCGCGGCCGGCCACAGCCCTGGGTCGCCGCGCCGCGCACGTGGGAGGAGCTGGACGACCCTGCGCTGCGCCAGCTCTCGTTCACGGAGGTCCTCGACCGGGTCGCCGACGGGATCGACCCCTTCCACGCCCTCGCGCCGACCGAGGAGGACCGCCTCGACGCCTACCGCGCCAAGCGCGATGCCGCGCGCACGCCCGAGCCCGTCCCGGACGCTCGGGCGCGTGGACGGTCTTCGCGCGCGGACGAGGTCCGCGAGGAGCCGACGGCCTCGGGCGGCGAGCGCCGATTCGTGATCCAGGAGCACCACGCCCGGCGCCTGCACTTCGATCTGCGGATCGAGGACGCCGGAGTGCTGGTGAGCTGGGCGGTTCCCAAGGGCGTGCCGCCCACCGCGGAACGCAACCACCTGGCCGTGATGACCGAGCCGCACCCGATCGAGTACCTGACCTTCGCAGGGACCATCCCCGCCGGGGAGTACGGGGCCGGCGAGATGAGCGTCTGGGACACCGGCACGGTCCGCCTGGAGAAATGGCGCGACGACGAGGTGATCGGGACGTTCACCGGTCGCCCCGGCGGACCGCTCGGCGTCGCCCGGCTCGCGCTCATCCGCACCTCCGGCGCAGGAGAGAAGTCGTCCTGGCTGTTGCACCGCATGGTCGACCGCTCCGTGCGCACGGAGAAGCCCCGCCCGCCCGCCCGCCGTGCATCCGCTGCCCCGTCCCGGTCCGGTGCCGCCGCCCCGGTGCCGGAGGGCGACGAGCCCCCCGCGCCCATGCTCGCGGAGCACGGCACACCCGGCACGGCTCGCCGCCTCGGGACGCCGAGCTGGGTGGAGGTCAAGTGGGACGGCATCCGTGCGCTGGGCACATGGACCGGGTCCGGTCGGGGCGAGGACGGCCGGTTCCGACTGCATGCCCGCAGCGGCATAGACATCACCGACCGCTATCCGGAGCTCACCGCGGACGGCGCACCGAGGTTCGCGGTCGCCGACGCCGTCGTCGACGGGGAGATCGTCGCCCTCGACGCCTCCGGACGGCCGAGCTTCGCGCGATTGCAGGCGCGGATGCACCTCACCCGCGGCAGGGAGATCGAACGCGAGGCGGTGCGGACCCCGGTCCGATACCACCTCTTCGATCTCCTTCGGCTGGACGGTCATGACGTCACCCGGCTCCCCCTGCGGGATCGTCGCGAGCTCCTGGAGGGCATCGTCGAGGGCACCGACGACGCGATCGTCCTCCCTCCCGTGTTCGACGATCTCGACGCTGCGCTCGAGGCGAGCGACCGGCTGCGACTGGAAGGCGTGGTCGTCAAGGACGCGGCCTCGGCGTACCTCCCCGGGACGCGCTCATCGCGGTGGCTCAAGATCAAGCACACGCGGACGCAGGAGGCCGTGATCGTCGGCATACGACCCGGGAAGGGCGCGCGGTCGGGGACCATCGGATCGCTGCTGCTCGCGGTGCCCGCGCCGGACACCGAGAGCGGACTGCGCTACATCGGCCGGGTCGGGACGGGGTTCAACGATCGCACGCTGCGCGATCTCCAGCAGCGCCTCGAGCCTCTGCGCATCCCCCGCCGCGCGGTGGACGGCGTCCCCGTCGCCGACGCCGGCGATGCCGTGTGGCTCTCCCCGGACCTCGTCGGCGAGGTGGAGTTCGCCAACTGGACGCCGGACGGCTCGGTCCGTCACGCTCGATGGCGGGGGCTCCGGCCGGACAAGAGCCCCTCGCAGGTCCGGGTCGAGTCCTGATCCCCCGCACGCCCCTCAGGCGTGGGCGGCCTCGCAGTCCTGACGGCCGGCCGGCTCGATCTGGAAGGTCGAGTGCTCCACGTCGAAGTGATCCGCCAAACAGCTCTGCAGCTCCGCGAGGAGAGTGGCGGAGCGCCCCTCCTCCAGCAGCGCCGGGTCGACGGAGACGTGCGCGGTGAAGACGGGCGCGCCGCGCGTGAGCTGCCACACGTGCACGTCGTGCACCCCCGTGACTCCCGGATAGTCCAGCAGATGCGTGCGGATCTCCCCGACGGCGGTCCCCTTCGGCACCGACTCGGCGAGGACGGAGAACACCTCCTTCAGCAGCATGATGGCGCGGGGGATGATCATCGCCGCGATCACCAGCGAGGCCAGGGCGTCGGCGGGCATCCATCCCGTGGTCACGATCACGATCGCCGCGACGATCACGGTGGCGGATCCGATCAGATCCCCCATGACCTCCAGGTAGGCCCCGCGCACGTTGATGCTCGTTCGCTGGGCGGCGCTGAGGAGCCACATCGAGATGGCGTTCGCGATGAGGCCGACCACGGCGACACCGAGCATCAGGGGACCCGCGACCTCGACCTCGGACGGGTTCACCAGGCGCCCGATGCCCTCGACGGCGACGGTGCCGGCGAGCACCAGGAGGATCACGCCGTTGATCAGCGCGCCGAACACCTCGGCGCGCTGATAGCCGAACGTCCGCCGCTCGTCCGCGGGCCGTGCCGCCACGGCGCTCGCGATCAGCGCGATGACCAGCGCGGAGGAGTCCGTGAACATGTGCGCCGCGTCGGCGAGCAGGGCGAGGGAGCCGGTCAGGATGGCACCGACGACCTGGACCACCATGACGGTCGCGGTGAGGGTCAGAGAGATGGCCAGGAGCCGGCGGTGCCCGGCGGAGCGAATGCCGCCGGAAGCCGTGCCGTGGGCGTGCGCGTGATCGTGCATGCCTCCAGGCTAGGACGCGGATGACCCGGTCAGGGGCCGTTTCGCCATGTCGGGAATGGGGATGATTCTCACTTGCCGCGGCGGCGCCGAGCCCTCGTTGCCGACTCCCCTGGCGACGCCGGTCAGAGCGTCGCCAACAGCGGGACGAGCGCGGCGAACGCCCGCGCCCGATGCGACACGGCGTTCTTCTCCTCGGCGGTCCACTGCGCGACCGTTCGCTCTGCGCCCTCGGGCTGCCCGTCCGGGATGAACACCGGGTCGTATCCGAACCCGCCCTCCCCGGCTGCGGCGTGCGCGAGGCGGCCGGGCCATATGCCCTCGACGATGTGCTCGACGGCGTCGGCGTCCGGCACCGGGATGACGAGCGCGATCGTGGAGACGAACTGCGCACGGCGGCGCGGGTCCGGGATGTCGCGGAGCTGGTCCAGCAGGAGGTCGCGGTTGGCGACGGCGTCCTTGCGCTGGCCGGCCCAGTAGGCGGAGAAGGCGCCCGGCGCCCCGCCGAGGGCGTCGACGCAGATGCCCGAGTCGTCGGCGAGCGCCGGGAGACCGGTGTGCGCGGCGGCGGCCCTGGCCTTGATCAGCGCGTTCTCCCGGAAGGTGATGCCGTCCTCGACCGGCTCGGGGCCGTCGTAGCCGATCACGGCGACGTCCGGACGGGACGCGGCGACGATGGCGCCGAACTCCTCGATCTTGTGCGGGTTGTGCGTGGCCAGGACCACGGTGCGGGAGGGCGCGGTCACTCCGCGCCCTCGGCCGGGGCCAGGACCTCGGCCTGGATGTCGCGGAGCCGGGCGCACCCGGCGACGCCGAGGTCCAGCAGCGCATCGAGCTCGCGCTTGTCGAACGGCGCACCCTCGGCCGTCCCCTGCACCTCGACGAACAGCCCCCGGCCGGTCACGACGACGTTCATGTCGGTCTCGGCGCGGACGTCTTCGACGTAGGCCAGGTCCAGCATCGGCTCTCCGTCGATGATGCCCACCGACACCGCGGCCACGGAGTCGTGGAGGACGCGTGACTTCTGTCCGATGAACTTCTTGCGCCGACCCCACTCGATCGCGTCGGCCAGGGCCACGTACGCACCGGTGATCGCGGCGGTGCGCGTGCCGCCGTCGGCCTGGAGGACGTCGCAGTCGATCACGATCGTGTTCTCCCCCAGGGCCTTCGTGTCGACGACCGCCCGAAGCGCGCGGCCGATGAGGCGGGAGATCTCGTGCGTGCGCCCGCCGATGCGGCCCTTCACGCTCTCGCGGTCGTTGCGGTCGTTGGTCGCCCGCGGCAGCATGGCGTACTCGGCCGTGATCCAGCCCTTGCCCTTGCCGGTCAGCCAGCGCGGCACGCCGTTGGTGAACGACGCCGTGCACAGCACCTTCGTGCCGCCGAAGCTGATCAGCGCGGAGCCCTCGGCCTGGGCGCTCCATCCGCGTTCGATCGTGATCGGTCGGAGCTGGTCCACGGAGCGACCGTCGGCGCGGACGATCTCAGCAGGGGCGGTGTCGGTCATGGTTCTCCTCGTTCGGAACGGATCAATCCTGCAGGCGCGCGGCGGCGGGGAGGTCGATGACGCCCGTCTGTACGAGCTGCACGTCGCGCACCTCGCGCCCCATCAGCCGGTTGGCGAGCGCGGTGAAGTCGTCCGCCGAGTCCCCGGTGGCCTCATAGACGTAGCTCGGCTCGGCGTGCCGGTCGGCGAGCAGCTCGCCGCGCAGGAGCTGGCGGTACACGTCCGCGGCCGTCTCGTCGTCGCTGGAGACGAGCGTGACGCCCTCCCCCATCACGTATCCGATGGCGCCGCGCAGGAACGGATAGTGGGTGCAGCCGAGCACGAGGGTGTCGACGTCGGCATCGCGCAGCGGCGCGAGGTACTCCTCGGCGATGGCCAGGAGCTCCGGGGAGTCCGTGATCCCCGCCTCGACGAACTCGACGAAACGGGGGCACGCCGCCGCGAAGACCTCCAGCCGCTCGTTCACCTCGAGCATGTCCTGGTACGCGCGCGACGCGATCGTCCCCACCGTCCCGATGACGCCGATCCGCCCGTTGCGGGTGGTCGACATGGCGCGGCGGACGGCCGGGCCGATCACCTCGACGACCGGCACGTCGTAGCGTTCCCTGGCGTCCCTCAGCATGGCGGCGGACGCGGTGTTGCAGGCGATGACGAGCATCTTGACGCCCTGTTCCACGAGGGTGTCGAGCACCTCGAGGGCGTAGCGGCGCACGTCCGCGATCGGCTTCGGTCCGTACGGCGAGTGCGCGGTGTCACCGATGTAGACGAAGGACTCGCGCGGGAGCTGCGCACGGATGGCCCTGGCCACCGTCAGCCCGCCGACACCGGAGTCGAAGATGCCGATGGGCGCGTCGTTCATGATCCCCCAGCCTAGTCCGCTCCTGCGCGCCGCCTTCGCCGACGACGCCCGTGCCGCCCCTACACTGTGGGGCATGACCGGCTCGAGCGCGCTGAAGACGGACCGCTATGAACTCACGATGCTGGAGGCGTCCCTCCGGGACGGGACCGCGTCCCGCCCGTGCGTGTTCGAGCTGTTCTCCCGACGGCTGTCCGGGGGCCGGCGGTTCGGCGTCGTGGCCGGCACGGGGCGTCTGCTCTCGCTGCTGCGCGACTTCCGCTTCGGCGAGGAGGAGCTGCGCTTCCTCCGCGACGCGAAGGTCCTCGACGCCGAGGCCCTCTCCTACCTGGAGGGATACCGCTTCCGCGGCACGATCCGCGGGTATCGCGAGGGCGAGCTCTACTTCCCCGGTTCGCCGATCCTCACGGTGGAGGGGACCTTCGCGGACGCCGTCATCCTGGAGACGCTGGCGCTGAGCGTGCTCAATCACGACTCCGCCGTCGCCACCGCGGCATCGCGCATGAGCATCGCCGCCGGTGACCGGCCCCTGGCCGAGATGGGATCGCGGCGCGCAGCCGAGGACTCCGCGGTCGCCGCCGCCCGGGCTGCATACATCGCCGGCTTCGGGGCCACGAGCAATCTCGAGGCGGGACGACGCTGGGGGATCCCGACGATGGGGACCGCCGCCCATTCGTGGACCCTTCTGCACGACTCGGAGGAGGACGCCTTCCGCGCGCAGGTGGACGCTCTCGGCACCGAGACGACCCTGCTCGTCGACACGTACGACATCCGCACCGGCGTCGAGACGGCCGTCCGCGTCGCCGGCACCGGCCTGGGCGGCGTCCGGCTCGACTCGGGCGACCTCCCGATCGTGGCCGCGGAGGTCCGCGCCCAGCTGGACGAGCTCGGCGCCACCGGAACGCGGATCACGGTCACGAGCGACCTCGACGAGTACGCCATCGCCGCCCTGGCCGCCTCGCCCGTGGACTCCTACGGCGTCGGGACCTCGGTCGTGACCGGGTCGGGCTACCCCACCGCCAGCATGGTCTACAAGCTCGTCGCCCGCCAGGGATCGGACGGCGGTTGGGTCGCGGTGGCCAAGGCGTCCCAGGACAAGGCCTCTCGCGGCGGACGCAAGGCCGCGTTCCGGATCGTCTCGGACGGTGTGGCCCGGTCGGAGACGGTCGCGGTCTCCGACGGATTCGAGCCGGTGGAGACCGTGCAGCAGCACCCCGACGGGCGCGCGCTCCAGGTCATTCTCGTCGACAACGGCGAGATCGACACCGCCTACGAGGGAGTCGACGGCACCGCGGCCGCGCGCGAGCACCACCTGCGCGTCCGGGAGGAGCTCCCGGTGCGCGCCCTCGCACTGAGCAAGTCCGACCCCGCCATTCCGACCGTCTTCGTCGACGCCGGTTGACCGCGCGTCCGCCCGAGCACGAGGCCCCCGCATCCGGACGGATGCGGGGGCCTCGACGCGTCGGGCGTCAGTTCTGCATGGATTCGTAGATCTCCTTGCAGGTCGGGCACACGGGGAACTTCTCCGGATCGCGACCGGGAGTCCACTTCTTGCCGCACAGCGCCCGCACCGGCTTGCCGGTCAGCGCGGACTCGAGGATCTTGTCCTTCTTGACGTAGTGGGAGAACCGCTCGTGGTCTCCCGGCTCGATCCGCTCCTCCTCGAGGAGCTGTTCGAGTTCGCGGTCGAGGGTGGCGATCCCACCCTGATCGGGGGCATCCAGCGGGGTACTCATAGCGGCGATTCTAGTCGTGCCGAACCGCGGGGGAACCGATCCGTGCGATCCCCGTGCTCACGCCGTCTCCACGAACTCCATCAGGCGCTCTCCGCTGCGCTCGAAGATGCGGGCGCCGATCAGCGCGCCGACCACGAGGACGAACACGCCCGTCGCGAGCCCCGCCCACAGTGCGGGGAACACGGATTGCCCGGGGTCGACCAGGGCGCTCCAGGCCAGCCAGATGGTCGGTGCGCTGAGGACGAGCGCTCCGATCAGCGTTCCGGCCTGCCCCGCCGCACCGCGGGACGCGGAGCGCTGCGGCTGCTGGAACGGGCTGTCGCCGGGCCGGGAGACCGCGTACGGAGCCACCACCGAGGCGATGCTCGACAGTCCCAGCCCGCTGAGCAGCAGACTCGACGAGACGCCGATGAATACGGGGAGCAGGCTCCAGCGTCCGATCACCGCGAGGGTGACGGGGACCGCGATCGCCAGGGCCGGCACGGCGATGAGGAGCACGGGGACCAGGCGGCCGAGACGATCCGGCAGTCCGCGCACCGCGCTGGCCACGTGGGTCCAGAACGCCGTCGAGTCGTAGGCGACGTCGTTGTGGGGGAGCCATCCGAAGAACAGCGCCATCACGGGCACGGGCAGCGCCGCGGCCAGCGCGAGCGGCACTCCCGCCACGAGCAGCGGGACGACGGTGAGGAGCCCCGCGATCGGGACGATGACGACGTTCACGATGTACCGACGGTCCCGCAGCCAGTAGACGAGGCTGCGCGCGGCGACGGCGCCGAAGGCGTTCGAGGGCAGCAGGGCGAACCAGCCGAGGCCCGGGCGCTCGCGGACCGCCGTGGCCCGATCGGCCCGGGTGAGCGCGCGGTGGACCAGCGCGGTCCAGGCGACGCCGATGCCCGCGACGGTCGCGACCGCGACGACGCCGGCGACCCACGCGCCCGCGACGTCCCCCGCCGCGGCGAGGAACGGGAGAGCGACCGCGGCGCCGAGCGGCGTGAATCCGAGGACGTCGGCGGTCGTGTGCAGCGCTCCCGGCACAGCGCCGTCCCACCGCAGCGACGCGACGAAGACCCCGACCGGAACGGCCACGACGACGATCGCCAGGGCGAAGAGGGCGGTCAGCTCCCGTGAGCGGCGCTCGGGGAGGATCAACGCGCTCAGCGCCATACCGACGCGCGCGGCCAGGACGGCGGTGACGAACGCCAGGAGGGCCCCCGCGACAGCGAGATACCACGCAGCACCGAGCGAGACGGCCGCGAAGGCGACCGCCACGTCGACCGCCAGCAGCGCCGCGGACGGGACGCTGACCACCGAGGCCGCCGCGAGGATCGCCGGCATCCTCTTCTCGTCGACGCCGAACACCGCGAACCGGCGGGGGTCGAGCTGATCGACCGTCCCCGCGAGAGCCGGGGCGAGGAAGTACCCGAGCACGATCGCGGATCCGCCCAGGACCACGACGGTGCGCGCCGAGTTGGGCGTGCTCTCGCCCAGACTCGTCACAGCCAGCACCGTGACGAGCGTCGCGGCGGCTGTCAGCAGGAATCCGACGACGGAGCGGATGACGCGTTCCCGGTCGCCGCGCAGAGCGCCGACCAGGAGCATCAGCCTCAGTCGGAGAACGTGTGCAACCACTCCAGCCCCTCCACCTCGGCGATCCCGCCCGACAGCTCCACGAACCGCTGCTCGAGCGTCTGGCCCGCGCGCACCTCGTCCACCGTGCCCTCCGCGAGCACCTCTCCCCCGACGATGATGGCGATGCGCGAGCAGACCTGCTCCACCAGGTCCATGCCGTGGCTGGAGAGGATCACCGTGCCGCCATGCGCCACGTAAGCGCGCAGGATGTCCAGGATGACCCCGGAGGAGACCGGGTCGACCGACTCGAAGGGCTCGTCCAGCACGAGGACGCGGGGCGAGTGGATCATCGCTCCCGCGAGCATGATCTTCTTCGTCATGCCGGCGGAGTAGTCCGAGACCACTCGGCTGAGCGCACCCGTGAGATCGAACGCGCGGGCGAGATCGACCGTGCGCGCTTCGACGACGTCGGCGCTCAGGCCGCGCAGGAGTCCGTAGTAGTGCAGGAGCTGGCGACCCGTGAGGCGGTCGAACGTGCGCAGCCGGTCCGGCAGAACCCCCATGAGCTTCTTCGCGCCGCGGGGGTCCTCCGCACGATCGACGCCGCACACCCGGACCGTCCCGGAGTCCCCGCTGAGAAGACCTGCGACGATCGAGAGGGTCGTCGTCTTGCCAGCGCCGTTCGGCCCGACGATCCCGTAGAACGATCCCGACGGAACGGTGAGGCTGATGCCGTCCACCGCGCGGGAATCCCCGAACGACTTCACGAGGTCACGGATCACGAGGGCATGCTCGGAGCCGTCGTCGGGATCCGGCAGCGAGGACACCACGACGGCGGGCGCGTCCTCGCCGCCGGTCTCCGCGCCGTCGTCGTCCGTCGTCGGGCCCTCCGCCGCGGTGCCTGCGCCGTCCGCATCGGCGGCGGCCTCGCCGTCCTCGGGGGCTCCGTCCGTCGCGGTCGCCGCCGTGTCCTCGTCTGTCGCGGGCGATTCGTCCTGGGCCACGGCGCCGGCCGTCTCCGGGTGCGCCGCCTCCTCCGGCGCCGCGGGCTCGGCCGCCTGCCCCTCCGCCTCCGGCTCCGGCTCCGGCTCCGGCACGACGGTCTCCCTCGCCGACGCTGCGACGTTCTCCGCGTCGCTCCCGGACGGCGCGCTCGAGGGATCCTGCGACGCGGCGTGTGTCATCCCGGCCACGTCCTCGGCGACGGCCGATTCCGTCGGACGTGCGGGAGCGCCCACCTCGGCCAGGTCCGCGGCCGCCGCCGCGCGCGACGCCGGGGACTTCCTCGCGGGGCTCGCCTTCGCCGGAGCCTTCCGCGCGGGCGCGGTCTTCTTCGCCGGTGTCGTGCGCCCGGTCGTTCCCTTCGACGCGGACGAGGTCTTGCGGACCGGGGCCGGCTGGTCCGGTGCCGACGCGGCATCAGGGGCGGTCTCGGCGCGCACCGGGGCCGCCGCCGCCGTCTTCCGGACGGTCGTCGACTTCTTCGCCGCCGTCGTCTTCGTCGTCTTCTTCGCGGTCGCCGGCTTCTTGGTCGTCGCGGGCTTCCCGGACGCCGCCGGCTTCTCTGCGGTCGCCGCGGATCCGGCGTCGGCCACGGCCTCGGAGACCGGCGCGGCGTCGGCCTTCTTCTTCGCCGTCGGGGACCGTCTCCCCGTGGGCGCGGGCGCCGGAGAGGACGCCTTCACCGCAGCCACCTTCGCCGCGGCGTCCTCCGCCTCTCGGGCCTTGGCCTCGGCTTTCGCCGCCTCCGCCTTCTCCGCCGCCGCTCTCGCCGCAGCGGTCCGCGCCGCCGCCGTGCTCGCCGCCGTCCGCTTCGTCTCACTCGTCCGCGCCGCCGAGCCCCGCGCGGCCGCGCGGATCTGGGCCGCCTTCGCTCGCTCCGCAGCGCTCACGCCGGAGCGGGCCGTCCCGGTGCGCTTGGTCGTCTTCTTGGCCGAACCCGCCGCCGCCGCGGAACCGGGCGACGCCGTCTCCGCGTTCGCAGTCGTCGGGGTCTCGTCATCGGACACGGGATCAGGCGGTGCGGGGCTCACCCCCACACGGTATCAATCGGCGCGGGCTCGTACGGGAGGCGATCCGCGAATTCCCTGCTGCCGCGTAACATCGTGCTCGGACAGACGCGTCGTCACGCCGCCCGTGTTCCTGGGAACGACCCGTGCAGTCGATCACGAAACGGCAACGGGCCTGCGCTTTCCCTGGGATTCCCAGGCGCGGTCACTAGCATGAACGACGGCACGAAGGAGTGTCTTGCCGGTTAACCAACCGTGAACACACGTAACAGGAGCAGTTCTGTGACTCTTCAGACCATCATTCTCGCCGCGGGCATGGGCTCGCGTCTCGGCCGTTCGCTGCCGAAGCCGTTGACGCCGCTCGCCGACGGGCGTTCGATCATGCAGCAGCAGCATGACAACATCCGGGCCGCGTTCGGTCGCGACGTGCGGCTGACGACGGTCGTCGGCTACCGCGCGGAGACGGTCATCGAGGCCTTCCCCCACGTGAACTACGTGCATAACGAGCGCTACGACGAGACCAACACCTCCAAGAGCCTGCTGCGCGGCCTCGCCGCGACGGGACGCAGCGGCGTCCTCTGGATGAACGGCGATGTGGTCTTCGACCCGCGCGTCCTCGGCCGCGCGATCGAGCTGATCGAGCGCGACCAGTCCTTCGTCACCGTCAACACCGCGAAGGTCAGCGACGAGGAGGTCAAGTACACCGTCAGCGCCGAGGGGTACATCAAGGAGCTCTCGAAGACGGTGGTCGGCGGCATCGGCGAGGCGGTGGGCATCAACTACATCTCCGCCGCGCACAAGCCCGCGTTCATGCGTCAGCTCCAGCGCGTCGACGACCAGGACTACTTCGAGCGCGGTCTCGAGCTGGCGATCGCCGAGAACGGAGTCCTCCTGGAGCCCATGGACATCTCGGACCTCTACGCGGTCGAGGTCGACTTCGCCGAGGATCTCGAGCGCGCGAACCTGTTCGTGTGACGCGGCGCAGCCCGCGCACCGTCGGAAGGGCCGTCCCGATCGGGACGGCCCTTCTGCGCTCCTCCGGCGCCGCCTCCGCGTTCACGGGCTTGCGGGTTCCTCCCGGATCCCGACCGTAGGATCGTCGCATGGCTGGCAAGGTGCATCGGATCCACTCCCTTCCGGAGGACGCCCCCTGGGACACCGGGCTGCCGCCGTCGGGCTCCGCGGAGCACCCGCTGGTGGTCCGCGGGATCGACCGCGTCCTCGCGGTCCAGCGGCCGCTCGTCCTTGCGCACATCCGCAGCATCCGCCTGCGCCACCCCGAGGCCACTCCCGCCCAGATCGTGCGCTCGCTGGAGCGCCGCTACCTGGCCGCGGTCACGACCGGCGGGGCGGCCGTCGGGGCGACCGCGGTCATCCCCGGCATCACGACCGGGGTCACCCTCGCCCTGTCGGGCGTCGAGACCGTGGGATTCGTCGAGTCGACCGCCCTGTTCGCGCAGTCGGTCGCCGAGGTCCACGGGATCTCCGTCACCGACCCGGATCGCGCTCGCGCCCTCGTCATGACGCTCATGCTCGGGAAAGAGGGCGTGGATCTGGTGGCCCAGCTCGCCGGGCAGGCCGCGGGCAAGGGCACGTCACGTCCGGCGTACTGGGGCGAGCTGGTGACGAAGACACTGCCGCGCGCGGCGGTGGGGCCCCTCGTCGACCGGTTGAAATCGATGTTCGTCAAGCACTTCGCGGCGGCGGGCGGCGCTTCCTTCCTCGGCAAGGCGCTCCCGTTCGGGGTCGGAGCCGCCGTCGGCGGGGCCGGCAACAACATTCTCGGCAGGCGCGTCCTGGTGGCCTCTCGGCGCGCCTTCGGCGTCGCCCCGGCGACGCTTCCGGCGGAGCTCGAGCCGGTCCCCGGGGCACAGCGCGTCGAGGCGAGGATCAAGCGCGGCGCGATGCTCGCCGGCACCGCCGTCGCGGGCGCCGCCGGCTCCGCGGCGCGTGGCGCGGGCTGGATCGGACGCAAGGCGATCGGCGTCGTCCGCCGGGAGCGCGACGGACGGACCGAGGAGCTCGGCACCGGCGACTGAGGCCCTCCTCCTGCACCGCCCTCGGTCCTCGCGGAGTTTCCACAGCCGCCGTCGGAGCCGGCTGCGGGACGGGGGTGGCGTCCGTGCCCCTGCCTAGCATCGGGTCATGCCTCCGAGCTCGTGCGATCAGTCTCCGCCGCCGGCCTACGCCGTGCCGTGGGACGTGGACCGCCGTGACCGACTCCACCCGGTCATCACGAACCTCTCGACCGCGGCGGATTTCGTCCGCGTCTTCGCCAGTTCCCCGGCCGGCCCGCAGCAGACGCAGCTCTGGGGGCGCGTCCGACCCGGGCAACAGTTGGAGATCTGCCTCTGCGAGGCCGATGTCGACGACACCGTGCTCACCCTGGCCTGGTTCCGTCCGTCGGATGGGCTCGAGTACGTCTGGCGCTTCGTGGTGTGATCCGGTCTCAGACGGCGTGCCGCGCGCGCAGCTCGCGTCGGAAGTCGGCCTCGGAGTACGGACGGATATCGTCGGGCAGGTCCTCGGCGCTCAGACCCTCCAGGAAGCGGGTCGGCGGCACCTCGAGGGCGGTGGCGAGCTGGATGAGGACGAAGAGCGTAGGGTTGCCCTCTCCGCCTTCGATGCGGGCCAGATGCGAGACGTCGAGGTCGGCTCGGGCGGCCAGCTTCACACGGCTCAGTGCCGCCTGGGCACGGAGCTCCCGGACGAGTCGCCCGACGCGTTCGGACGCACGAGAGCGCGGTTCTTTCATGCGTCAAGCATCTGTGCGCGGCCTGCTCCGATGCGAAGGTTATAGACGTGAGGTTTTATACCATCATACGGGTGCGCACCCCGTCATCGCGGACGGCGCATTCAGAGCCCCAGCTCGTCCTCCTCGTCCGCCTCCTCGCCTTCGTCGTCGGCATCGGGCCGATCCGCCTCGCGAGCGTGCCAGGCGTCCCATTCGGCGAGCAGTCGCTCGATGCCCGCGTGGAACTTGGCCGTCGCGACGCCCGGGGAGGTGTCCCCGAAGTAGTGCCGCACCCACGTCTGCAGGCGTTCGATGGCCTCCTGGTCGTCCTGAACCCGCGAGACCTCGTCGACGATGGTCCGGGCGCCGTCCGTCGTGAGCCACTCGCACGCGGACAGGTAGCCCCCGGCATCGATGGCCGCGCGCTCGTCGGCCGGGCGCGTGATCAGCAGCGGGCGCCCCGCCGCCAGCCGGTCGTACACCATGGCGGAGATGTCGACGACGGCGACGTCCGCTGCGGCGAGCTGCCAACCGAGATCGGGGCCGTCGTCGTAGACGTGGTGAGCGGCGGGGTCCGCCGTGTTCGCCGCCGCGATCGCCTCGATGATCCGCCGGTTCGCCGCGCCGTACTCGGCGTCGACGACACCGCTGCGCGGATGCGGACGGTAGATCACCCGATGGCGGCCCGTCGCGAGCAGGGCGGCGACGAGCGTCTCGCCGTGCGTGCGGACGGACCCGTAGTGAGCCGCAGGGCGATCCCCCTCCCAGGTCGGCGCATAGAGGACCACGGTCCGATCGTCGGGCGTGTACGGCAACGCCCCCGAGTAGTGGTCGGCCTGAGGACGCCCGATCTCGATCGTGCGCGCGTCGACGTCGTAGTCCCACAGCACGCGGGACAGTCGGTCCCTCGCCGCTTGGCCGGCCACCATCGCGTAGTCGTAGGCCTTGTACTGGTTGGTGGTCATGTACATCTTGTCGGACTCACCGTGGTTGATGAAGACGTGCCACCGTCGGCCGTACCGGAACATCTGGAAGTTGCGCGTGTTCTGGTTCACGTACAGGACGACGCGGATGTCCTGCGTGGCGAGATAGCGTTCGAGGTCACGGACCGTGGGGACGAACGCGACCGGTGGCGCGTCCTCCGCGAGAAGCGCCTCGGCCCCGGCCGCGGATCGGGCGAGCACGACGACGGGTCGGGTCTTCGCGAGCTCCGCCAGCGGCCGGTACCACTGCCGCATCTGGTACATGTTCACGGCACCGTCGGCGAAGTACACGGCGACCTGGTAGGCGCCCTCGGGGTGCTCCGGCATCGCCGCGATGGTGCGGCGGACCCTCTGCACGGCGGATCGGGACGCGAGCGCCCGGCGGAGGAGGCGGTACGCCTTGCGGGCATCGGACACGACAGGCATTCCTCCAGGGTACCGAGCGGGGATGGGGCGCCCCTGCACGGCAGGGGTCGCGCCCCACGCTCGCCGCCCGCCCGGCCCGGCCTGCGGCGCCGTTCACGTCGGCCGTGAAAGGATCGGAGCGTGACCGCGCACGACGACTCCTCCCCGACCGGGGTCTCTTTCGTCATGCCCGTGCTCAACGAGCGGGACTACCTCGAACATGCCGTCGCCTCCGTGCTCGCCCAGGACGTCGACGGGCCCATGGAGCTGGTGCTGGCTCTCGGGCCGTCCACCGACGGCACCACGCCGCTGGCTCATCGCCTCGCGGAGGAAGAGCCCCGGCTTCGCATCGTGGACAATCCCGCCGCGCACATCCCCGTCGGCCTGAACGCCGCGATCCGCGCCAGCCGCTTTCCGACGATCGTGCGGGTGGACGCGCACTCCGAGCTCGCCCCGGGGTACACCCGACGCGCCCTCGAGACCCTGAGGCGAACGGACGCCGCGAACGTCGGCGGTGTCATGCGCGCCGACGGGCGGACCCCCTTCCAGAGCGCCGTGGCGCGGGCGTACAACTCCCCCGTCGGCCTGGGCGGCGGGGCGTACCACGGCGGCACGCGCGAGGGCGAGGCTGAATCCGCCTACCTCGGGGTGATGCGCCGGGAGGTGCTCGACGAGGTCGGTCTGTTCGACGAGTCCATCCGGCGGGGAGAGGACTGGGAGCTCAACCTCCGCATCCGCCGCGCCGGACACCGTGTGTGGTTCGACCCGGAGCTGGCGGTCACGTACTGGCCGCGGGAGAGCTGGGCTCGCCTCGCCCGGCAGTTCCGCGCGACGGGGGCATGGCGAGGGGAACTCGTCCGCCGGTACGGCCGTCGCAACGGGGTCCGCTTCTTCGCCCCTCCGATCCTGGTCCTCGATCTCGCGCTGGCGGTGATCGTCGCCGTTCTGCAGCTCACCGGGGCGCTCTCGGGCATGGCGAGTCTGCTCGCATCCGTGGTGTACCTGCCCCTGGCGGTCTACGTGCTCCTGGTCGTCGGAATGGCGGTGGCCCCGGGACGCCCGACCGATCCGCCACGCAGCTTCCGGGAACGGCTGTGGACGCTCGCCGTCCTGCCCACCATGCACCTGTCCTGGGGCCTCGGCTTCCTCGGGGGCGTCCTCCGCGGTGCCCGCGGCACCGTGGACGCTTCACGCCTCGGCACCCGCAACACCCCGCTGCCCTGATCCTCCCCGCCCGGGATCAGATCTGCACGAATCCGAGGTCGAGCAGGCGCGAGACCACTCGCGCCGCAGCCGCGCCGTCGTCACGGGCGTTGAACTGCGCGCGCCACGTCACGTACTGCTCGGCGTGCCGGGCCACGGAGCCCAGGTCAGCGAGCGCGGCGACGAGCTCGGCCTGGGTCCGGACCAGCGGCCCGGGCGCTCGTGCGGCGAGGTCGAAGTAGAAGCCCCGGAGCTCCCCGCGGTAGTGCTCCAGGTCGGGGACGAGGAAGTACATCGGCTTACCGGTCACGCTGAAGTCGAACATCACCGACGAGTAGTCGGTGATGAGGGCGTCCGCGGCCAGCAGCAGGTCCGAGGTGTCCGGATACCCGGTGACGTCGACGACCCGCGCCCCGTTGCGGTCCCGGCCCGGCCGGATGGTGCGGGAGTGCCCGCGGACGAGCACCACGGAGTCCGTCTGCTCGGCGAGCGCCTCCGGATCGACGAAGTCGACCATCTCCGCCCGGTCGTCCCGCCACGTCGGGGCGTAGAGCAGGACGTTCTCGTCCTCGTCGATGCCGAGGGCACGGCGCACAGCGTCCCGGTCCCCGGTGACGAGCGCGTCATTGCGAGGATAGCCGTCGACCCAGATCGGGCGCCGGAGGAACGCATACGCCTTGCGGAGCACGCGAGCGGCGTAGGGGTTCTGCGCGAGCAGGACGTCCCAGCGACGCGCCTCGCGGAGCACGGCCAGCATGCGCCGCGGATGGAATCCGGGGCGGTGAAGGGCCAGGCGCTTGAGCGGCGTGCCGTGCCAGGTCTGCAGCACGCGCTGCCCGTCCTTGCGCACGAACCGGCGCCGGAGCCAGTCGTTGACCACGAGCAGACGTGAGGCGCCGCGCGCGCGCCACCACTCGGGCGATCCCTCGACGACGGGGATCGCGCCGGCGGGCACGGGCACCGACAGGTCGACGACGCTCCAGTACCGGGTGACGCCCGGGGCGCGGACCGCCAGCTCGCGGTCGATCGCGCCGGGGTTGCACCCGGTGCTCTGCCCGTAGAAGCTCTCGAAGAAGACGGCGTTCTCCGTGCCGCCCGGCTGCGCCGCGTAGCGGCCTTCCAGCACCGCCTGCCCCTCGGCGGTCTCGTGCACGGGGTCCACCGGCGCACCGATGCGCACGAGAGGGCCCTTCACCGACACCCGGAGGATGGGCAGCAGGGTGACCGCGAGGTCCAGTGCGTCCAGGTCGACACCGTCCACCGTCAGCGCGTAGTCCCCCGACGGCAGCGGCAGGGCGGGCCCGCCCCAGCGCGCGATGCGGAGCGGGAACACGGCCTTCCAGGTCTTCCCTCCCCCGGTGATCCTCGCGGCCGTCCTGGCGCGCGCGCCGACGAGGTCCGCGGACGCGGGCCGGTTCCCGGTGCCGGAGACGACGAGCGTCTCCTTCTCCTCGTCGATGAGGACGCTGGTCATGCGGATCCCTTCCGTGCGGGCGCAGAAGTCCCCATCGTACGCGGGGCGAGGGCCCGGATCGCCCGGTAGACCCGTTCGGCGTTGCGGCCGTCGCGGTACGCGTGCATCTCCGCGCTGACCGCGGCCGAGCGGCGACGGCGGGCGGCGTGCTCCTCGGGGTCGGCGAGGACACGACGCAGCTGCGCCGACGCGGTGGCCCAGTCCCGCGCGAAGTCGTCGCCGGCCAGTTCCCGGTAGGAGCCGTAGAAGCCGCGGGTCCGGGCGTAGTCCTCGGGATCGGGTGCCAGATACACCACGGGCATCCCGAGCAGTCCCACATCGTACGCGAGCGAGGAGTAGTCCGTGACGAGGACGTCGATCGACGCCAGCACCGGCGTCACGTCCGCGAGGACGTCCGCACCGAGCGCACGGACCCGGTCCGTGGGGAACGGCGGCCGGTACACACCCGCGCCGAGCGGGTGGGAGCGGACGATCAGCACCGCGTTCTCGTCCCGCAGCACCTGCTCGATGTGCGCCCACTCCGCCTCGTCGGGGACCGCGGGGTCCGCGGCCCCGTCCCGCCACGTCGGCGCATAGAGGATCGTGCGCGCCCCGTCGGGGAGCCGCCCGATCGCCGCGTCACGGAGTGCGGCGGCCGACGCACGGCGCTCCTCGGGGTCGCCGTGCGAGAGGACGTCCACACGGGGTTCGCCGGTCACGAGCACCTGCTCCACCCCGAGCCCGAAGGCGGACTCCAAGCGCCCACGCGCGCGTTCGGAGGCGGCGGGAAGGACCCGGATCCGCCGCACCGACTCGCGGTACAGCACTCCCAGCAGCCGTGGGAGCAGCCGGGAGCGCGGGAGGAACGCGCTCTGCACGGTCGCCGGGGAGTCCAGGCCGATGCGCTTGAGCGGGATGCCGTGCCAGAGCTGCACGACGAACGCCCCCGAGGACGCGTAGCGGTTCACGTCGCCGAGGCCATGGGTGACGACGACGACGCCCGCGCGGGCCGTCGCCCACCATCCGCGGATGCCGCCCTTGCGCGCGGTGCGGATCCCGTGCGCCGCGGCCTCGCGATCCTCACGGTCCGATGAGGTGAGCCACAGCGGATCCACGCCATGCGCGCGGGCCACGCGCCACAGGGCGAGCGCGCCGTCCCCGATCCCCGCCCCGCAGCCGATCACCCATCCCCCGCTGCGCGGGATCACCAGGTTCGCCAGGCGTCCCGCGGCGTACAGCGGCGCGCGCAGCAGCTTGCCGGCGTTGCCCGTGCGGAAGGAGAAGGACGCCACCCCGCGAGCCTATCGCGGGGTGGCGTCCTCGATTCTGACCATCGGTCAGTCCGGAGCGGTCCCCAGGGGGAGCACAGGACCGCAACCGGTCACAGCGACAGCGTCCCCAATGTCGCCGTGGTCTTCTGCTCGCGTCCGTCGCGAACGTAGGTGATCTCGACCTTGCTGCCCGCGGCGGCCGCGCGGACCTGCGCCGTGAGGTCCGAGGCGTCGGTGATCGGCGCCCCGTCGAGCGACGTCACGATGTCCCCGGAGCGCAGTCCCGCGGCCTCGGCGGCACCGCCCGGCGTGAGGTCCTGGATCGCAGCGCCGACGACCTGGGCGTCCTGCAGGCCGCTGGCGGAGCGGACGGTCGCGCCGAGCAGCCCGTGGGTCGCCGCACCGGTCTCGATGATCTCCTGGGAGACGCGCTGGGCGATGTCCGAGGGGATCGCGAAGCCTACGCCGATGTTCCCCGACTGGCCAGACCCGGAGTTCCCGGCGCTCGCGATGGCCACGTTGATGCCGATCAGCTTGCCGTCGCCGTCGACCAGCGCCCCGCCGGAGTTGCCCGGGTTGATCGCCGCGTCCGTCTGGATCACGGCGACGGAGATGGTGTCGCCGGTCGACGGCGTGCTCTGCTCGCCGCGCCCCGGGAAGTCGAACTGGAACGGCTGCTGGTTCGGATCCTGCTGGTCGGGCTGCTGCTCATCCTGGTTCCCGTCCGACGGCAGCGCCGCGGACTGGATCTGGATGCTGCGGTTCAGGGCGCTGACGATGCCGGTCGTCACGGAGTTCGACAGCCCCAGCGGAGCGCCCACGGCGACCGTGAGGGACCCGACGTTGAGGTCGGACGAGTCCGCGAACTCGATCGGCGTGAGATCGGCCGTGTCCGCGACCTTGATGACGGCGAGGTCGTAGACGGGGTCGACACCGACGATCTCCGCGTCGAGCAGTCGCCCGTCCGAGGTCGTCACGCGGATCGAGGGGTCGGCGGCCTCGCCGTCGAGCGTCACCACGTGCGCATTGGTGAGGATGTGGCCCTTCTTGTCGAGCACCACGCCGGATCCGCTGCCGCTCGCCGAGGAGCCGGCGACCTCGATCGTCACCACGGAGGGGACGACCTTGGACGCGATCGCGGTCGCCTCGGACACGGACTCGGGGTTGTTCACCGTGACCGTGGAAGGGCCGGCAGCCGGGGAGGACGACGACGGCGGGTTGAGCTGGTTCCCCAGGACGCTCCCGCCGAAGCCCGCCGCACCGCCGACGAGCGCGGCGGCCAGGAAGATCGCGGCGACCTTCGTGGCGCCGATCCCGGCCTTGCGCTCCTTGGGCTTGTCGGCCGCCCCGGTCACTGCCGGACCGAACGCGGCGCCGGTGGCGTGGGGCGCGGAGACGCCGTACGGCGTCGGCTGCGGGTGTGTGCCGCTCGGCGGGATCGGCTCCGTGACAGCGGTCGCGGTGGCGTCGGCGGCGGGCGCGGCGCCCGCCGTGAACGCGTTCGACGCGGTCCCCGGGGCCGGCGCCGCCGACGTGCCCTGCGAGGAGAACGCCGCCGGGACGTCGTGACCGGCACCGGATTCGGGGCGGGGGGTCTGTTCGTTCATTTCTGCTCCTTCGGACATCGCCCTTACAGAGTCGCGTGCGCATCTGTGCGTTTCTTATGCCGCGCTTGGGATTCCGCTATGCCGTTACCCTGGCCTGCATGGGAATCGTGTCCGGCGCCTGGCGGCGCACTGCCCGCGGCGCCGGCCTCCTCACCGCGCAGGGCGGCGTGGCGCCCACCATCTTCGCAGAGATGTCGGCCCTCGCGGCCCGGACGGGCGCGATCAACCTCGGACAGGGATTCCCCGACGAGGGCGGGCCCGCGGAGGTCCTCGACGCCGCCCGCGCCGCGATCGACACGGGCGCGAACCAGTACCCGCCAGGACGCGGACGCCCCGAGCTCCTCCAGGCGATCGCGGAGCATCAGCGGAGGTTCTACGGCCTCGACGTGGACCCCGAACGCGAGGTGATCGTCACGGCGGGAGCCACGGAGGCGATCGCCGCGTCGCTCCTCGCCCTCGTCGGATCGCCGGACGACGAGGTCGTCGTCCTCGAGCCGTTTTACGACTCCTACGCCGCCGTCGTGGCGCTCGCGGGGGCACGCCTTCGCACCGTTCCGCTGCGCCGGCCCGACTTCCAGCCGGATCCCGCCGATCTCGCCCGGGCGATCACCGACCGTACGCGGATCATCCTCGTGAACGACCCGCACAATCCCACCGGAACGGTCCTCTCCGCCGAGGTGCGCGCGGAGATCGTCCGGCTGGCCGAACGCCATGACGCCGTCATCGTCACCGACGAGGTGTACGAGCACCTCGCGTTCGACGGCGCGCACGTCCCGCTCGCCACGCTGCCGGGCGCCCGGGAGCGCACGCTCACCATCTCCTCCGCGGGGAAGACGTTCTCCGTCACCGGCTGGAAGGTCGGCTGGGTCCACGGGCCGGCGGACCTGATCACCGCCGTGCTGACCGTCAAGCAGTTCCTCACCTACGTCAACGCCGGCCCGTTCCAGCCCGCCGTCGCGATCGGACTGGGCCTTCCCGACGCGTTTTTCCAGGACGCCCGCACCGCC
This sequence comes from Microbacterium resistens NBRC 103078, assembly GCF_001552355.1. Classification (GTDB taxonomy): domain Bacteria; phylum Actinomycetota; class Actinomycetes; order Actinomycetales; family Microbacteriaceae; genus Microbacterium; species Microbacterium resistens. Next base: position 58,058 of record NZ_BCRA01000021.1, read on the forward strand.
CTGCAGGAGAAGCACGCGCTCCTCGCTCGTGGGCTGGAGGCCGCCGGCTTCGAGGTGACCGCCCCGCAGGGCGGATACTTCACGGTCGCCGACGCCACCGCGCTCGGCGGGAGCGACGCCGACGCCTTCTGCCGGAGCCTCCCGGAGCGGTGCGGTGTGGTGGCGATCCCGCTGTCGGCCTTCGTGCTCCCCGAGCACCGTCGTGACTACGCCGGGCTCGTCCGCTTCGCCGCGTGCAAGCGGACCGCGGTGATCGCCGAAGCGTCGGAGAGGCTCGCCGCGCTCCGCGCCTGACGGCGCGACTTCGGTCTGCGGGTGCGCCTCAGTCCGCCCGTCGCGGAACGACGGCGTAGCGTCGCAGCCGCAGCACGGGGTTGACCTCCCGGACGCGGGCGACGAGCGCCGGATCGAGCTCGGCGACCGCGATCCCCTCGCCGGTGCCGACGGCGGCGACCGTGACGCCCTGCGGGTCGATGACGGCGGAGTGGCCCACCCCGATCGGCGTCGGGTGGTCCGCGGCGAGCACGTAGACGGTGTTCTCGATGGCTCGTGCGGTCAGGAGCGTCTGCCAGTGGTGCTCCTTGAGCGGCCCGCGCACCCACTCCGCCGGCACCACGATCGCATCCGCCCCGGCGTCCACCAGCGTGCGGGCGACCTCGGGGAATCGCAGGTCGTAGCAGGTCATCAGACCGATGCGGATCCCGTCGACGTCGACCGTCTCGGGGGTCCGGAGATCGCCTTCCGCGATCCAGTCCGACTCGCGTTGTCCGAACGCGTCGTAGAGGTGCTGCTTGCGGTAGCGGGCGCGGATCCCGTCCATGTCTACCGCGACGAGAGTGTTGTGCACGTGTGCGCCGTCGCCCGCCTGCTCCACGAGTCCGGCGACGAGGACGACCCCGTGCGCGGCGGCGAGCGCGCGGAGCCGGCGGGTGAACGGCCCGTCGAGGGCCTCGGCGTTGTCCGTGAGCGTCTCGTCCATCGGATCGACGAAGAAGCTCGTGTACTCCGGGAAGACCACCACGCGCGCGCCGCGTTCCGCAGCCGCGGCGGTCAGCTCCGCGACCCGGTCGAGGTTGGCCGCCCTGTCCGCGGTCGGAGCGAACTGGCACACGGCGACGAGGAGCGCGGAGGCGGTCATGCGCCCATCCTCCCTCATCCCTGATCAGACGCCGAGCCCGGCCAACAGATCCTCCACGCGCGCACGGATCTCGTCCCGGATCGGGCGGACCGCTTCGATCCCCTGACCCGCGGGATCCTCGAGCTGCCAGTCCTCGTAGCGCTTGCCGGGGAAGAACGGGCACGCGTCGCCGCACCCCATCGTGATCACGACGTCGGAGTCCTGCACGGCCTCCGTCGTGAGGACCTTCGGCTGCTCGCCGGCGATGTCGATCCCGGCCTCGGCCATCGCGGCGACGGCGACGGGGTTGATGCGCTCCGCCGGGAGCGAGCCCGCCGAGCGGACCTCCACACGGTCGCCCGCGAGGGCCCGGACGAAGCCGGCGGCCATCTGCGAGCGCCCGGCGTTGTGCACGCAGACGAAGAGGACGGAGGGGATGCGCGAATCGGTCATCGTCTGCTCCTGAGGGGGATCGTGCGTCCATTCCATCACGCCGCCGGGTCGCGGGAACCACGCTGCACGCTCGGGGGCTTTATCCGAGAGCGAAGATGCGACGCCCGGAGCACCCGGCACAGGAGTTCCTCCGTGTCCCCAACTCCTGGAGGCTGTGGACCTGAAGGCAGGGGCCGGGTAGATCCGCATACCAGAGAGATCGCGAGGACACCGATCCTTCGAATGCACCTATGGTTTCGGTGCCACATTGCATTCCAGTCTGCTAGGAATGCCTCACCGCAGACGCGGAAGGAGAAGACGATGAAGATCATCCGCACACCCGGGGCCTTCATGGCGGGCCTGGTCGTCCTCGCGGGGAGCGTGTTCACAGGACCGTCGATCGCGACGGCGGCGCCGCTGACGGCAGAGGCGGCCGGTCCGGCGTCAGCGACCGTGGGCCCGCAGATCAACCGGTGGGTCCGGGAGGAACGAGACCACTTCAAGTCCCGAGCGACATGCGAGGCGCGAGGGGCGTGGTATGTGGCGAACACACCTGCGCTGGACCACTACTGCTATCTGATCCCGGGGGACGCCAAGTGGTCGCTCGATCTGTACTGGCCGAACTTCTGATCGCCCCCGGCCAGCGGGTCACGACGGTCGGCCGGCTGGACGGGACCCCGGGCCATCCGACGGCGACGCTATGGACACTGTTTCCCCAGGACCCGACCAGCACGCAACGCCTGCAGGGCGGATCCGTCGTCGTCCACGGGACCCAGGTCAGTACCGCCGCTCGAGGCGTCCCCGTCGTCGTCAACGGAGTGTGGGACGGTACGGAGATCCACGACGCTCAGCTGAAACCCGCCCGCGACGAAGAACTCCGCATCGTGACCGTCCTCGGCGATCCCGACCACCCGCCACCGCCCGAGGTGGCAGACGAGATACGCCTCGCCGCGTTGGAGGAGCGCGACGCGGTTGCGACCACCATCAGCTTCGGAGGCTCCCAAGAGCGCGTACACCACTACGTCCTCACCGTGACGAAGGGACTGATCGACGTCGTCGACCGCGGACTGATCCGCACCGAGATCCGCGTCGCGATCACCCCCGAACGCTAGACAGGAAGACCGGCGGAACACGTATGGGTGACGGCACCATGCCCGATGCCCGCACAGAGCCCCTGGTCCGACCCGACGCACTAAGGAATGGCGAAGGCCCCCTGATCGGATTTCTCCTGATCAGGGGGCCTTCTCTTGTTGCGGGGACAGGATTTGAACCTGCGACCTCCGGGTTATGAGCCCGGCGAGCTACCGAACTGCTCCACCCCGCGGCACAAGAATTGAGCTTAGCACGGGTTCGGAGCGCGGTCGAATCGGGGCCGGATCCCGGGCGCGTCCCCCACGCTCCGAGCCCCGGACTCAGCCCTCCGAGGGCCGTTCGAGCTCGCAGTCCGGCCCGGGGAACACGAGCGACTCGTGCCCGTCGTCGAAGCGGATGCGGTACGGAGGCCCGCCGTCCTCACTGGTCTCGAGGACCTCGCCGTGGCGCTCCGCGCGACCGACCTGCGCGCCGTGGATCACGACACGATCGCCTGCGGTGACATGCATGGGAAACCGCCTCTCCCCCGGCCTCCGCCGGGACGCCTGGAGTCCTCTCCAGTGTGCGCCGTCGCCGCACGATCCGCCAGGTCGGGACGGGACACGCGAGAGGCGCCTCCCCGGTGCGGGGAGGCGCCTCTCGTGGTCTCACTGCGCGGGCGTCTCGGCGGCGTCGCCCTCGAGCTCGATGAGGCGGTTCACGGCCTCGGTGAGCTGCTTGTCCGCCTCCGCGAACTTCGTCAGGTCACCCGACTTGAGCGCCTCGTCGCGGGCGAGCATCGCCGCCTTCGCGTCCTCCAGCGCCGCCTGACGCGCGGCGGCGCCGGTCTGCGGCGGCTCCGTGGTCGAGCCGCCCGGCGTGGTGGGAGGCACCTCCTCGTCGCCGCCGACGGCGCCGGCATCCCCGCCGAACAGCTCGTCCAGCGCCCCTGTGAGCGTGTCGGCGAACGCGATCCGGTCGCCGAAGGCCACGAGGATCTTCTGGAGCCGGGGAAGCTGCGTGCCCTTGGACGCCTGGACGTAGACCGGCTGGACGTACAGCAGTCCGCCGCCGACGGGAAGGGTCAGCAGGTTGCCGTGCAGCACCTCCGACTGGCCCTGCTTCAGCAGGTTGAGCTGCTGGGCCACGTCCGTGTCGGTATCGAAGGTGTTCTGCACCTGTCCCGGGCCGGGGACGGTCGTGTCGGCGTCGATCTCGAGCATCCGGAGCTGTCCGTAGCCCTTCGCTTTCACCCCCGCCTCGGATCCGGCGTCGGAGTCCACGGCGAGGTAGCCGAGCAGCACGTCGCGACTGCTCGTCCCCTCGGCGGACGGGATGAAGGTCGTGAACATCGAGAACCGCGGCGAGTCCTGACCCGGCATCTTCATCGACAGGTAGTACGGCGACTGGAGCCGGTCCTGGTTCTGCGGATCGTTGGGCGTCTTCCAGGCGTTGTCGCGCTGGGCGAACGAGGACGCGTCGTCCACGTGGTAGACCCCGAGCATCGCCCGCTGGACCTTGAACAGGTCCGTCGGGTAGCGCACGTGCGACATCAGCTCGCCGGACATGTCGCTGATCGGCTTGAGTGTGGACGGGTAGACCTTCTGCCAGGTCTTCAGGACCGGGTCCTCCTCGTCCCACGCGTACAGGGTGACGCTGCCGTCGTACGCGTCGACGGTCGCCTTCACCGAGTTGCGGATGTAGTTGACCTCGTCGGCCACGAAGCCCGGCATGGCCATGCTGGCGTCGCCGATCGCCTCCTGCAGGCTCACCCCGGTGGAGTAGGGGTAGCTGGCGCTGGTGGTGTAACCGTCGACGATCCAGACGATCCGGCCGTCCACGACGCTCGGGTACGGGTCGTTGTCGAGCGTCAGGTACGGCGCCACCTTCTGCACGCGCGTCTTGGGATCCCGGTCGTAGAGGATCTGCGACTCCTCGTTCACGAGGTCGGAGAAGAGGATCTGCTCGGACTGGAACTTCAGCGCGTACAGCAGCTTGTTGAAGAAATTGCCGATCCGCGGCCCGCCGTCGCCGGTGAAGGTCGTCTTCGTGTCCGTGGCGCCGTCCTGCCCGCGCGGGTAGTCGATCTCGACCGGCGCGGTGCCCTCGGGAGCGCCGACGATCGAGTACGGCGGCGACTGCTCGCCGAAGTACACGCGCGGCTCGAACTTCTCCGTGTCCGTGAGGAACCCGGCCGACGGGATGCCGCGCTCGAGGAAGACCGGCTCACCGTCGCTGGTGCGCTGATTGCCCGCGGCGGCCACGAGACCGTAGCCGTGCGTGTACACCGCGGCGCGGTTGTTCCAGTTGCCCGCGTCGCTGAGCTGGTTCATGTCGAGCTCACGGACCGCGACGACGGTGTCCTGCTTCTCGCCGTCGATCTCGTAGCGGTCGACGTCCAGGTTCTCGGGGAACTGGTAGTACGCGCGGTACTGCTCGAGCTGGCGCACCGTCGGGCTGATGATCGCCGGGTCCAGGATGCGGATCGAGGCGGTCGTGTCGGCGTCGGCGCGCAGCTGTCCGGGCTCGGCGTCGGTGGCCGCCTTGAACGGGGTGGTCTCGAGCCCGTCGATGCCGTACGCGGCCTTGGTCGCGTCGAGGTTGCGCTGGTAGTACTCCGCCTGCAGCGAGTTCTGGTTCGGCTTCACCTGGAAGGTGTTGACGACCCAGGGGTAGCCGATACCGACCACGAGCGAGGCCACCACCAGCAGCGCGGTCGCCGCCAGCGGGAAGCGCCAGCGCCCGATCACGGCGGTGATGAAGAAGAGGATCGCCACGAGCGCGGCCAGGATCGCGAGGATCGACAGACCGGGGATCGTCGCGTTGGCGCCGGTGTACGCGGCACCGGTGATGCGGTCCTCGGGGGTCACGAGCGTCACGTACCGGTCGAGCCAGAGGCTCGCCGCCTGCAGCAGGAGGTAGACCCCCGCGAGCACCGCGAGCTGGATCCGCGCCGGCTTGGAGATGCGGAGCTCGCCCTGGCCCACGCGGACCGATCCGTACAGGTATGACACGAGCGCCGTCACCAGGAGGCACAGGATCATCACCGCGGAGGCGAAGCCGAGCACCGCCCGGTAGAAGGGCAGCGCGAACATGTAGAAGCCGGTGTCCATCTGGAACTGCGGGTCGAGGACGCCCGTCGAGGCCCCGTTCGCCCACATCCAGACCGTCTCCCACTGCCCGGCCGCAGCGAAGCCCGCGAACAGGCCGAAGAAGACCGGCATGCCCCACATCGCCAGGCGACGCAGCGGCTCGATGACCTCCTGGTACCGGTCCAGCTGCGAGCTCAGGCGCACGTAGACCGGTCGCAGCCGGTAGGCCAGCTGGATCACGAGGAACAGCGGCAGGGCCATGCCGAGGAACCCGACGACGAACATCACCGCGGTGGCCAGCCAGCGCGTGGTCAGCACCTGCGCGAAGTCGAGCTGGTCGTACCAGAGGAAGTCGGTGTAGAGCGACGCGAAGGCGAAGAAGGCCGCGATGAGCGCCGCGATGATCACCACCGAGATCATCAGTATTCGTCGGGAGGTGCGGGGCGTGGCCGGGTTCGGCGCGGAGGTCGTGGTCACGTCCTCCATCCTAGGTCGGCGAGTTCATGCGCCACCTGGGACGGCGGATCCGCGCTTCGCCCGTCGCGAACGCCCGCCGGCGCTCGGGACCGTCACAGGTCAGCCGTTCGCCCCCGTGCACGTCGGCAGGGCCGCGACGTCGCCACCGTCCGCGATCACCTCGAGGGCGTCCAGGGACTCGCCCAGCGAATCGGTGCGGATCACCGTGAGCCCGTCGGGGACGTGCCCGACCACCTCGTTGCAGTTCGCGCCGGGGGCGAGGAAGTAGTCCGCCCCCGCCGACCGGGCGCCGTACATCTTCTGGCGGATCCCGCCGATCGGCCCGACGGTGCCGTCCGCGGCGATCGTCCCCGTGCCGGCGACCTGCTCTCCGCCGTTGAGCTCGCCCGGCGTCAGGACGTCGATGATCCCGAGCGCGAACATCATCCCCGCACTCGGGCCGCCGACGTTGTCGAGCTGCAGCTTGACGTCGATCGGGAAGGTGTAGTCGTGCGTCAGGGTGACGCCGATCAGCCACACGGCCGAGCCGTCCTGGGCCTTCTCCTCACGGGGCGTCACCGTGAGGTCCTCTTCCGCGCCGTCCCTGGCGACCCGGAGCGTCACGGGCGCGCCGCCGCTCTCCTGGATCCGGGCACGGAGGTCGTCGACGTCGGTGACGGCGGCGCCGTTCAGCGCCAGGATGCGATCGCCCTCGCGCAGCACGCCGGACGCCGCGCCGTCCTCGACCACGCCGGCCACCTCGATCGTGACGGGCACGTCGTAGTCGAGCTCCCGCAGCGCCGCGGCCGTGGCCTCCTGCTGGGAGTCGACCATGAGCACCTGGTTCTGCTCGTCGCGCTGCTTCGTGGTGACGCCCTCGGGGAAGACCGCGTCGATCGGCACGACGGCCCGGGAGGGGTCGAGCCACGCCATGGCGACCTCGACCCACGAGGGCGTGTGCTCCCGGTTGCCGACGACCTGGACGGTGACGAGATCGAGCGCGCCGCCGGTCTCGTGCGTCTGCGCGCCGGAGATCGAGATGAGCGGGACCTCCTCGCCGTCCTCGACCTCGACGTCGCCGAGGGTGTTGTAGACGGGGCCCGGCTGCTGCACGACGTACGGCAGCGGGAGGAACGTGACCACGAGCAGCGCGGCGAGGCTGACGATCAGCGCGACCACGCCGATCGCGGGCGTGGCACGGCGTGCGCGCGTCGTCGTCACAGGTCCTCCTGACAGGGTCGTTCGCGACCGGCGTACAGCGAAGCGTCCCCGTTCCGGGCCGCGGTCGGCATCGTATGACTAGCGTAGGACGCACGGCTATAGACGTGCTGAGAGGGCCTGGCGATGGCAGAGAACGACCCGAATCCCGAGGACTTCCGAGAGTTCCTGCGCCGGATGCTGGGAGCATCCGGCGAGGACATCGATCTGAGCGCGCTCGACGGCATCGAGGGCATGGAGGGTATCCGCCTCGATCCGGCGATGATGAACGCCTTCCTCCAACAGTTCCAGGCCGCGCAGGGCTCGGACCCGTGGGAGACGACGCTGCGCCAGGCGCTGCACATCGCGAACCGTGACGGTCTGGGCGTCACCGACGGCGGCCGGTCGTCGCTCGCCGACGCCTTCTCCCTGGCGAACCTCTGGGTCGGCGAGGCCACGACCATCTCCGAGCTGAGCACGTCGCCGCGAGCGCTCACCCGCGGCGAGTGGGTGGAGCAGACGCTGCCCGTGTGGAAGGAGGTCGCGGCGCCCGTCTCCACGAGCATCGCGGACGCCCTCACCACCGCGTTGGAGGGCCAGACGCCCGAGGAGATGCGCGGCATCGTCGCCGGTGCCGGCAAGCTGATGCGCGGACTCGGATCCTCCGTGTTCGCGATGCAGTTCGGGCAGGTGCTGGGCAACCTCTCGCTCGAGGTCGTCTCCGGCGGCGACGTCGGCATCCCGGTGCTCCCGGCGGGCACCGCCGCCGTGATCCCGCAGAACCTCGCCGCGTTCGGCGAGGGACTGGAGATCTCCGAGGACCAGATCGCGCTCTATCTCGCGGCCCGCGAGCTCGCGTACGCGCGTCTGTACCGCCACGCGCGCTGGCTGCACCTGCACGTGATGTCCCAGATCACCGAGTTCGCCCGCGGGGTGACGGTCGACATCGAGGCGCTGGAGGACGTCGCGGGCCGCCTGGACCCGTCCGATCCGGAAGAGCTCCGTGCGGCGATCGAGGGCGGAGCGCTGCTGCCGACGCAGTCCGAGGCGCAGCGCGAGGCGCTCGAACGTCTGGAGAACCTCATCGCGCTCATCGACGGCTGGGTCGACGTCGTCACCACGGCGGCGACCTCGCGCCTGCCCGACAGCGCCCGGATCGCCGAGGCGGCGCGGCGCCGCC
>NZ_BCRA01000022.1 GCF_001552355.1 Microbacterium resistens NBRC 103078
CCCCGCGCGCCGCGGTTCACCAGCGCGTTCGCGATCCCGGCGGCGACGACCACCGCCGCGGCCACGATCGGCAGCAGCAGGGCGGTCGCGACGCCGATCTCCTGCGCGACGTTCCCCGTGACGGCCGCGCCGACCGCCTGCCCGACGATCACCGCCGACCCCAGCATCGTCATCACCGTCGCCGAACGTCCCGCGGGGCTCAGCGCGGCGCCGAAGCTGTACTGGGTCACGAGCGTGGGGCCGATCCCGATCCCCATGACGGCCAGCGCCAGGACCATTCCGGCCACGTCGGACACGGTGAGCAGGATGAGCGCTCCGCCCAGCAGGATCCCGGCGAAGACGAGCCAGCGAGCCCGCAGGGAGAACCGGGCGGGAAGGAGGACGACGCCGAGGGCCAGCACCGCCGAGCCGATGCCCATCACCCCATAGAGCAGGCCCGCGGCCTCGGGATCTCCCCGCTCGGTCATGAACGCCGTCAGAGAGGTCAGCATCGTGCCGAAGAACAGCCCGACGCCGAAGATGCCGAGGACGACGACGAGCAGACGGGGCCGGAACAGCTCCCGCCCGGAGGACGGCGCCCGCCCGTCCTCCGTCCGTTCCCGCGAGACGTGCGCGGCCGAGGGGTGCAGGGCGAAAGCCCCGACCGAGAGCACCGTGAGCGCGGCGCCGATGGCCAGCGGCGCCCAGGGCGCGATGAAGGAGGCCAGCAGCCCCACGAGGAACGGCCCGATGATGAACACCGTCTCGTCCGCCGCCGACTCGTACGCCATGGTGGACGACACCGATCGCGCTCGGCGCTCCTCGGGGACGCGCTCGCCGATGAGGGTGACCAGACGCGAACGCGACAGCGGCGCCACCTGCGGAGCCGTCGCACCGATGGCGAAGGCGCTGGCGAGAAGAAGGGCCTCGGGGACGCCGAGGTACACCGCGGACACGAACAGCCCCAGCGCCGTCGGATTCGCCACCGCGAGGACGAGCAGCACCCGCCGCTGCCCGAACCGGTCGGCCGCCGCGCCGAGCAACGGGCCGAAGCAGGCGGTCCCGATCCCGACCGCCGCCGAGGTCAGTCCGCCCAGGGACAGCGAACCGCGTCCCGCCACCGCGAGGGTGAGGACGCCGACGACCATCATGGCGAAGGGCATCCTGGCCAGGAAGGCGATGACGAAATATGGCAGGCCCGCGAGCCCGAAGACGCTCGGGGGTCGGGAGTCCGCGGCGAGCGAGGGAGAGTCTGTCTGCGTGATCATGGCGTCCGTCCGGGTGCAGGGCGGACGGCGAGGACACGTCCACGACGTGGCCCTGACCGATTCGGCCCTGGATCGAGGTGGCAGAGTGCCGCCGCATCCGTCGGGAAGCCGACGGCCGGTGGATGCACAGCTGGGTCGCGAGGGACGCGACCCGACCATTCTAGCGTTCCCGACACACGCGCTCCCGGGCGGTGTGCGGTGCCCTAGGGTGAGGGGATCATTCTCCCCGTGACGAAGGCCGGACGATGACGAGTGCCCCTCCCTCCCCCTCCACAGCATCCCTGCCCCCGCGCTCGACGCGCGTCGGGGGCGCGAAGACCTCCCCCGTCCGCGACCTCCTCGCGCTGACCGCGCGCCCCGAGGTCATCTCGTTCGCCGGCGGCCTGCCCGCCCCCGAGCTGTTCGACCTCGACGGGATCCGCGCCGCGTACGACGAGGTGCTGCGCACACCCGACGTGCTGCAGTACTCCCTGTCGGAGGGGGATCCGCGACTGCGGGAGCTGGTCGCCGAGGGATACCGGGCGGACGGGCTGGAGACGAGTCCCGCGGACCTCCTCGTGACGACCGGGTCGCAGCAGGCCCTGGGGCTGCTCTCCACCGCCCTGCTGGACCCCGGCGACGTCGTCCTCGTCGAGGAGCCCTGCTATCTCGCAGCCCTGCAGACCTTCTCGCTCGCCGGGGCCCGGATCGTCAGCGTCCCCTACACCGGCGAGGAGCTGGACCTGGAGGCCCTGGACCGGCTCGCCGCCGCCCACGCGCCGCGGTTCTTCTACACCGTTCCCACGTTCCAGAACCCGACCGGCCGCACGCACGACGAGAGCGCCCGCGCCCGGATCGCCGAGATCGCGCAGCGCCACGGGTTCCGCATCGTCGAGGACGAGCCGTACCGACAGCTCCGCTACTCCGGCTCTCCCCTGCCGTCCCTGGCGGCGTACGCCCCCGAGCACGTCATCAGCCTCGGGAGCTTCTCGAAGGTGATCGCCCCGGGGCTGCGCATCGGCTGGCTGCGTGCGACTGCCGACGTGCGACCGTCCGTGACGATCGCGAAACAGGCCGCGGACCTGCACACCTCCACCATCGACCAGGCGGCGGCTGCGCACTACCTCGATTCCGGGCGCGCCGCCCCGGCCCTCGAGCGGATCCGCGCCGCCTACGCCGAACGCCGGGACGCGATGCGCGCGGCGCTGCCCGAGGCGCTTCCGCCCGGGAGCACCGCGAACAGTCCGGACGGCGGCATGTTCCTCTGGGTCCGGCTGCCGGAGGGCCGCGATGCGACCGCCGCCCTGCGGACCGCGCTCTCCCACGACGTCGCGTTCGTCCCCGGCGCTCCCTTCTTCGCCGGCCCGCCGGACGAGCGTGCGCTGCGGCTGTCGTTCACGACCTACTCCCCGGAGAAGATCCGCGAGGGCGTCCGCCGCCTCGGCAAGGCGCTCGCCGACGGGTAGCGTGGAGGGATGCGAAACTACCTCTTCGGCAGCGGACTGTTCGCGGCGGTGACGAGCGGCATCGCCCTGCTGCGGGGCTCCCGGGACACGCCGGTCACCTGGCGGGCCCTGCTCGCATGGCTCGCCTGGGGGATCTCGCTGGCGCTCGCCATCGGCGCCGTCGTCGACATGCGCCGCGACGCGCGCGGGATCCCGGTGCCCGACGACTCCCCGGTCGCCGCCACCCAGCGCAAGCGTGCGGAGAAGGCGGAGAAGATCGCCGCCAAGCAGGAGAAGAAGGCCGCCAAGCGCTGATCCCTCGGCGGGTCAGCGGGTGAGGATCAACGCCTCGCCCTGGCCGCCGCCTCCGCACAGCGCCGCCACGGCCGTCCCGGAGCCCCGGCGTGCGAGCTCGTGCGCCAGGTGGACGGCGAGTCGCGCGCCGCTCGCCCCGATCGGGTGCCCGATCGCGATGCCGCCGCCGTGGACGTTGACGACGTCATCGGACAGGCCGAGCTCGCTCTGGGAGCGCGCGACCACCGCGCCGAACGCCTCGTTGATCTCGACGAGGTCCAGGTCCTCCACCGTGATCCCCTGCTTCTCCAGCGCCTTCTCTATCGCGCGTGCCGGCTGCGCGTGCAACGAGTTGTCCGGGCCCGCCGTCTGCCCGCTCGCTCCGACCGTCGCCAGCACGGGCCATCCGTGCTCCGCGGCGTGGGCCCGGGTCGTCACGACGAGGGCCGACGCGCCGTCCGAGATCTGCGAGGAGTTGCCGGCGGTGATCGATCCCCCCTCGGCGAACGCCGGACGGAGGCCGCCGAGGGTCTCCGTCGTGGTCTCCGGACGGATGCCCTCGTCACGGGTGAGCACGAGCGGGTCCCCCTTGCGCTGCGGGACGGTGACCGGGACGATCTCGGCGTCGAAGACCCCCGCCTCGGTCGCCGCGGCGGCGCGCTGGTGCGACCGTGCCGCCACGGCGTCCTGCGCCTCCCGCGTCACCTCGAAGCGGGCGTTGTGCCGTTCCGTCGACGATCCCATGCTCTCCCGGTCGTACGCGTCGGTCAGGCCGTCGTACGCCATGTGGTCCAGCACCTCCACGGAGCCGTACGCCCATCCGTCCCGCGACCCCATCAGCAGGTGCGGCGCCCGCGTCATGGACTCCATTCCCGCGGCGACGACGGTGGTCGCGTCTCCGGTGCGGATCATTCGCGCCGCATCGATCACGGCCGTGAGCCCGGAGAGGCACACCTTGTTGACGGAGTGCGACGGCACGTCCCAGCCGATGCCCGCCCCGATCGCGGCCTGGCGCGCGGCGTTCTGTCCCGATCCGGCGGCCAGCACCTGCCCGACGATGACCGCGTCGACGTCCTCCGGCGCCACCCCGCCCTGCGCGAGTGCGCCGCGGATCGCGAACGCACCGAGCTCCGGGGCGGTGAACGGGGCGAGCTGTCCCTTCAGGCGCCCCTGCGGGGTCCGCGCGGCGGCGACGATGACGACGTCGTCCGGTCCTTCTGTACGCGCTGCGGCGTCGTTCATGCGTTCTCCACTCCCTCGGCGATCACGAGCGGCGGCTCGGTCGCATCGATCACATCCTGCACCGAGACCCCGGGAGCCGTCTCCACGAGGACCAGGCCGTCCTCGGTGACGTCGATCACGGCGAGGTCCGTGATGATCCGGTCGACGACGCCCTTGCCGGTCAGCGGCAGCGAGCACTCGTCGACGATCTTGGCCGAACCGTCCCTGGCGACGTGCTCCATGAGCACGATCACCCGACCGGCTCCGTGCACGAGGTCCATCGCGCCGCCCGGCCCCTTCACCATCTTCCCCGGGATCATCCAGTTCGCCAGGTCTCCGGCCGCCGACACCTGCATCGCGCCGAGGATGGCCGCGTCGATCTTTCCCCCGCGGATCATGCCGAAGCTCATCGCCGAGTCGAAGAACGACGTCCCCGGCAGGGTCGTCACGGTCTCCTTCCCCGCGTTGATGAGATCGGGGTCCACCTCCTCCTCCGTCGGGTACGGGCCGACGCCCAGGATGCCGTTCTCCGACTGGAGGACCACCGTCACACCCTCCGGCACGTGGTTCGGCACGAGCGTCGGGAGCCCGATCCCGAGGTTCACGTAGGCGCCGTCCCGGAGCTCCCGGGCGGCGCGAGCGGCCATCTCGTCGCGGCTGAGCGCCATCTCAGGCTCCTTCCTTCGTCGTGTCGCGGACGGTGCGGCGCTCGATGCGCTTCTCGATGCCCGTCCCGACCTCGACGACGCGGTGCACGTAGATCCCGGGCAGGTGCACGGCGTCGGGGTCCAGCTCCCCGGGCTCGACGAGCTCCTCCACCTGTGCGATGCAGATCCGCCCGGCCTGCGCGGCGAGCGGGTTGAAGTTCCGCGCCGCCTTGTTGAAGACGAGATTGCCGTGACGATCGCCGCGCAGCGCGTGGACGAGGGCGTAGTCGGTGACGATGGCCTCCTCGAGCACGTAGTCGTGCTCGATGCCGCCGGGGGCGAAGCGCCGCACCTCCTTGGCGGGCGACGCGACGGCCACTCCCCCGGCGCCGTCGTACCTGCGGGGCAGCCCGCCCTCGGCGACCTGGGTGCCGACGCCGGTCTGCGTGTAGAACGCCGCGATCCCCGCTCCGCCCGCCCGGAGCTTCTCGGCGAGGGTGCCCTGCGGGGTCAGCTCCAGCTCCAGCTCGCCGGAGAGGAACTGCCGCTCGAACTCCTTGTTCTCCCCGACGTAGGACGAGGTCATCTTGCGGATGCGCCCGGCGCGGAGGAGGATCCCCAGGCCCCAGTCGTCGACGCCGGAGTTGTTGCTGACGATGCTGAGGTCGCGGGTCCCGCGGGCGTGCAGCGCCTCGATGAGCGCCATGGGGTTCCCGGAGAGGCCGAAGCCGCCGACCGCCAGCGACGCACCGTCCGGGATGTCCGCGACGGCCTCCGCGGCGGAGGCCCAGGTCTTGTCGATCACGCCGCACTCCTTCGTCGGTATCCCTCCACCGTGCGCGTCGCGACGGGCACCCGACAAGCGGATGATTGCGATGTGGACCCGCGTGTCGATACCGTCCATATCGTGGAACGCAACGACGCATCCCGTCGCACGGTGCCCGGAACCCAGGCGGTCGCCCGCGCGGCGGGCCTGCTGCGCCTCGTCTCGGCCTCCGCAGAGGGGGCCTCCCTGCAGGAGCTCTCCCGCGCCGCCGGACTCAGCCGCCCGACCGCTCACCGGCTGCTCTCCGCCCTCCGCGCGGAGGGGCTCGTCGACCAGGATGCCGAGACGGCGCGCTGGATGCCCGGCCCGGAGCTCTATCTCATGGGAACGGTGGCCGCGGCCCGGTACGACGTGACCGAGCTCGCCCGCGACATCGTCCGGTCGCTGGCGGTGAAGACGGAGGAGAGCGCCTTCCTCTCGGTGCGCCGCGCCGACGAGACGGTGTGCCTCCTGCGCGAGGAGGGGTCGTTCCCGATCCGCTCCTTCGTGCTCAGCGAGGGCGTGCGCTTCCCCCTCGGCGTCGCCAGTGCCGGGCTCGCGATCCTCGCCTTCCTTCCGGACCACGATGTGGATGCCTACCTGGACCGCCACCCGGAGCTGCCCGAGCGGTGGGGCCGAGCGCACGGCGCGGGTCCGCTGCGGGCCCGCCTGGCCGACACCAAGGCGCGCGGATACGCCGTCAATCCCGGACTCATCGTCGAGGGGAGCTGGGGCATGGGCGCCGCGGTGTTCGACCGGGACGGCCGTGCCGAGTGGGCGCTGAGCCTCACCGGCGTGGAGTTCCGCTTCGGCCCGGATCGGCTCCCCTCCCTCGGACGCACCCTCCTCGCACACGCCCACCAGCTCTCGTCGCGCCTCGCCGCCGCCCGGCGTTGACCTCTCATGGGTCCGGACTCCGGCCCCATTTACATACCATTTGATATATACTTACGGTATGAATCGCGCCGAGATCATCCCGTCGATCGTCTTCTCCGCGCACGCGCTCACCCGCATCGCGGCCCACGCGACCGGCAACGAGGCGCCCGCCGCACAGTGGCGCGCGCTGAGCCTACTGGACGCCCAGGGCCCCCTCCGCGTCGGTGAGCTCGCGCGGGCGAGCCGGACGACCCAACCCGGGATCACCCGCCTGATCGGGCAGCTCGAACAGGACGGTCTCGTGACGCGCTCCCCCGATCCGGAGGACTCGCGGGCGACGGTCGTGACGGTCACCGAGGCCGGACGGGACGCGGTCCGCTCCTGGCGCCGCCAGATCCAGGAGGCGCTCGAGCCACGGTTCTCCGACCTCGACGACGACGACTGGGCGGTCCTCGCCCGCGCCGCCGCCCTCCTGCACAGTCGCACCGTCTCGGAAAGGACCCCCCGTTGAGCAGTTCCCCCTCCGCCGCACCGACCTCCATCTGGCGTCAGCCCGCCCAGGTCTGGGCCGTCGCCTTCGCCTGCGTGGTCGCCTTCATGGGCATCGGCCTCGTGGATCCGATCCTCCCCGCGATCGCCGACGCGCTGCAGGCCTCGCCGGTCCAGACCGAGCTGCTCTTCACCAGCTATCTGCTCGTGACCGGTCTCGCGATGCTCGTGACGAGCTGGATCTCCAGCCGGATCGGGGCCAAGTCCACGCTGCTCGTCGGGCTAGGCCTCATCGTGGTGTTCGCGCTGCTGTGCGCCGTCAGCGGGAGCGTCGACGCCGTCATCGGCTTCCGCGCCGGGTGGGGGTTGGGCAACGCGCTGTTCATCTCCACCGCGCTCGCCACGATCGTCGGCGCCGCCAGCGGCGGCAGCAGCGCCGCGATCGTCCTCTACGAGGCCGCCCTCGGCCTCGGGATCGCCGTGGGCCCGCTGCTGGGCGGGCTGCTCGGCGAGCAGAGCTGGCGCGGGCCGTTCTTCGGCGTCGTCGCACTCATGGCGATCGCCTTCATCGCGGTGCTCGTGCTCCTGCGGGGACCGGGCGAGAAGCGCGCCCCCGTCCCGTTCTCGGCGCCGTTCACGGCGCTGCGTCGCCCCGCCCTCGCCGTCCTCGCCGTGGCCGCCCTGTTCTACAACATCGGCTTCTTCGTGCTGCTCGCCTTCTCGCCGTTCCCGCTGGGCTTCGGGGCGATGGGCATCGGACTCACATTCTTCGGTTGGGGCGTCGCCCTGGCGATCACGAGCGTGTGGCTCGCACCGCTGCTCCTGCGCCGCATGCCGCTGACGAGGATCATCCTCGTCGTCCTCCCGCTGCTGGCGGTGGATCTGATCGCGGCGGGGCTGCTGGTCTCGTCCCCCGCCGCTCTTGTGGTCTGCATCGTCGTCGGCGGTCTGCTGCTGGGAGTCATGAACACCGTGCTCACCGAGGCGGTCATGGAGGCGACGGATCTCCCCCGCGCGGTCGCGTCGTCCGCCTACTCCGCCGTGCGGTTCCTCGGCGGCGCCGCGGCCCCTCCGCTGGCCGCGCTGCTGTGGCACGCGTTCTCCGCCACCGTGCCGTACCTCTTCGCGGCCCTCTCGGTGCTCGTCGCCGCCCTCGTCGTGCTCCTCGGGCGCCGAGCGTTGCGCCACATCGACCGCGGATCGCACGACGCCGCCGAGGACGCGGAGGCGATCCTCGTCGGCGACGCGGCCTGAGCCGCCCCACCGGCCCGGCACTGTCCGTGGAGACCTCTACCCTGGAAGCATGCTGATCGGTCTCATCCGCCCCGTCGAAACCCGTACCGCCACCGTGCAGGGCCACGAACTGGACGAGATCCAGGACCTGCTCGCCGCCCAGACCCCCGAGGGCTGGGAACTGGCGTCCGCTCCCGTCACCATGGCGAAGAAGGACACGGTCCTGACCGCCGAGGGGCTCATCGTGCGCCGTGACGGCCTTCAGGAGATCGAGGCGGAGGACCTGGCCGCGCTCGAGGCGAAGGTGCCCGCCGGTCACATGCTGATCTCCGTGCGCGAGGCCTGACGCGGCTCCCGGTCACTCGACCTCGAGGTCCTCCACCTCCAGATCGTCGTCGAGCTGACAGCGGATCGCCGAGCCTGGATACTGCTCCGGCGCGACGTAGAGCAGCGCCATCGCTCCATCGTCGAACACCACCACGCCGTCGAGCGAGATGTCGGCGGCGAGTTCGGCCTCGCGATCCACGGAATCCTCGTCGTCGCCGTAGGCGGCGGCGGTCAGCTCGGCCACCACGTCGTGCTCGCGGGCGTCGAGGACCTCCTCCGTCAGCCGGGCGAGCGCGTGACGGACGGTCTCCTGCATCCGCGCGAGGTCCGGATCGGCCGGCTCGCGCTCGTCGTCGTCCGCCTCGTCGTCGTCGTCGTCGACGTCCAGATCCTCCTCGTCATCGACGGCGAACTCCACGGTCACGTGCCGGTCCCCGGGGAGCACGGCCGTCGCGGTCAGCGCGCCGTCCTCGTCGGCGTCCACGTCTTCGAGATCGATCATTTCGCCTCCTCGCGATGCCATGATCGCACCGCCGCCGCGCTCGCGGAAGTGCCCGCGAGGACGATTCGGACGAGACCGCTCAGCGTGCGAGGAAGCGGGCCTCCACGGTCGCCGCGACGACGATGTCCTCGGCCTGGAACTGCATCCCGGCATCGCCCGCCGGTGCCGCGAAAGCCGCCGCGGCACGCAGCGCTCCGCGCTCCTGCACGACCGGCGTCGGCCGGGACGAGATCATGCCCGTGTCGGCCACCTCGATCGGCTCCACCCGTTCGTAGCCCAGGGCCGTCGCATAGGCGGTCGCCCGAGACACGGCCACGCCGACCGCCTCCGCCGCCACCTCCTGCTCCACCCGTCGCCGGGTCTGCGGCGTCAGCTTCCAGACCGCCGCTCCGATGGTCACGCCTTCCCTGACGGAGACCTCCGTCACCCAGACGGACATCTCGGAGAGATCGGAGAACGTGGCCGTGAACTCCACCGTCGCATGATAGACCGGGGCGAGGCGCTTGCCTTCGCTGTTCCACGGGCGCTCCGCACGGACCCCCATGCGCGTGCTGGACCACTCGGCGATCGCGCCGCTCTCCTCTCGGGCCGCGATCCCGTCGCGGACCGGAGCCGCGAGCGCCAGGGCGCGCTCGACGACGTCCTCGCGGTGCGGGCCCTCGATCGTCACGGAGAGGTGCACGGTGGCCTGCTCGGGGGCGATGCGGACCTCGTGCTCGCCGCGCACGGTGATGGTGAGTTCGTTCATGCGGCGACTCTACGTCAGACGCCGTCATGAGAGGAGCCGAGGATTCCCCGGGCCCGGTTCGCCGTGACAACATACCGGTATGCGACGAACGACAGCGATGACGGGAATCGGCCTGCTCGTCGCGACGGCAGCCGTGGGCACCGCCCTCTCCGCCTCCGCCGCGACCACCACGTCCTGGGCGTCCTGGGACCCGCTGGAGGGCGGGCCCGGCGCGTACACGGGCGCCGTGACGATCGCCGACCAGCCCCCGCTGCGGGCGACGCTCGACTCGAACTCGCGCGGCGGCGTGGGCGTGTTCTCCGGCGGCAGCACGTGGCTCTCCGCGGACACGCCGGTCGGCCAGAAGTACGGCAGCAGCCGAGACCAGCCGTATCTCAACCTCCGCCCCCAGGCGGACGGTCCGACCACCCCTTCGGTCACCACCTATACGTTCGACACCCCGGCTCCCGGCGCCGGATGGGCCTTCGTGCTCGGCGACATCGATGCGGACCAGGTGCAGATCTCGGCCGAGGGACCCGACGGCCAGGCGCTGACCTCGGACGAGCTCGGATACCGCGACTCGTTCAACTACTGCGACCCGGCGCTGTCCGGGAAGCCGTCCTGCACGGGCGACCCCGCGGACGTCCCCGCATGGGACCCGACGACCGCGACCCTGACCGGAAACGCGGACGCGAACGACACGGCCGGAGCCGCGGCCTGGTTCGAGCCGAATGCGCCGATCTCCTCTCTCACCTTCACGTTCACCCAGCGGTCCGGCTTCCCCGTGTACCAGACGTGGTTCGCGGCGTTGAGCCGGGACATCGCCGGCACCGTGTCCGACGCCGACAGCGGCGAGCCGGTCGCCGACGTGACGATCCGTCTGCTCGGCCCGGACGGGGCCGTCATCGGGGAGACCACGACCGGCCCGGACGGCACCTACCTCTTCCCGGAGAACCTCGCCTCCGACGGGTACACGGTCGAGATCGTCCCGCCGCCCGGTCGCGTGGCCGACGTCCCCCGGCGTGCCGTGGACCTCTCGGAGTCCGACGGCGTCGCCGACTTCACCCTGGGGGATCCCGCATCCGTGACGGTGCCGGTCTCGGGCACCGTGACCGACGAGGACGGCAACCCGGTGCCCGGCGCCGTCGTGACGCTCGACGACGGCACCACGGCGACGACCGGCGACGACGGCGCCTATGTCTTCCCGGAGGTCGGACCCGGGGAGCACCGCGTCACGATCACGCCGCCGGACGGCTACACCCCGATCCGCGTGCCCGAGCCCTTCACCGTGCCGGAGCAGGATGCGCGGCCGATTCAGGACGTCGACTTCGTCCTGCAGTCCCCCTCCTCGATCTCCGGCTCCGTCGTGATCGACGGCGACGGGGTCGCCGAGGTCGTCGTCGACGTCGAGGGGCCGGTCGACCCGGATCCGGTCGTGACGGACTCGGAGGGCCGCTTCGAGGTGCCGGGCCTGGTCCCCGGCGACTACCTCGTGACGATCGATCCGCCGGCCGGTTACGTGGTCGACGGTGAGCCCACCCGTGAGGTGACGATCATCGACGGCGACGTCACGGGGATCTCGTTCGACGTCGTCCCCGCGCCGGGACCGACGCCCACCCCGACGCCTTCGCCGGCCCCTTCGCCCACGCCGGGACCGACGACCTCGCCGACTCCCGCCCCGGCGCCCGG
>NZ_BCRA01000023.1 GCF_001552355.1 Microbacterium resistens NBRC 103078
CCCCTGGCGATCGGCGGGCTCCTCCTGCTCCTCGGCACCGTCGCGCTCGTCGCCGTCCGCCGCCGACGGGCCTGACCGGGACGCATCCGTCGCCCGCGGAATGGCGTGGGCGGCGGATGCGTTGTAGTCTGTGATGCTCGGGTGTTTCGGCGCCCCTGACAACTCCACAGCGCGACAGCGGCTCCTTCGAGAGAAGGACCACGGGGCTGATCGGTTTCGACAGCGCCTGTGAATCCACGAGAAGCGGGCCGAGGATGCAGGGTTATCTCGTGAACGCTCCCTGCAAAACAATAAGTGCCAATGCAAAGCGCACTGACTTCGCCCTCGCTGCGTAAGCGAGCCCGATAGTCCGTCAGACCGTATGTGATCCCGGTACGGATTCTGGCGTCATCTAGGGATCTTGCTGTGCGGTGGCGTCCGGACGCCGCACGGGACTCTTCCCGGACTGGGCCTGTCGACTTAGGTGTCTGTGACAAAGGTCGGGGCCGAGCAGAACGTCTGCACAGACTGCGCCCGGAGAAGGCGTGGAGACTCAGCGTTGGACGGGGGTTCGATTCCCCCCAGCTCCACCAGCCGCTGTCGCTGTGGAAGGCCCCTCGGTCCCGTGCATACGGGCCGAGGGGCTTTTTCATATCCGGGCGGCTCCGGCGCTCACTCCGCGATGCGCTCCAGCGAGGCCCGGAGCGAGGTAGCGCGTTCGGGCACCCGAGGCAGTGCCGCAGACGCCAGCCGACGGGAGAGATCGTCCTCCCCCGCCATCCGGGCCACCCGCGCCCACGTGAGCATGGTGGCGGGGTGCGGAAGGGTCGTGAGCGCCTCGCGGGCGGCGTCGAGGAACGTGTCCGGATACGCCGCGTACGGGCGAAAGAACGCCTCCGACTGCCGCGGCCACTCGGAGACGAGGAAGGCGACGGACTCCCGCGCCTCCTCGTCCGTCGCGCCCCACGCGAACTCGGCGTCGTCCGCGTTCCGGAATCCGGAGACGATCCCACCGCGCCAGGCGCAGTCGTGGTCCCGGAAGCGTTCGATCTCGGGCGCCTCTGCGCCGGCCACTCCGCCGAGGCCGAGCAGATGCGCGCCGAGGTTCACCTGGAACAGGTGCCGACGAGGCTGGTGCTGGAGGTCCACGACGTGGACCACGCCGCCGTCGAGGACGCGCCTGGCCACATCGCCCTTGCGGGTGAACCCCTCGGCGGCGAGGAGGGGGAAGAACTGCGCGCGCAGATGCGCGTTGACGGTCGTCCGGTCCATGCCGTCACGCTATCGGTTCGGGCGTCGCGCCACCGTGCGGCGAGGAGAGGGACGCTGGGGGCACGAAGGACCCGACGACGATCGTCAGGTCGTCGAAGGGCTTGCCGCGGAACGTGCCGCGTTCGCGCAGACGCTCCTCCCCCGTGCGGATCTCGGCGGCGAGCTCTTCCAGCTCGCCCGACGCGGCACGGGCCGCGAAGGAGGCGAGATCATGCGCTCCCACCAGTTGGAAGCCTCGCGTGCCGCCGTCGGACGCGGCGAGCACGGCAGCCGCTCCCCCGTCGCCGATCCGGCGTCGACCGGTCAGCGCCTCCCCGGCCGCGGCCGGGTCGGCCTGGGCGCACCAAAAGCCGCCCCGCACGTTCCGGGTCTCCTCCAGGGCGCGGAACCGCGTCGACCAGACCTCCTCGGGCGTCGGCGGGCGAGGCCCCGCCGTCTGAGCCAGGATCTCGGCCGTGCGACGCGTCACGACCTCCTCGATGCGTCGGTCCGTGATCTCCTCAACACCTCCGTCCGCATCCAGGACCACGATCGAGGCGTCGCACAGCACGAGGTGCTCCACGTCGTCGCCGTCGACGCGCCAGGCGGCGACCGTGGCGCTCGGCGATCCCCCGATCAGCGAGCAGCCGTCGCCGTGCGAGGCGGTCACGATGCGGATCGCCTCGGCGAGCGCGTCCGTCATCGCGACCCGGCGGTCCTCCAGGAGCTCGCCGAAGGCCGCCGCGAGGCTGCGGGCGTACCAGGCGACGCTGTGCACGCAGCCCCGGCGGACCGAGGCGTCCAGTCCCGCTCCGTCGACGACGACCCCGATGCCCGGGCGCAGGACGACCGCGTCCTCGTTCTCCCGATCCGGCCCCGCGGGCCACGACACCGCGAACATGCGCGGCGTCCCTCGTGGTGCGCTCACCCGGCGTCGGCGCTGCGTCCGCCCGCCTCCAGCACGTCGCCGGCCGGGCGCTCCTGATGTCCCCCGAACTGCAGCCGCATCGCAGAGAGCACCTGGTTCGCGAACTGGCCCTCGCCGCGCGACGCGAAGCGGCCGAACAGCGCCGCGGACAGGACCGGGGCGGGAACCCCCACGTCCACCGCCGCCTTCACGGTCCAGCGGCCCTCTCCGGAGTCCGAGACCCGCCCGGCCAGCCCGTCCAGCGTCGGATTCTCGTGCAACGCCGCGGCGGTCAGGTCCAGCAGCCAGGAGGAGATCACCGAGCCGCGACGCCACAGTTCCGTGACCTTCGCGGTGTCGATCGGGAACTGGTAGAACTCCGGCTGCTCCAGCGGCGCGACCTCCGCGGAATGCTCCGCCTCGCGGACGCCCGCGTCGGCGTTGTGCAGGAGGTTCAGCCCCTCGGCGAGCGCCGCCATGGCGCCGTACTCGATGCCGTTGTGCACCATCTTCACGAAGTGACCCGCTCCGGACGGCCCGCAGTGCAGGTAGCCGAGCTCCTCCGGGGCCAGCTCGCCCTCGCGCCCGGGTGTGCGCTCCACGTCTCCGGCGCCGGGGGCGACCGTGCGCAGGATCGGCTCGATCAGCGTGACCGCCTCCTCCGGACCGCCGACCATGAGGCAGTAGCCTCGCTCCAGTCCGAACACCCCGCCGCTCGTGCCGATGTCCACGTAGTGCAGGCCGCGCGGGCGCAGCGCCTCGGCGCGGCGGACGTCGTCGTGATAGTTGGAGTTCCCGCCGTCGATGATGACGTCTCCCGGCTCCAGCACCGCCGCCACCTCGTCGACCACCTGGCCCGTGATCCCCGCCGGGATCATCACCCACACGACGCGGGGGCCGTCGAGCTGCGTCGCCAGGTCCGCGATGCTCTCGGCCCCGACCGCTCCCTCGGCGACGAGCTCGGCGACCGCCGCCGGGTTGAGGTCGTACACCACGCATTCGTGCCCGTCGCGCAGCAGCCGCCGCACGATGTTCGCACCCATTCGGCCGAGTCCCACCATGGCCAGTCGCATCACGGTCCTCCTTGTCGTCGCTCCGCCCGGCGCCGCCCGCCGGACGGTCTCAGCGTGGTGCCTCGATCAGCACCAGTCCCTGCCGCGTGTCCGAGAACGTCACCCAGCCGTCACCGAAGAGGTAGGTCGATCCGTAGCCGTCCGCGTCCTTCTCGAACGCGAAGTCCGGGTCGATGGTGATGTAGACACCGCGGTCGCTGTCCTCACGGATCCACCCCTGTTCGACGAGCTGCTGTTGAAGCGTCGCCGCGCGCTCGGCGTCGATCGGCGCCCATCCGTACATCTGCCCGCGGTCGGATGCGTGGGTGAAGTCCGCCCAGAGGCAGAGGAGGCCGTCGGGGACCACCTCCGGCCCGACCGAGAACTCGCGCTGTTCCGAGGTCCAGCCGAGCTTCTTCAGCGCATCGACGGTCGTCGCCGAGATCAGGGTGTCGCACGTGGGCGGTCCGGTCGGCTGATCGGACGGGGTCGCGGATCCGGCCGTGTCCTCGGACGGCGAGGAGGGCGCCCCGCCTCCCGTGCCCGCGCCCGAGGCGGAGGGGCTGCAGGCGCTCAGCATCGCCATCATCCCGACCGCGAGAACGGCCGGGAGGAGTCTGCGCGGCGCCCGCGCCGTCATGCGGTGTCCGCCGGTGCCGACGGAGGCCCGCCGAGCAGGCCCAGGAAAGCGTCGTGCAGGCGCCCGTTGGTGGCGAGCGCGGAGCGTCCGGACAGGGTCTTCCGCCCGTCGAACGCCGTCGCGCGGCCTCCCGCCTCCGCGACGATGGCGAAGGCGGCGGCGATGTCGTACTCCTTCACGTCGAACTCGGCCACCATGTCGATGCGTCCCTCGGCGAGCAGCATGTAGGAGAAGACGTCTCCGTACGCGCGGTCCCGCCAGACGCGGCGGCTCAGCGCCACCAGGTCGTCGAGATGGCCGGCCTCGTCCCACTGGGCGATGCTCTGGAAGCTCACGCTCGCCTCGTCGAGGGAGGAGACGTCCGAGACGTGGATCCGGCGAGGCTCGGCCTCCGTGCCCGTCCACGCGCCGAGGCCCGCGCCGGCCCACCACCGACGCCCGAGGGCGGGCATGCTCACCACGCCGACGAGCGGCTTGTGATCCACGGCGAGGGCGATCATCGTGCCCCACAGCGGAACGCCGCGCAGGAAGTTGGCGGTACCGTCGATCGGATCGATGATCCACTGGCGGTGCGTTCCGCCCTCTGCTCCGTACTCCTCGCCGAAGATACCGTCCTCGGGACGCTCGGCCTGGAGGATGGCACGGATCGCGCGCTCCGTCGCCAGATCCGCGTCGGTGACGTGGGAGTGGTCCGCCTTGAGCGACACCGTCAGATCGGCCGCGTCGAAGCGCGGGAGCGACTGGGCGTCGGCGGCGTCGGCGAGGCGGAGGGCGAGCTCGAGGTCACCCCGGAAGTCGGTGGCAGCGGGGGTTTCAGACACGTCCTCAGAATACCCGCCGGGTAGGACCCGGCTCGATTTCGCGTCCTACGGATCCCCTGCTAGTGTTGTTCCTCGGCCGGGGAACACCGGCCACGCACCTCTAGCTCAATCGGCAGAGCAACTGACTCTTAATCAGTGGGTTCTGGGTTCGAGTCCCAGGGGGTGCACCACACCAACGACGGAAGGCCTGCTCGGCGTGAATCCCGAGCAGGCCTTCCGTCGTTCTCGGGCACGGAACCGACGCCTATCCATCGTTCCCCGGGCGCGGGACGCTAGGCGGCGACGGTGTGCGCGCTGAGGAACACCACGATCCACAGCGCGGTTCCCAGCGCGAGCGGGATCACGGTCACGAACCGGCGTCCCGTCCCTGGCCATCGGAGAGCCGCAGCCGTGAACACGACCAGCAGCACACTTCCGGCCATACCAGCGACCGTCGTCGGCCAACCGGTCTGAACACTGACCGTTCCGCCGCCGGCGCGATCCCATTCGCAGAGGATCCCAGCAGGAACGGCCGTCAACGATGCCTGACGCAGGGCATTGTCTATCGACGCCACGTCATCCGGCGCAGGGACATAAAAGCAACTCCCTACGACATTATCGCCACGATCGATGTACTGGCTTCCGGCCATGACGAGAACCGGAAACACGCACAGGACCGCGGCGAGGAAGAGAAGCCACCAGGTGGACCTTCGCGAGGCGCGCGGTACTGTGCGTGTCATCGTCGAGACACCCTAGCAGGCGGCCTGAACCGCCGCGTCGTCGCCGTCGTTCGATTCCGGGGGTGGTACCGCCGACGGGTGCGGCCGCCACACGCTGACGGCGAAACGCCCGCCTGCGGGGTGAGTCCGGATCGGGTTTGAACCTGCTGGCCGGGTCGGCCAGGATGATCTGATGCCCGAGGCCGCCCGCTCCGTCACGCTCCGACCCGCTCACGGACCCGCGGAATATCCGCAGCTCACCGAGATCTGGCGGAGCGCGGTCCGCGCCACGCACGACTTCCTCGAGGATGCGGACTTCGCCCGCATCGAGAGCAACCTCGCCTCCGTCTACTTTCCGGCCGTCGAGCTCATCGTCGCCGACCGGAGCGGCACCGCGGTGGGGTTCGCCGGCGTCGCGGAGGGCAGCCTCGAGATGCTGTTCGTCTCCGAGGACGCACGAGGCACAGGAATCGGCAGCCTCCTCCTCACCGAGGCCATCGCCCACCACGGCGTCATCAGGGTCGACGTGAACGAGCAGAACACCAGCGGCCGTGGCTTCTACCTCAGCCGGGGGTTCGTTCAGGTGGGTCGTAGCGAGCTGGACGGGGACGGCCGACCCTACCCGATCCTCCACCTCGCCCTCCCCGCATGACCGCGATCATCGGCACGACCTGCGAAGCGGGACGCTGACCACGGACGGCGCGGCGAGCGGCTACGGTGACCCCATGCCCACTTCGGATCCGATGACGACAGCCCCGGCCGCGAAAGAGAACCTGCCGTTCTGCGAGCTCCATGTGCACATCGAGGGAACCCTGGAGCCGGCGACGATCTTCGAGCTCGCCCGGGCGAAGGGGCTCACTCTGCCGTACGCCTCCGAGGAGGAGCTCCAGCAGGCCTATCGGTTCACGGATCTGCAGTCCTTCCTCGACCTGTACTACGACAACATGCGGGTGCTCCAGACGGAGGACGATTTCTTCACGCTGGGCGCGGCATACCTCCGCCGCGCCCACGCCGGCGGCGTGGTCCACGCGGAGATGTTCGTCGACCCGCAGGCGCACGCGAAGCGCGGGATCCCCGAGGCCGTGGTCCTCGCGGGACTCCATCGGGCGATCGCGGAGGTCGGCGGCCAGACCGGCATCACCGCGTCCATCATCGTCTGCGTCCTCCGGGACGACCCGGTGGAGGACGCCGCCCGCATGCTGGATCGCGTCCTCGACACCGGCTTCGCGGTCACCGGTCTCGGACTCGACTCGGCCGAGGTCGGATACCCGCCGTCGCTCTTCGCCGGCGTGTTCGACCGCGCCAGGGACGCCGGGCTGCGGCTCGTCGCACACGCGGGAGAGGAAGGACCGGCCGACTACGTCTGGGAGGCCCTGGACGTCCTCGGCGTCGAGCGCATCGACCACGGGAACCGCGCGCTGGAGGACCCCGCGCTGGTCGCACGGCTCGCCGCCGACCGCGTCCCGCTGACGATGTGCCCGTTCTCCAACACCCGCCTCCGGGTCATCCGGGAGCTGTCCGACTTCCCCCTCCGGCGGGCGCTCGACGCGGGGCTCCAGGTCACGATCAACTCCGACGACCCGGCGTATTTCGGTGGCTACCTGGACGACAACCTGCGAGCGCTGGCCCGCACGTTCTCGCTGACCGCGGACGAGCTCGCGGAGCTCGCGCGCACCAGCGTGCGCGCGAGCTTCCTGAGCCCTGATCAGAAGCGCCGCCTCCGCGCCTGACCCGCGTCAGACGGCGAACGGACCCAGTTCCGCGGCCAGACGCTCCGACACGTGGGCGTGGATCGCCGTCCCCGCCTCCTCGTGCTCGGCCGAGACGAGCAGGCCCGTCTCATGCACGGCGGCCACGAGATCGCCGCGGTCGTACGGGACCACCGCGCGGATCTCCACCGCCGGCTTCGGCAGGGTCTCGTCGATCGTCGCCCGCAACTCCTCGATCCCCTCGCCGGTCCGAGACGACACGAAGTGCGCCCCCGGGACGAGGCCCCGCAGCACGAGCCGCTCGTCGTCGTCCAGCAGATCGGCCTTGTTGAAGACCACGATCTCCGGCAGGTCGCGCGCGCCGACGTCGCCCATCACGTCGCGGACGGTCTGGAGCTGACCGGCGGGGTCCGGGTGGGACCCGTCGACCACGTGGACGATGACGTCGGAGTCCGCGACCTCTTCGAGCGTGGATCGGAACGCCTCCACCAGCTGGTGCGGGAGGTTCCGGACGAACCCGACCGTGTCCGTCAGCGTGTAGACGCGGCCGTCGGCCGTCTCCGTCCGCCGGACCGTGGCGTCGAGCGTCGCGAACAGGGCGTTCTCGACGAGGACGCCCGCGCTCGTGAGCGCGTTCAGCAGGCTCGACTTGCCGGCGTTCGTGTACCCGGCGATGGCGACCGACGGGATCGTGTTGCGCTTGCGCTCCGCGCGCTTGGCCTCGCGAGCGGGAGCGAAGTCGCGGATCTGCTTGCGCAGGATCGCCATCCTCGTCCGGATGCGGCGGCGGTCCAGCTCGATCTTCGTCTCACCGGGTCCGCGCGACCCCATCCCGGCACCGCCGGCGCCGACCTGTCCACCCGCCTGGCGGCTCATGGACTCGCCCCAGCCGCGCAGCCGCGGAAGCATGTACTCCATCTGGGCCAGCTCGACCTGGGCCTTGCCCTCTCGGCTCTTCGCGTGCTGACTGAAGATGTCCAGGATCACCGTCGTGCGGTCGATCACCTTGACCTTCACGACGTCCTCCAGCGCGCGACGCTGGCTGGGCGCGAGCTCGGTGTCGGCGATGACCGTGTCGGCGCCGAGCGCCGCGACGATGTCACGGAGCTCCTGTGCCTTTCCCCGCCCGAGGTAGGTCGCGGGATCCGGGTGCGGGCGGCGCTGGAGCACGCCGTCGAGGACGACGGCACCGGCGGTCTCCGCCAGCGCCGCGAGCTCGCGCAGCGAGTTCTCCGCGTCCTCCTGCGCGCCCTGGGGGTACACGCCCACCAGGACCACGTTCTCCAGGCGGAGCTGTCGGTACTCGACCTCGGTGACGTCTTCGAGCTCGGTGGACAGCCCGGCGACGCGCCGCAGCGCATGCCGGTCCTCGAGGTCCCACTGCTCGCCGTCCGCAGAGGAGTACGTCGCCGTCGCCTCGTCCTGCAGCGCCTGCGCGGCGCCGAAGACCCGCGGCTGCGTGCGCTGCTCCCCCGCTTTGAGGACGCGCTCGATCGCGTCGTCGTGATCGTCGTTCGTCGTGGACTGCGTCATCCGCACCTTTCTGTCGCTCTCCGCACCGGAAGAGCGCCTTAACCTTAGCCCCGGCTCTCCGCTACGCTCACCGTATGGGGTCCGACCACTACTTCACTGCGGCCCCCGCAAGCCCTGAGAACCTGCGTCGGATCCGGGTCACGCTTGCGGGCCGTGAACTCGAACTCACCACCGCCTCCGGGGTCTTCAGCCCCGATCATGTGGACGCCGGGACGTCCGTGCTGCTCGCGAACACCCCGCCTCCCCCTCCCGGCGGCAACCTCCTCGATCTCGGCTGCGGATGGGGTCCGATCAGCATCTCTCTCGCGCTGAGCGCCCCGCACGCCACGATCTGGGCCGTCGACGTCAACGAGCGCGCCCTGGATCTCGTACGCCGCAACGCCGCCGAACTCGGGCTCGATAACGTCAACGCCGTGACGCCCGACGATGTTCCCGACGACGTCGTCTTCCGCACCATCCGCTCCAACCCTCCGATCCGGGTCGGCAAGAACGAGCTGCACGGACTCCTGGAGCGCTGGATCCCACGGCTGGACGAGCGCAGCGACGGCTGGTTCGTGGTCAGCCGGAACCTGGGATCGGACTCCCTGCAGCGGTGGCTCGCCGCGACCTTCTCCCCCGGCTACAGCGTGTACCGCGCCGCCACGGGCCGCGGCTTCCGCGTCCTCAAGGTGCGCCGCCACGGCACGCCTCCCACCGAGGGCATCCCGGTCATCTGACCTTCACCGGGACGAGCAGCGTCAGACGAGGTCGATCTCGCCCTGGAACACGATCTGCGCCGGACCGGACAACGCGACGTGCTCGCCGTCCTCCGCGGGGAACATCCGCACGCCGAGGACCCCGCCGGGGACCTCGACCCGCCAGGCGTCCGGTGCCGCGGACCCGGCCCAATGCCGCACCGCGAGCGCGGTCGCCGCGACACCGGTCCCGCAGCTCAGCGTCTCTCCCACGCCTCGTTCGAACACCCGCATCCGGACGCGTCCGACACCGTCCTGGACGAGGGGGTCCGCCGGGACGACGAACTCCACATTCGCCCCGGCCTCGGGGGCAGGCGCCAGCTCCGGCGACCGGGTCAGATCGAGGCCGTCCAGCTCCTCCTCCGAGGCGAGGGCGACGACGACGTGCGGGTTCCCCACGTCGATCCCCTGCCCCGGCCGGGGCACGCCGAGGCCGTGGGCACGAGCGAGCGGTTCACCGCCTGCGAGACGCCAGCGCCCCAGATCCACCTGATAACCGGTCTCGCTGCGCATCACGTCGCGCACGCCCGCACGGGTCCCGATCGGCAGCGTCGCGCCGTGCTCCAGCTCGGCGAGGCCGGAGCCCAGCAGGTAGTGCGCGAAGACGCGGACGCCGTTCCCGCACATCTCGGCGATGGAGCCATCGGCATTGCGGTAGTCCATGAACCACTCCGCCGCGGGCTCCTCCGCGAGAGCCGCCGCCCCCTCGGGGAGCGCGCGCGAGCGCACCACGCGCAGCAGCCCGTCCGCACCGATGCCGAAGTGCCGGTCGCACAGCGCGGCGACCTGCTCCGGCGAGAGGTCGAGCTCTCCGTCCGGGTCGGCGATGATGACGAAGTCGTTCCCGGTGCCGTGACCCTTGGCGAATGCGACCATCGCCCCAGTCTACGGGCCGGTCCTGCACCGCCATCCGCTCAGGGTGGATCAGCCCACGGCGGATCCGGGGCCGTGCCGATCCGCGACGCCGCAGGCTGGTCGCATGACAGAAGACGCTCCACGCAACCTGTTCGACGCGGACACCCGTCGCATGCTCTACGCCCGTCGGATCCTCGTCCTCGACGGCCCCCTCGACGACGACAACGGCGTGCTGCTGATGACGCAGCTGCTCGCCCTCGCCGCCGACGACGACCAGGCCGACATCACCTTGTGGATCCACTCGCCCGGCGGCTCGGTCCCGGCCATGCTCGCGATCCGGGACCTCATGCGCGCTGTCCCCTGCGACGTCGGCACCGTCGCGTTCGGGCTCGCCTGCAGCGCCGGCCAGTTCCTGCTGTCCGCGGGGACACCGGGGAAGCGCCGAGCGCTCCCGCACAGCCGCGTCCTCCTGCACCAGGGATCCGCGGGGATCGGCGGCACGGCCGTGGACGTCGAGCTGCAGGCCGCAGACCTCCGCCAGACCCGCGACACGGTGCTCGGGCTCATCGCCGAGGACACCGGCCAGCCCCTGGACCGGGTCTTCGAGGACTCCCTGCACGATCGCTGGTTCAGTGCCCAGGAGGCACTCGAGTACGGCTTCATCGACGAGATCACGTCGTCGTTCCCCGTCATCATGCCGAAGGTCGCACGCCGCGCCGTCGGCCTCGTCGCCGAACCCGCCCCGCTTCGGGAAGGAGCCTGACATGGCCCAGTTCCTCATCCCCAACGTCGTCGCCCAGACGCCCCGCGGCGACCGGGTCATGGACGTGTACTCGCACCTGCTCGCCGAGAGGGTCATCTACCTCGGCACACCGCTGGACTCCGACGTCGCCAACTCCCTCGTGGCCCAGCTCCTCTACCTGGACGCCCAAGGCGGCGACCGGGACATCCAGCTCTACATCAACTGCGAGGGCGGGGACCCGAGCGCCATGCTCGCCGTGTACGACACGATGCGCTTCATCCGCTCCGACGTCGCGACGTTCTGCATGGGTCAGGCGGTCTCCGTGGGGGCCGTGCTCCTCGCTGCGGGCGCGAAGGGCAAGCGTGCCGCCCTCCCCCACTCGCGGATCGTGCTGCATCAGCCGGCCGCGCAGGGACGGGGTGCGATCCCCGACCTCATCCTCCAGGCCGACGAGATCGTGCGCGTGCGCAGCGAGCTCGAACGGATCCTCGTCGCGCACACCGGCCGGGCGGCGGAGGATCTCCGCTCCGACACCGATCGGGACCTGGTGCTGACCGCCGACGCCGCACGGACGTACGGGATCGTGGACGAGGTGATCGCTGAACGCCGGGAGCTCGTGCCCTGATCAGCTCGCGCGATCGGGGCCGGCCGGTGTCCCGGCCGGCCCCGTCGTCACGCCGCGAGGGCGAAGGCCGCCCGCGAGAACGTCGCCGCGGTCACCGCCGCGGGGACGGCGCGGGGAGCCATCCGCTCCGCGACGCCGAGCGTGAGATCCAGCAGCGTGAGGTCGAGGGCGCCCGCGACAGCAGCCAGCATCTCGCTGGACGGCTCCTTGATGCCCCGCTCCATCTCCGACAGGTACTGCGGGGAGACGCCGGCACGCCGCGAGGTCTCCACCAGCGTCTCGCCCCGGTCCATCCGCTCGGCGCGGAGCAGGTCGCCGACCACCTCCCGCCAGAGCGGCTCGGGCTCCCGCAGCGGCGCGACGGGACGAGGCGAGTCGGGGACGGATGCGTCGGGCTCGGGCGCGGGGCGAGGGGCGTTGTCGGTCATGGCCACATGCTAGGCGTGCGGCCGCGACGGCATCGAGCGGATCCGCTCAGAGCAGAACGCTCGGGTCAGACGTTCGTCCGGCCCGTCAGTACCCGGTATCGGCCGCACAGGAAGGCCCGGTTGCGCGCCACCTCCTGCAGCTCGAGGTCCAACCGGCGCGGAAGCAGCGGCATCCCCGCGCCGAGCGTGACCGGAGCGTATTGGATCCAGACCTCGTCCAGCAGCCCCGCATCGGCGAACTGTCCCGCCAGATCCCCACCGCCGACGATCCACACGTCCTTGTCTCCCGCGGCCTCGACCAGCTCGGCGTGGACGGTCGGGATGTCCGCCTGCGTGAGCCGCACATCCCCCTGCGTCGGAAGGTCGAGATCGCGATGCGTGAACACCCAGGTCGGCTGACGATAGCTCCACCGCCCCTCTTCGTTGCGCATGACCCATTCGTAGGTGGAGGCGCCCATCGCGAGCGCGCCGATCCCCTCGACGAAACCGGGATAGGCCATGGGCCCTTCCATGTCGATGTCCTGTGAAAGCAGCCAGTCGAGCGAGTGGTCGGTCGTCGCCAGGAAGCCGTCCAGCGAGGACGCCGTGAAGTAGTGAGTCGCCATGCGCCCATCATCCCCGGGGCCACGGACATCGCCGGCCGTGCGGTCAGGCGCCCGGGCTGTCGGCGATCAGCCGCTTGCCCATCATCGCGACGTCGACCGGCTCGTAGTCCAGCCCTTCGTAGAACCGGAGGACCTGCTCGTTCTCCCGCCGGACCATCAGCTGGACCTTGGGGCAGCCCATCTCCGTCAGCAGCCGCTCCGCCTCCGTGACGAGGAGCCGACCGATCCCCTGCCCCCGTGCGGCGCCGGCCGTCGCGAGGTAGTACAGCCATCCGCGGTGCCCGTCGTACCCGGCCATGACGGAGCCCACGATGCGGTCCGCCGGATCGACCGCGACGAGGAAGAGCTCGGGCTGTACGGACAGCTTGCGGAGGATGTCCGCACGCGGATCGTTCCACGGTCGCGTGAGCCCGGCCTCCTCCCAGAGCGCGACGACGGCCTCGGTGTCGCTCGGTTCGAACGCGCGGAGCCGTGCTGCCGCCGTCATCGGGGCCTCTCCTCGGCGACAGCCTCCCGGAGGAACGAGGCCGTTCCCGCGAGAGCGTCGTGCCAGCGGACCTCCTCGTACCGCCGGAACCAGGACACCTGACGGCGCGCGTACCGCCGGGTCAGCGCCTGGGTCTGGGCGATCGCCTCCGCCTCCGACAGCTCCCCGGCGCCCTGCGCGAGCGCCTGGGCGTACCCGATCGCGCGGCGCGCGGTGATCCCCGATTCCAAGCCCTGCTCGCGCAGCCCCGCCACCTCGGCCATCAGTCCTTCCTGCCACATGCGCTCCACGCGTCGATCGAGCCTCTCCACGAGGACCGACCGCTCCACCGTCAGCCCGAGGATGCGCGTCCGCGGATGCCACGGCACGGGGCGGTCCGGCAGAGCCGCCCCGTGGGTCGCGCTCCCCTGCTCCAGCACCTCCAGCGCCCGGACGATCCGGCGGCCGTTCCGCGGGTCGATCCGCTGCGCGGTGACCGGATCCCGCTCGGCCAGCTGCGCGAACAGCGCCGACGGCCCCTTCTCCGCCAGCTCCGACTCCCAGCGCGCACGCACCGTCTCGTCCCGGGGCGGGAACCGGAAGTCGTAGAGCACGCTCGACACGTACAACCCCGATCCGCCGACGAGGATCGCGTCGGCACCGCGGGCATGGATGTCCTCGATCGCCGAGCGGGCCAGGGGCTGGTACCACGCCACAGCCGCCTCCTCGGTGACCTCCCGGACGTCGAGGAGATGGTGCGGGATGCCGCGCCGAGCGGACACCGGCAGCTTGGCCGTGCCGATGTCCATCCCGCGGTACAGCTGCATGGCGTCGGCGTTGACGACCTCCGCCTGCACCCCGTGCGATGCCAGGGCCTCGGCGAGATCCAGGGAGAGCTCGCTCTTCCCGGTCCCGGTGGCTCCGACGACCGCCCACAGCCGGGGCGGACGGCGACCGTCGCCCGGGCCGATCGCGTCCGGTCCCGGAAGGGTCACACGCCGACGCGCAGGGTCGGCAGCCCGAGGGAGACGGGGCGGGCCCCCGCGCCGTCGGCGGGCGCCGGAACCCCGCAGCTCTCCGCCTGCGCCCGGTCCCATGCGTCCCCGCCACGGGTGCGACGGATGCGCAGCGGCTTCCCGTCCGGGGAGTCCGCGAGGAGATGGAACGGCGCGGCGTGCGTCACCGTGACGGTCACGACGTCACCGGGCCTGGGGATGTCGGAGCCCTCCGGGACCTCGAAGTGCACGAGTCGGTTGTCCTCCGCGCGCCCGGTGAGGCGATGGGTCTCCGCGTCCTTCTTGCCCTCGCCGACGGAGACCAGCACCTCGATCTCTCGTCCCTGCTGCTTCTGGTTCTCCTCGAGGGAGATCCGCTCCTGCAGGGCGATCAGGCGGTCGTAGCGCTCCTGCACGACCTCCTTGGGAACCTGGTCCTCCATGGTGGCGGCCGGGGTGCCCTCGCGGATCGAGTACTGGAACGTGAAGGCGTTCGCGAACCGCGCCTGCTCGACGACGCGCATCGTGTCCTCGAAGTCCTCGTCCGTCTCGCCGGGGAAGCCCACGATGATGTCCGTCGAGATCGCGGCGTGAGGGATGCGCTCGCGGACGCGGTCGAGGATCCCGAGGAAGCGCTCGCTGCGGTAGGAGCGGCGCATCGCGCGGAGGATCCGGTCGCTGCCGGACTGCAGAGGCATGTGCAGCTGGGGCATGACGCTCGGCGTCTCCGCCATGGCGTCGATGACGTCGTCGGTGAACGCCGCCGGATGCGGGCTCGTGAAGCGGATCCGCTCCAGCCCCGGGATCTGCCCCGCCGCACGCAGCAGCTTTCCGAACGCCTGTCGATCACCGAACTCGACACCGTACGAGTTCACGTTCTGCCCGAGCAGCGTCACCTCGATCGCGCCGTCCTCGACGAGGAGGCGGATCTCGTTCAGGATGTCTCCCGGGCGGCGGTCCTTCTCCTTGCCGCGCAGGCTCGGGACGATGCAGAACGTGCACGTGTTGTTGCAGCCGACCGAGATCGAGACCCACCCGCTGTGAGCCGAGTCCCGCCGCGTGGGCAGCGTGGAGGGGAAGACCTCGAGGGACTCGAGGATCTCCATCTCCGCCTCGCCGTTGTGCCGGGCGCGCTCCAGCAGCCCCGGGAGGGAGCCCATGTTGTGCGTTCCGAACACGACGTCGACCCACGGCGCTTTGTCGAGCACGGCGTCCTTGTCCATCTGGGCCAGACAGCCGCCCACCGCGATCTGCATGCCCTCGTGCTTGTCCTTGCGGGACTTCAGGTGGCCGAGGGTGCCGTAGAGCTTGCCCGCCGCGTTGTCGCGCACCGCGCAGGTGTTGATGATGACGACGTCCGCCTCCGCGCCCTCGTCCACACGCACGTAGCCGGCGCTCTCCAGGGATCCGGACAGACGCTCGGAGTCGTGCACGTTCATCTGGCACCCGAAGGTGCGGACCTCGTAGGTGCGCGGGCGTCCCGCGTCGTCGAACGCTGCGATCGAGGGCGCGATGATCGTCGGCTCACTGGCTGGAGTGCTCATGATGTCAGCCATTCTACGGTCGGTCGGAGCACCCGGGCCCGCCCTCCGAACGGATCCGGACCGATGTACCGCCGCCCGGCCCCGCGGGCGTCCGATGCTCGACGGCGTCAGTCGGAGTCCTCGAAGCGGACGCGCCCGCGTGCTCCCGAGGAGCGGGTGTTCTCCCGCAGTGCCGTCCTGGCCGCCGTCATCGCGACACCGCCGCCGTAGCCACGCCGCGCGAGCTGCCCGACCAGGCGCCGCACCGCGGTGTCCTCGTCGTATCGCGCGAGCGATGCGGCCTTGCTCCGGGCGAACTCCAGCGCGCGATCGGCGTCGTCGTCCTCGAGCTCGGCCAGCGCCGCATCAGCGGTCTCCCGAGGGATGCCGCGTTGCTGGAGGGTTCGACCGATCGCGACGCGTCCCTGCCCCTTGCGCTGGGACCCCGCGGTCACGAGGTACTCCGCCAGCGCCGCATCGTTGAGGTAGCCGCGCTCTTCGAACTCGGCGATCACATCCGCCGCGTCGTCCGCCGGAACACCCTGCTCACGCAGTGCCTCCCGTGCTTCCCGGCTGGAGAGTTGCTTGGTCCTCAACCGGCGCACGAGGTACTCGGTCGCCTCTTCGATCCCCGGTCCAGCCTCGTCGGTCGCATCTCTCCGGGAGAAGCGGCCCGCCCGCTCGTCCGCGGCGAGCGGCCGCGGCGACTCCCCCGACGTCGACCGACGAGACGGATGCGCGGGGTGTCGCGAGCTCGGTGCCCTCTGCGGCTCCTCCGCCGTCGCCGCGTTCGGTCGGCGGGAGCCGAACAACGGGATGACGGGAGCGAGCCGGTCGTCCTCCGATGGCCCGCCCCCGCTATGCATGGCCCACCGCACTCATCGAGTCGCGTCGAGACATGGTCATCGCCTCCGGATCAGGCGGGACGCCGCTGCGCCAGCTCGTCCGCGGGCGCGGCCTCCGGAGCCGCTGCCCCGCCGACGCCCAGCTTCTGCTTGATCTGCGTCTCGATCGCGGCGGCGATGTCCGGGTTGTTGATCAGGAAGTTCCGGGCGTTCTCCTTGCCCTGCCCGAGCTGATCGCCGTCGTACGTGTACCAGGCCCCGGACTTCTTCACGATGCCGTGGTCCACCCCGAAATCGATGAGGCTGCCCTCGCGCGAGATGCCCGTGCCGTACAGGATGTCGAACTCGGCCTGCTTGAACGGCGGGGCCATCTTGTTCTTCACGACCTTCACGCGGGTCCGGTTCCCGACCGCCTCGCTGCCGTCCTTCAGCGTCTCGATCCGGCGGATGTCCAGACGTACCGAGGCGTAGAACTTCAGCGCCTTACCACCCGCGGTGGTCTCCGGCGAGCCGAAGAAGACGCCGATCTTCTCGCGGAGCTGGTTGATGAAGATCGCCGTGGTCTTCGTCTGGTTCAGGCCACCGGTGAGCTTGCGCAGCGCCTGCGACATCAGGCGAGCCTGCAGACCCACGTGGGAGTCGCCCATCTCGCCCTCGATCTCGGCCCGGGGAACCAGGGCCGCGACCGAGTCGATGACGACGAGGTCGATCGCGCCGGAGCGGATCAGCATGTCGGCGATCTCCAGCGCCTGCTCGCCCGTGTCGGGCTGGGAGACGAGCAGCTGGTCGATGTCGACGCCGAGCTTCTTGGCGTACTCGGGGTCGAGCGCGTGCTCCGCATCGACGAACGCCGCGATGCCTCCGGCGCGCTGGACGTTGGCGATCGCGTGCAGCGTCAGAGTGGTCTTACCGGAGGACTCCGGTCCGTAGATCTCGATGATGCGGCCGCGCGGCAGTCCGCCGACGCCGAGGGCGACGTCGAGGGCGATGGAGCCGGTCGGGATGACCTCGACGGGAGCACGCTCGTCGCTGCCCAGTCGCATGACCGAACCCTTGCCGAACTGCTTGTCGATCTGAGCGAGGGCCGACTCGAGGGCCCGTTCGCGGTCTGCGGGTGATGGCATGGGATGCTCCTTCTTGCTCGCGTACTGCCGCCTGTAGGCTGTCGCGGCCGCCCCGGCTGGGGCGACTCTCCGACAAGGCGCATGACCTCTTCGGTCCGTCTGCCACGGTATGCGGGGCCACCGACATTCGCGTCGGCTCCGGGACCATCCGTGGACAACGACACCTCGTTGTCATCTGTGCAGAACGATACCCGTTTCTCGAACACAGCTTCGATGACACGCCGACGATCGACTGCCGTGTCATCGAACACGCCGAGAACGCGACGAGGGCGTCAGGAGCGCTTCGGCTCCTGACGCCCTGCTCCGTAGCGGCGGTGCGCCGGAACGTCCGTCTCCTCGCACAGTGCAAGCCAGATCTCCCGCGGCGGGACGCCGGCCGCGAGCGCTTCGGACGCCGTGCGCGTGCCGAGGGTGGTCAGGACCAAGTCGTCCAGCAACGCCGTCGCCCGGGCTCCGAACTCACCGTCGACGGCGCGGAGGAATTCGCTTCTTCGCACGCGGAGGGGCTCCACGCGTCGATACGCCGACCCCGAGGGGTCAGCGCAGCGACAGCTCCGGCTCGACCGAGGCCACGAGGTCGTCCGGAACGACGTCCGGGAAGACCTGGATGCCCTCGAGCACCGAGATGCGGTCCCCCACCTCGCGCATGATCGTCGAGATGGGCACGTCGAGCGCCTCGGCCACGGAGGCGAGGATCTCGCTCGACGCCTCCTTCTGACCGCGCTCGACCTCGCTGAGGTAACCGAGGGCGACCGAGGCCTTGCTCGCGACCTGGCGCAGCGTGCGACCCTTCTGCAGTCGGAAGTCCCGCAGCACGTCGCCGATCTCCTGTCGTACAAGGATCATCGGAACCCCCTCTCCTCAAGGCCCGTGTCGGATCTCGCGTCCGAACGGATCGTCAGTCTAACCCGACCTGTTGTCATCGAATCTACTTTTTCATCCTGTGCTTTGAATGTGAGCACACAGGACTCAACTTCGGTGACGTCGCTCTTATTCCACGCTTCCGGAAAGGACGCCGGAGACGACCGCGATCGCCGCCTCGACGCTCGCCGTGCGGATCGTGGCCCGGTCGCCGTCGAACCGGAACGCCCGGCTCGTCGACCGCTCGCCGATGCTCACGCCGATGTGCACGGTCCCCACGGGCTGCCCGCCCTGCGGCGTGGGCCCGGCGACGCCGGTCGTCGAGACGCCGACATCCGCCGCGCGGCCGTCGACGGCCAGCGCCGAACGCACCCCGTCGGCCATCTGTCGCGCCACCTCGGGGTGCACCGGCCCGTGAGCGGCGAGGAGCGCTGCGTCGACGCCGAGGACGCTGTGCTTGATCGGAGTCGCGTAGGCGACCACTCCTCCGCGGAGGACATCGGAGGCGCCGGGGACCGACACGAGCTCGGCGCAGAGCGCTCCGCCGGTCAGCGACTCCGCGACGGCCACGGTCCACCCGCGCCGCCGAAGCTCCGCCAGCAGCGCCTCGGTGCTCATTCCCCGGTCCGCCCGCTCCGCGCGCCGCGCACCTGGGCCACGACGTAGTCGATGCCGCTGGCCACCGTCAGCACCAGCACCACGACCATGAGGATCATGGTGACCACCGTCCACGGCGTCATCCCGACGAGCACGTGGAGCGGCAGCAGCGCCCATCCGAGAGCGACGCCCTGGACGGCCGTCTTGACCTTGCCCATCCACGCCGCCGCGACGACGTGCTCCTTGGCGATCACCAGACGGTGGACCGTGATCCCCCACTCCCGCACCAGGATGACCACGACGATCCACCAGGGCACCTCGCCGAGGACCGCGAGCCCGAGGAATCCCGCACCGGTCAGCAGCTTGTCCGCGATGGGGTCCCAGAGCTTTCCGAAGTCGCTGACGATGTCGTACTTGCGCGCCAGGTACCCGTCGACCCAGTCCGTCGAGATCGCCAGGATGAACAGCGCGCCGGCGATCCACCGGAGGACGAGGTCGTGAAGGCCCGCCGTGCCGCCCATCAGCAGGAGCACGAAAAACACGACGGCGAGCGGGATGCGCGCCACCGTGATCGCGTTGGGCAGCTGCCGCGGGATGGCCATCAGTCGCGTCCCGTCAGGCCCCAGGCGTCCTCGTCGCCTTCCGACTCCACCACCGGGAGGTCGCGATACTGCTCCTCCAGAGGATCGGCCCCGTACGGGTCGTCCGCCGCCGGTGCTCCCGCCGCAGGCGCCGACGCGGGCGCCGACGGCGCGGCGGGCGGCTCGTCGCCTCGGAGCCGGGCGAGGACGCCGGGAAGCTGCTCGGCCGTGACGAGGACGTCGCGCGCCTTGGAGCCCTCGGAGGGGCCGACGATCTCGCGCGATTCGAGAAGATCCATGAGGCGGCCGGCCTTCGCGAAACCGACGCGCAGCTTGCGCTGCAGCATGGACGTGGAGCCGAACTGCGTCGACACGACGAGCTCGGCGGCCGCGAGGAGAAGCTCGAGGTCGTCGCCGATGTCCTCGTCGACCTCCTTCTTCTTCGTCTCGATGGCCTCCTGGACGTCCGGACGGTACTCCGGGCGGGCCTGGCCGGTGACGTGCTTGACCACGGCGTCGATCTCGCTCTCCTCGACCCACGCCCCCTGGAGGCGGAAGGGCTTCGAGGACCCCATCGGGGAGAACAGGGCGTCGCCCTGTCCGATGAGCTTGTCCGCGCCCGGGGCATCGAGGATCACGCGGCTGTCGGTGACGCTCGTCACCGCGAAGGCGAGCCGCGACGGGACGTTGGCCTTGATCAGACCGGTGACGACGTCGACGCT
Organism: Microbacterium resistens NBRC 103078; assembly: GCF_001552355.1. GTDB lineage: Bacteria > Actinomycetota > Actinomycetes > Actinomycetales > Microbacteriaceae > Microbacterium > Microbacterium resistens. The sequence goes on from NZ_BCRA01000023.1 coordinate 20,294, forward strand.
CGGCCGCTGCGTCGCCAGCACCAGGTGGATGCCCGATGCACGCGCGAGCTGGGTGATGCGGACGATGGAGTCCTCGACGTCGCGCGGGGCGACCATCATGAGGTCCGCCAGCTCGTCGACGACGACGAGCAGGTACGGATACGGCTTGAGGACCCGCTCGCTGCCGGGCGGCACCTCGACCTCCCCCGCACGCACGGCGCGGTTGAAGTCGTCGATGTGGCGGAACCCGAACGACGCGAGGTCGTCGTACCGCATGTCCATCTCCTTCACGACCCACTGCAGCGCCTCGGCCGCCTTCTTCGGGTTCGTGATGATGGGTGTGATCAGGTGCGGGACGCCCGCGTAGCTGGTGAGCTCGACCCGCTTCGGGTCGATCAGGACCATCCGCACGTCCGACGGGCGGGCGCGCATCAGCAGGCTCGTGATCATCGAGTTCACGAAGCTGGACTTGCCCGAACCGGTGGAGCCGGCCACCAGCAGGTGCGGCATCTTCGCGAGGTTGGCGACGACGAAGTTGCCGCCGACGTCCTTGCCGACGCCGATGGTCAGCGGGTGCGTGCTCTTCTGCGCGGCCGTGGAGCGCAGGACGTCGCCGAGGGACACCGTCTCGCGGTCCGCGTTGGGGATCTCGATGCCGATCGCGCTCTTGCCGGGGATCGGCGACAGGATCCGGACGTCGTTCGACGCCACGGCATAGGCGAAGTTGTTGCTGAGCTGGAGGATCTTCTCGACCTTCACGCCGTGGCCGACCTCGACCTCGTACTGCGTGACCGTCGGGCCCCGGGAGAAGCCGGTGACCTTCGCATCGACGTTGAACTGGGTCAGGACGTTGGTGATCTGCTCGACGACGCGATCGTTCGCCTCGGAGCGCGCAACGGCCGGCGGTCCCGCGCTCAGCGTCCCCGGGGACGGCAGCACGTACGGGGCGACCGGGGCCTGCGGGCCGCGTTCGCCGGGACCGTCCGTGCCGAAGCCGTCGAAGCCCGCGAGCTCCGGGTACTCCCCGGTGTCCGATCCGTCGTCGAGCAGGGCCGTGCTCTGCTGCTCGGCGAGCGCGTCGGCCACGGAACGCACGTCCGACAGCACCTCGGTCGCCGCGTCGTATGGGTCGTCGCGGATGACGGCCTGGTCGTAGGCGGGCGTCTGGTCCCCGGCCGTGTCGGTCGTGGGCAGCAGCTCCGTGAGGTCCTGGGAGCCCCGCATCGACGTCGGGACCGTGGGCGTGTCGTCGGGGTCCTCCTCGCGACCGGTCTTGTTCCGGCGCCACCAGGGCAGCGCGTCGTCGTCCTTCGGCCCCTCGACCTCGACGTCCTCGTCGGCAGGGGCGTTCTTCTCCTTCTTCTCCTTCGGCGTCCGCTCCGCGTCGAACATCCAGGCGTACAGGTCGCCCAGACGCGAGCCGATCCGGTTCGGCGGGGTCTTGGTGAGGATGAGGATGCTGAGGGCGGCGAGCAGGCCCAGCACGATGTAGCCGACGACGGGCGACAGCATCGCGAGCGGCTCGGCGACCAGCCAGCCGAACAGTCCGCCGGACTCGCTGAGCGCCGGCATCCCCTGACGCGGGTGCGGACGCGCGCCGGCCACGTGGCAGAAGCCGGCGAGCGCGAGCGTGAACAGGCCGAACCCGATGCCGATGCGGCCGTTGTCGTGCACGGACGAAGGATGACGGAAGAGCCAGCCGGCCAGGAGGATCAGGAGGACCGGCATGACGAACGCGACCCGTCCGACGAGCAGGCCGACCGAGTACGCGCTGATGTTGGACGCGACGTCGTTGCCGATGAAGAACCACTCGTTGACGGCGCCGGCGATCGCGAGCAGCACGAGCAGGAACGGGAAGCCGTCCCGGCGCTGCTCCTTCTCCAGCGCCTCCGGCCCGAAGGCGCGGAAGAGTCCCCCGACGCCGTGGGCCAGCCCGAGCCACGCGCGCACGGCGACGTTGGGCTTGTCGGGCTCGTCGATGTACTTCTTCGGCGCGGCCGCGCTCCGGCGCTTCGGCGCGGAGGCCGAGGCCGAACCGGAGCGGGAGCGCGTCGAGGACTTCTCGGACGCCTGTCCGCTCTTGGTCGCACTCGTACTCCTGGGCATGCCTCCACGCTACGGCCGCGGGCCGACATCCGCCCGCAGTGACGCGGGTTTCCCGGGATTTCCGGGCTTCGGCGGAGCCCCGGTCACGCCTCGATGACGAGCGGCACGATCATCGGGCGGCGACGCAGCTTCTGGTTGACCCAGCGGCCGATCGTGCGACGGACGACCTGCGAGAGGGCGTGCGTGTCGCGCACGCCGTTGCCCGACGCCTCCTTCAGGGCGGCGACGATCTTCGGAGCCACGTCGTCGAACACCGCGTCGTCCTCGGCGACGCCGCGGGCATGGATCTCGGGGCCCGAGATGATCCGCCCGGTCGCGGAGTCCACGACCACGATGACCGAGACGAACCCCTCCTCGCCGAGGATCCGCCGGTCCTTGAGGTCCGCGTCGGTGATCTCGCCGACCGTCGAGCCGTCCACGTACACGAAGCCGAGGTCGAGCTGGCCGGCCACACGAGCGACGCCGTCCGCGAGGTCGATCACGGTGCCGTTGGCGGCGATGATCGTGCGCTCCTCGGGGATCCCGGTGTCCTGCGCGAGCTTGGCGTTCGCGATCAGGTGGCGGTACTCCCCGTGCACGGGAAGGACGTTCCCGGGCTTCAGGATGTTGTAGCAGTAGAGCAGCTCGCCCGCCGCGGCGTGCCCCGAGACGTGCACGCGCGCGTTCGCCTTGTGGACGACGTTCGCGCCGAGCTTCGTCAGCCCGTCGATGACGCGATAGACCGCGTTCTCATTGCCGGGGATCAGGCTGGACGCCAGGATCACCGTGTCGCCCTCGCCCGGCTCGATCGCGTGGTCGAGGTTCGCCATGCGGCTGAGCACGGCCATGGGCTCGCCCTGCGACCCGGTCGACATGTAGACGATCCGGTCGTCCGGCAGGTCGCGCGCCTTCTTGTAGTCGATGAGGACGCCGTCGGGCACCTTGAGGTAGCCGAGCTGCTCGGCGATCGTCATGTTGCGCACCATGCTGCGCCCGAGGAACGCGACGCGGCGGCCGTGGGCGTGGGCCGCGTCGATCACCTGCTGCACCCGGTGGACGTGGCTGGAGAAGCTGGCGACGATGACCCGGCGCGGCGCCTTGCCGATCACCTGGTCGAGCACCGGTCCGATCGAACGCTCCGTCGGCGTGAAGCCCGGCACGTCCGCGTTCGTCGAGTCGACGAGGAACAGGTCCACGCCCTCCTCGCCCAGACGCGCGAAGGCGCGCAGGTCCGTGATGCGGCCGTCCAGCGGGAGCTGGTCCATCTTGAAGTCGCCGGTCGCGAGCACCATGCCCGCGGGCGTGCGGATGGCCACGGCCAGAGCGTCCGGGATCGAGTGGTTCACCGCGACGAACTCGAGGTCGAAGGGACCGACCCGCTCCTCCTGCCCTTCCTGGACGGTCAGGGTGAAGGGCTTGATCCGATGCTCCTTCAGCTTGGCCTCGACCAGTGCGAGGGTCAGCCCGGAGCCGATCAGCGGGATGTCGTTCTTCAGGCGGAGGAGGTAGGGCACCGCTCCGATGTGGTCCTCGTGGCCGTGGGTGAGGACGACGCCGACGATGTCGTCCAGGCGGTCCTTGATCGGCTCGAAGTCGGGCAGGATCAGGTCGACGCCGGGCTGGTGCTCCTCGGGGAACAGCACGCCGCAGTCGACGACGAGGATCTTGCCGTCGAACTCGAAGATGGTCATGTTGCGACCGACCTCGCCCAGCCCGCCGAGCGGGGTGACCCGGAGGGTTCCGGCGGCGAGCGGGGCAGGATCTGCCAGGGGAATGGACATGCGGTCTCCTCAGTCGGACACCCGTGTGCCCGTTCGTTGCCTTGCGCCCCGCCGGGCCCGCCGCCGTGCCGCCCGAGCGGGCGGCACCGCGCGAGCCGCGCAGGGGCTATCGAGTTGTGCCGTGCACCTTGGGCAGGGCGCCGCCGGCGGCGGCGTTGCGGTCGGGACGGAAGTCGGAGAAGTCGGCGCCGGGCACGTCGGAGACCAGGGCCAGCTCGTCCTCGATGATCGCGGCCTCCCACTCCTCCGGGCCGACCAGGGGAAGGCGGACACGCGGGCTGCCGATGCGACCGAGACCGTGCAGCACGTACTTGGCGGCGACGGTGCCGGGGACGTGCGTCATCACCGCGCGCACGAGCGGCTCCAGCCGACGGTGCTCGGCGGTCGCGGCGGCGAGGTCGCCGCGGTTGACCGCGTCGACGATCGTCCGGTACGGCGCCGAGGTGATGTTGGCGGTCACGCCGATCAGGCCCGTGGCACCGATCGACAGGTGCGGGAGGACGTTCGCGTCGTCCCCGGAGAAGTACATCAGGTCGGTCTGGTTGAGCACCCGGCTGACCTCGGAGAAGTCGCCCTTCGCGTCCTTGACCGCCAGGATGTTGGGGTGCTTGGCGAGCCGGAGGATCGTCTCGTACCTGATGGGCACCCCGGTGCGGCCCGGGATGTCGTAGAGGATCACCGGCAGGTCGGTGGCGTCGGCCACCAGACGGAAGTGCGTGAGGATGCCGGCCTGGGTCGGCTTGTTGTAGTACGGCGTCACGATCATGATGCCGTCGGCCCCGGCCTTCTCGCTGGCCTTGTAGAGCTCGATCGCGTGCGCGGTCTCGTTGGACCCGCCGCCGGTGATGATCTTCGCGCGACCGGCGGAGACGTCCTTGCCGACCTCGACGAGACGGAGCTTCTCGGCGTCCGTGAGCGTGGAGGTCTCGCCGGTGGTCCCAGTGACGACGATGCCGTCCGCACCGTCCGAGATGACGCGGTCGATGTGCTTCTCGACGGCGGGCCAGTCGACCTCGCCGTCGGCCGTCATCGGGGTGATGAGGGCGACGAGCACCTGTCCGAAGGGATTGGGAGCGTGCGTCATGCTCTCAGCGTATCGGTTCGCCCGAGGCTCACGCAGACGGGGACGACGCCCGGATCACGTCGCCGCGCTCGACGGCGGGCCTGCCGCGGAGGAGGATCCCGGCGTTCGTGCCGGCCCCGACCTCGGTCGCCTTCTTGCGGAACATCTCGATCCCGGTCACGCGCGACGCCGCGACCGGAGCGCCGCCACGGAGGATCTCGACGTCCTGATCGACCCGCATCGTGCCGGAGAGGACCGTGCCCGTCGCCACGATGCCGCGACCGGTGATGGTGAAGACGTCCTCCACCCGGAACTCGCCGGCTCCGGAGCCGGTGTCGAGCGTGACCGGCACCGTCGGTTCCGGGGCCGCGGCGTCCGCGGGGTTCGTCAGGGCCGTCAGGCGGGCGGCCTCGGCTTCGTTGTAGCGGCGCAGCGTCTCGCCCGCGTCGTCGCGGTCCCGCTTCTTCTTCCCGAACCAGCCCATCCTCCGATCCTACGGGCGCACCACCGCCCCCTAGGCTCGCTGCATGGCCTGGCAGACCCGCAGCACCCGCACCGTCTACGAGAACCCCTGGATCCGTGTCCGCGAGGACGAGATCGTCGGGCCCGCCGGCGAGGGGATCTACGGCGTCGTGGAGATGCGCCACCCCGCCGTCTTCGTCGTCGCGGTGGACGACCGCGAGCGGGTGTGCCTGGTCCGCCTGGATCGGTACACCACCGGGTCCTCCCTCGAGGTGCCCGCCGGCGGCAGCGACGGCGAGGACCCGCTCGTGGCCGCACGCCGGGAGCTGCTCGAGGAGACGGGGTTGACGGCGTCCGAGTGGACCCATATCGGCTTCATGAACGCGCTCAACGGGATCACGGTCGCCCCGGAGCACGTCTTCCTCGCCCGGGGGCTGGCGCAGGCGCGGACGGACGACGACGCGCAGCGGGAGGAGGGCATCGACGAGGTGTCGTGGGAGCCGTTCGAGGAGGTGCTGGGCATGATCGCCGACGGCCGGATCACCGACGGCGAGACCATCGCGGCGATCGCCTACGCCGGGATCCACCTCGATCGGTTCCGTTGACGGCCGCCAGCGCCGCTCTGCGTCAGACGCGACCCCTCCGGGCGACGCGCGCGGTCACGGAGGCCGGCAGCACCCTGGCGAGGGCGACGATCGCCTTGTAGCGGAGCGACGGGATCGAGACCGCTCTGCCGCGGGCCGCGTCGCGCAGTCCCTCGCGGACCACGTCGCGGGCGTCCAGCCACATCGCCCGGGGCACGCCCTCCTGTCCCGGCGCGAGGCCCATGCGCTCGTGGAAGCTCGTGTGGGTGAATCCGGGGCATACGGCGGTGACCGACACGCGGTCCTCGGCGTACTCGGCGTTCGCCCAGCGGCTGAAGCCGATCAGCCATCCCTTGCAGGCCGAGTAGGTGGAGCGCGAGATGAAGCCCGCGACGGAGGCGACGTTGACGATCCGTCCGCCGCGTCCGCGCATGACGCCCAGGGCCGCATGCATCAGCCGCATGGAGGCCTCCACATGCACGCGCAGGTGGCGGACCTCGTCCGCGATGTCGTTGTCGGCGAACTGCAACGGCAGTCCGAAGCCGGCGTTGTTGACCAGGAGGTCCACCGGGCGCCCGGCGTTCGCGAGCCGGCGCTCCACGCGGGCGAGCTCCCTCGGGACGGACAGGTCGGCGGGGAGGACCTCCACGACGACGCCGTAACGCTCGCGCAGCGGCGCCGCGACCGCGTCGAGGTCGTCACGCGAGCGGGCGACGAGGACCAGATCGGATCCCCGCGCCGCGAGCTGACGCGCGAACTCCGCGCCGAGTCCCGCACTCGCCCCGGTGATCAGCGCGGTCGGCATCAGCGCTCGTACCCGAGGAAGCGGTATCGGATCCCGGTCCGGGAGGTCTGCCACTCCCCCTCGTCGACGAGTCGCCACCCTTGGCGCGACGGCGCGAAGGCGTCGCCCTCCACCACGAGATCGAGCTCGGTGACCTCCAGCCGGTCCGCGCCGCCGATCGCCTGCGCGTAGATCTCCGCGCCGCCGATGATCCAGATCCGGTCGCGGCCACGGGCGGCGTCCGCCAGGTTCGCGACCCGCTGCGCTCCCTCCGCGCTCCAGTCCTGTTGACGGGTGACGACGATGTTCTCCCGCCCGGCGAGCGGCCGGAACCGCTCGGGCAGCGACTCCCAGGTCTTGCGTCCCATGACCACAGGATCCCCGAGCGTGGTCTCCTTGAAGTGCGCCATGTCCTCAGGGACCCGCCACGGCATCCCCCCGGAAGCGCCGATCACGCCGCCTTCCGCCTCGGCCCAGATCAGGCCGACCCAGGTCATACCGCCACCGCCGCGCGGATCGCCGGGTGATGCTCGTACCCCTCGACGACGAAGTCCTCGAAGCGGTAGTCGAAGATCGACTCGGGGGTGCGGGCGAACCGGAGGGTCGGGTACGGATACGGCTCGCGGGTGAGCTGCTCGCGCACCTGCTCGACGTGGTTGTCGTAGATGTGACAGTCGCCGCCCGTCCACACGAAGTCGCCCGGCTGCAGCCCCGTCTGCTGCGCGATCATCAGGGTCAGCAGTGCGTAGGAGGCGATGTTGAACGGCACCCCGAGGAACAGGTCGGCGCTGCGCTGGTAGAGCTGGCAGGACAGGCGCCCGTCCGCGACGTAGAACTGGAACATCGCGTGGCACGGTGCCAGGGCCATGTCCGGGATGTCGGCCGGATTCCACGCGGAGACCAGGAGCCGCCGTGAGTCCGGGTTGTCGCGGATCTGCTGGACGACCTGCTGGATCTGGTCGATGTGTCCGCCGTCGGGCGTCGGCCAGGAGCGCCACTGCACGCCGTACACCGGTCCGAGCTCGCCCTCGGCGTCCGCCCACTCGTCCCAGATCGTCACGCCGTTCTCCTGGAGCCAGCGCACGTTCGAGTCCCCGCGCAGGAACCAGAGCAGCTCGTAGGCGATGGACTTGAAGTGCACCCGCTTCGTGGTGATGAGGGGGAAGCCCTTCGACAGGTCGAAGCGGATCTGCCGGCCGAACGCGCTCGTCGTCCCCGTTCCCGTGCGATCGTCCTTGCGGGTGCCGTGCTCCAGGACGTCCCGGAGCAGGTCTTCGTACGGCGTGGGGATCGCGGCGCTCATGCGCATCACGATACCCGCGCCGGACCGCGACGGGGCCCGTGACGCCCGCTCCGGATCCGTCCGTGCGCGGGTCATCCGGCGTCACATCCGGTCCCGGTCGGCCACGCCGGCGTACCCTCGACGCATGTCCCTCCCGCTCGTCCTCGTCGTCATCGGGGCCCTGCTCGCGGTGACGGTGGCGATCGGTCTGCTCGCACGACGCCGCGACGGACGCCGCAGAGACGTCCGCGGGGATCGTCGCGCCACGGACGCCGCGGAGCTCGCCCCCGGCGGACTCGGCGACCGGGCGACGCTGGTCCAGTTCAGCACCGAGCTCTGCGCGCGGTGCCCGCAGGCGCGCCGCGTGCTCGACGGTGTGGCCGCGCAGCGGGAGGGCGTCGTGCGCACCGAGGTCGACCTGACCCACCGCGCGGATCTCGCCTCCCATCACGGCATCCTGTCGACCCCGACGACGTTCCTGCTCGACCCGGACGGCACGGTGCGCTCCCGCTTCCACGGCGTCCCCCGCCCCGCCGAGGTCCTCGCCGCCATCGACGAGCTGACGCCGGCCCCCGCGCCGACGGCGAAGGAAAGGAGGGCGGCATGACCGTCCCCGACGGCATCGACCCCCGCGGACCGCGCTTCGCCGCCGCGATCACCTCCGCGCTGCTGCTCGTCGCGACCGCGCTGGCCATGGCCGACGCATCAACGCCCGCCGAAGCGTCGTTCGGATGGTTCGCCTACCAGCCCCTCGCCGATGCGACCTTCGTCCCGACGGTTCCGTGGACGGACCGCGCGACCGAGCCCGGCTTCGTCCTCGCGCTCGTCGTGGCGCTCCTGTTCGCCTGGAGCCTGATCTCGCCCCGCACGCAGCCGTGGGCACTGCTGTTCCGCGCCGCCGTCCGTCCGCGGCTGTCTCCCCCGGCCGACCTCGAGGATCCTCGCCCGCCGCGATTCGCCCAGGGGGTGGGGCTCGTCGTCGTGGCCGTCGGTCTGGCGCTGCACCTGCTCGGGGTTCCGTGGGCGCTGCCCGTCGCGACCGCCGCGGCCTTCGTCGCCGCGTTCCTCAACGCCGTCTTCGGGCTCTGCCTCGGCTGCCAGCTGTACCTGCTCCTGCAGCGCGCAGGGGTCCTGGGGCGCCGCACCGGAGGTTCCTCGGCCGCTGCCTGATCGCTAGGCTGACAGCACATCTGTCCCCGAACCGGAGGAACCGTCATGCCTGTCACGAGCGAAGCCGCAGCCACCTGGACCGGAAGCCTCACGGAGGGGTCGGGCACCGTCTCGTTCTCCTCGTCCCACCTCGGCACCTTCCCCCTCGACTGGAAGGCCCGCTCCGAGGGCTCGGAGACCACCACGACCCCCGAGGAGCTGATCGCGGCAGCCCACTCGTCCTGCTTCAGCATGGCCCTGTCGCACGCGCTGGCCGGCAACGGCACGCCTCCGGAGCGCGTGGACACGACCGCGTCGGTCACCTTCAAGCCGGGCACCGGCATCACGGGCAGCCACCTCAACGTCAACGCCTCCGTCCCGGGGCTGGACGCCGAGACGTTCCAGCGCCTCGCCGAGGAGGCCAAGGCCGGCTGCCCGGTGTCCCAGGCACTGTCCGGCATCGAGATCACCCTCGAGGCCACCCTCGCCTGACCTCCCTCATCGAGTGGTCAGTTTCTGTGGGTTCGCGCGTCGCCGACCCACAGAAACTGACCACTCGATGCGAGGGGAGCACGATCAGCGGGCGGAGCGCTCCATCCGGATCGCGGCGCGCACGCTCGCACGGGCCGCCTTGCGGTCGCCCGCCAGATCCTGCACGATGCCGAGACGCAGCCGCGCCCGCCAGTCCTGCGGCGCCGCGGACGCCTCGCTCTCGTACCGCTGCACGAGCCCCGAGGCCTCCGCCTTCACGACCCGTCCGCTGGGCAGCATGTGCACGTCGTCGTCCGGGAGCGTCCCCTCGGCACGCAGCGTACGGGTGAGCCGGTCGGCGGAGAACCCGAACTGGAGCTCGCGCACCAGCGCCCACAGCCCGATCAGCGGCAGCACGACGAGAGCCACGCCCATGAGGACCCCCACCGGCTGCCCCGACACGAAGAGCGCGATCGCCCGCTGCCCGACCAGCACGATGTAGAGCAGGAGGCAGGCGGCCATCAGGGCCACCCCGATGCGGGAGCTCATCCCTCGATTCTAGGCGGGACGCCGCACGTCAGCCGCCGTCGCGACGGAGACCACCGCATAGGTCACGGCGTCTGCGCTGCCTCACTCGCATAGCGGGCGACGAACCGATCGCGCGCCTCGTCCAGGTGCGCTCGGAGCAACTCCTCCCAGACCGGATCGCCTTCCTCGACCGCCCGCAGCAACTCTCGGTGCAGATCCACTGCGCGTGCGGAATCGAACATCGGATGGGGATTCACTTCCATGAGCGTGCGAAGTGTGCGCTCGAAGGCGAGCCAGGCGGAAAGCAGCCGACGCTGGCCGAGCGCGTGCGGGAACGCACGATGGAAAGCCAGGTCCGCGAGCCCGAATGCGGTCCCGTCGGAGCGGGTCGCCGCCCGGTCCATCTGCGCGATCGCCTCGCGGGCCAGCCGTAGGTCCGCACCGGTCCGCGCAGCCCTGGCAAGGGCGTGGCGCTCCAGCAGGAACCTGAGATCGTAGATCTCCTCGATGTCGGCGCCGGTCACCTCCAGAATTCGATAGCTGCGGCCGGAGGCGGCGATGAGGTCGTCCTCGGCGAGCTGAGCGAGCGCGTCACGGACGGGACCGCGACTGGTACCGAACTCCTCGGAAAGCGACTTCTCGATCAACAGGTCGCCCGGGCGCCGCTCTCCGGAGAGGATCTGCCGCCGCAGAACGCGTGCGACCTGATCCCCCAGGGGCTCGTTCCGCAGCGCCATCCCCCGCCCGGGTCCTTGGTGTTTGGCTGCACCCATGGTGTAATCCTCCCACATGGCTAACGGTTAACCGTTAACGGTTAACGCGAGCCCCGCGTCCACGGGAAAGGAACCCGGCATGGCCCACTTCCGTCCATCACTTCTCCATGCGGCCCGCTCCGGACGGCCTTTCTATGGCATGTGGATGATGACAGCCAGCACGGAACTCGCCCGCATGGCCTCGGCAGCCGGCTACGACTACGTGGGGATCGATCTGCAGCACGGCTTCGCACGGATCGGGGATGTCGTGCCCCTGTCCGACGCCATCCGCTCGGGCGGCGGCGCCATGGTCGTCGCCCGCGTCGCGGAGAACGATTTCACGCAGATCGGGGCCGTGGCGGACTCGGGGGTCGAGGCCGTCATCGTCCCGCTCGTGTCCTCAGCGGCCGACGCCGAACGGGCCGTCGCATCGTTGAGATACCCGGATGTCGGCGGGAGGCGCTCGTGGGGCGCGGCCAACGCTCTGATGACGGGAGACCCGACCGGGGGCGACACACGCCCCCTGCTGTTCGCCATGATCGAGACCGCGGAGGGGCTCTCCGCCGTGGACCAGATCGCCGCCGTCGACGGCGTCGATGGGCTCTACGTCGGCCCGAGCGATCTCGCCTTCGCCGTCGGCTCTCAGCCCGGTCCCGAAGGCCCGCGCACCACCGAAGCGATCGCGCTCGTCCTCGACACGGCCCGTCGCCACCGAAGGATCCCGGCGATCCACGCGGGCGACGGCGTGACCGCGCGCCAACGGCGAGACCAGGGCTTCACCTTCGTGACCGCGTCGTTGGACGTCGGCGCGACGCGACGCGCCTTCGTCGCCGACCTCGCTCAAGGAAGGAGCGCGGAATGAGAGCCCGCCGTATCGTCGTCACGGATCACTCTTTCCCCTCGCTGACGCACGAGGAGACCGCTGCCGCCTCGTCAGGAGCGGAGATCGTCGACGGACGGAACGCCACGGCAGAAGACGACGTCGCCGCTGTGACGACCGGTGCCGACGTCGTCCTGCTGACGTTCGCCGAGATCACCGATCGCGTGCTGGCCGGCCTCGCCCCGGATGCCGTCGTGATCCGATACGGCATCGGTGTCGACACAATCGATGTCGATGCCGCGACCCGGCGAGGCATCCGCGTATGCAACGTCCCCGACTACGGCGCCGACACGGTGGCCGATCACACAATCGCCCTCGCCTTGGCCGTCCTCCGCCGTGTGGTCGACTACCATCGCGAGATCACCGGATCACCCGACGGCTGGGTCGGTGCCACCGCTATCGGCGCGATCCCGGCGCTGTCGGACCTCACCTACGGCCTCGTCGGCACCGGACAGATCGGCCGCAAGGTCGCCGCCCGCATCCGCGCCTTCGGCTCGAGCGTCATCGCGTACGACCCCTATGCCGACGCAGGCATCCTCGCCGCCGAGGGCATCCGTCTCGTGGGCATCGAGGAGCTACTCGCCCGCGCCGACGTGATCTCGGTGCATGCCCCGCTCACGCGCGAGACGACGCACCTCATCGATGCCGACGCGATCGCACGGATGAAGAGGACGGCGATCCTCGTGAATACGGCCCGTGGAGCCCTGGTGGACACAGTGGCCGCTGCGGAAGCCGTCTCCTCCGGACGCCTTGGGGGGCTCGGACTCGACGTCTTTGAGAGAGAGCCCTTGGAGCATGGCCACGCGCTTCGAACGGCACCCCGCACCCTCCTCACCCCGCACGCGGCGTTCTACTCCGAGACGTCCCTTCGAAACCTGCAGCGGCTCGCCGCAGAGGAGGCAGGTCGGGCACTGCGCGGCGAGCCGTTGCGCTGCGCAGTGAACGGCTGATCCCACCGTTCCCGGGGCCCGAGGACCGCGATCCGGTCGGTCATGCGCTCGGGACGATCCCCAGGTCGATGATGCGCTCGAGCCCCACGATCACGCCGCGCGCGTCCCGCGCGTACGGGAGGGCGAGCCGGATCCCCGGCGCGTACGCCTCCGCGGAGTCGACCGTGTCATGCCGGATGGTGAGCGATTCGCCGGGGCCGGAGAGGATGACCTGCTGCTCGGCCATCACACCGGGACGCCGCAGGGAGTGGATCGGCACCCCGGCGACCTGCTGCCCGCGGGCACGCTGGTCCACGTGCGGCGCGTCGACGGGACCCTGCCCGGCCCGGGCCTCGGCGATGAGCTCCGCGGTGCGGACGGCGGTGCCGCTCGGGGAGTCGATCTTCGTGTGGCGGTGGGCCTCGATGATCTCCGCCGACCCGAAGAAGGGCGCGGCGATCGCGGCGAGCGCCGAGCCGAGGACCGAGCCCACCGAGAAGTTCGGGATGAACACCGCGCCGGTGCCCGCGGCCTCGACCAGCGGGCGGACCAGCGCGATGCGCTCCTGCGACCAGCCGGAGGTTCCGACGAGCACGTTGACCCCCCGCTCCACGGCGGCACGGACGACATCCACGCTCACCGCCGGAGTGGAGGCGTCGACGACGAGATCCGCCCCGTCGAGCTCGCCGAGATCGCTGCGCGAGGTCAGGACGGCGTGCACGTCGAAGCCGTCCTGCTCGTCGATCACCGAGCGGATGATCGCCCCGAGCTTGCCGGTCCCGCCCACCAGGGCGACGCGCGTGGTCATGTCTCGATTCTATTCAGCGCGGCACGCCGGAGGCCCCCGCCGCGCGGCGTACCGTCGAGGCATGCTCGTGTTCCGTCCTGCTTCCCCCGAGGATCCCGACGCCCAGGAGATCCTGTCCGCGTACTTCGCGATGCGCGCCGCGGAGTTCCCCGGCGGCACGTACTCCCCCGCCACGCCCTCGCCGTCCGCCTTCACCGAGCCCGTCGGGGTGCTGCTGCTCGCGGAGCACGACGGCGGCGTGGTCGGCTGCGGCGGCATCCGCCTGCTGGAGCACCTGGAAGGACGCGTCTACGAGGTCAAGCACGTCTTCCTTCGTCCGGAGACCCGCGGCCGCGGGTGGGGAAGGCACCTGCTCGAGGAGCTGGAACGGCGGGCGCGCGCATGGGAAGCGACCGCGCTGGTCCTCGACACGCACCACACGCTCGCCTCGGCAGGCCACCTCTATCTGCGCACCGGCTTCGTCGAGATCCCGGCGTACAACGACAATCCGAACGCGACGCGGTGGTATCGCAAGGACCTGGTCGGCGATGAGCACTGATCGACACGCGGCCACGCGCGCCTTCTATGACACGGTGGCCGAGGAGTACGCGTCGCTCCTGCCCGACCTCCGATACGAGCGCCCGCTGGAGCAGGCGATGCTCACGGAGTTCGTCGATGCGCTACCCGACGACGACGCCCCGGTGCTCGACGCGGGGTGCGGCACCGGGCGGATGCTCACGCACCTCTCGGCGCAGGGGGTCGCTCCCCTGCACGGCCTCGACCTCTCCCCCGAGATGGTCGCCCACGCCCGCGCCTCGCACCCCGGCCTCCCCGTGGAGGTGGCGGACCTCGCCGCCCTTCCCCTCGACCCGCAGACGACTCGTGGCGTGCTCTGCTGGTACGCGATCATCCACAGCACCCGCGACGAGGTCGGGGCGATCCTGGACGAGTTCGGCCGGGTGCTCCGGCCGGGTGGCGCGCTGCTGCTCGGATTCCAGGCGGGTGCCGGCGAGCGGGTCGTGGACGGACGCGCCTACGGTCATCCGCTCACGCTGCACGGCGTACTGCACGAGCCGACAGAGATCGCACGCATGCTCGGGCAGCGCGGGTTCACGGTGATCGTCACCGCGCACCGCGCCGCACACGGCGAAGAACGCCACGCCCAGGGGTTCGTCCTCGCCCGGCGCTGAGCACGGTCGCCCCCGGCGACCGACGCCGTCCGGCTCAGACCGGAAGCGGATCGGGCATTCCGGTGCGCAGTTCGAACGGCAGGTGGCTGAGGTCGTTGTGGGCGACCAGGCTCCACGGTCGCCCCTGCTTCTGCGAGATGACCGTGAGGCCGCAGTGCGCCTGGTTCAGCGTCATCCAGCGCCACTCCGGGGCTTCGAGCACCTCGCGGACGAGCCAGGAGATGACGAAGTTGTGGGTGATGAGGACCTCGTGGACGTCTCCCTGCTTGCGCACGAGGAACTCGCTCACCGCGTCGCCCATCTGCGCGCGCCCGGCTTCGATCTCCGCCTCCGTGACCGATCCGAAGAACGGCTCGAACGCGGCCGGGGTGTCCTCGGTCATCCCCGTGGGCACGCAGTCGAAGAGCAGCGCGGACGGCTGCGCGGTCACGGCGGGGAGGCGCTCGGCGATCGCGCGCGCGGTCTCGGCCGCCCGCAGCAGCGGCGAATGCCAGACCGCGTCCAGCGGAAGCCCCGAAAGCCGGTCTGCGATCAGCTCGGCCTGCCTCCGCCCGCGGGGCGAAAGGGGTCCGTCATCGACGCCGTGCTCGGCGTCCTGATGTTCACCGTGTCTGACCAGGTAGATGTAATGCGTCACAACCGCTCGCTTCGTCGCCGACGGTTCTGTCGGAGCCCTTCCAGCCTACGTCACCCGCCCTCGGCGGCTCCGGAGGGTTTCGGGATGAGACGCTCTTCCGCCCTCAGCTGGCGGCGCGCGCCAGCTCCGCCAGCTGGGCACGGCTCAGGGCCACGCCCACGCCCTGCACGATCTCGTCGACGTGCTGGATCGAGAAGGCATTGACGATCGGCGCCACGACGGTCCGCTGGGCCAGCAGCCACGCGATCGACACCGCGGCGACGGGCACCTGCAGTTCCTCTGCGGTGAGATCCAGGGCGCGCAGCACCTTGATTCCCCGGCGGTTGATGTTGCTGCGCAGTTGCATGCCACGCACCCCATGACGCGCGTCCGCCTTCGACCGGTGCCGCCCGGACAGGAACCCGTGCTCCAGGGCATGCGACGGGGTGACGGCGAGGCCCTGTGCACCGGCGACCAGCCGGAGGTCGCCTTCGAAGACGGTTCGTCGCAGCATGTTGTACGGCTCGTCGATCGCCTCGATGCGCGGATAGCCCGCGGACGAGAGGATCCGCGCCTCGACGAGTCTCTCTGCGGAGAATCCGAACGCGCCCAGCGTGCCGACCTTGCCCGCGTCGACGAGCCATTCCGCCGTCGCGAGGGTGTCCTCCAGCGGGCTGCCGTCGTCCTGGCTCGCGTCGAGGTACAGCACGTCGATGCGCTCGACGCCGAGCCGTGTCAGTGATGCCTCGACGGCGCGCACGAGGTTGACCGAGCCCAGACCGGGGTTGTCCGGGTGCGCCCCGACGCGCACGGCGAGGACCGTCCGGTCCCGGCGCCCCCGCGTGCGCAGCCAGCGTCCGATGATGTGCTCGCTGCGCCCCGCGGCGAAGCTGTCCGCCGTGTGCACCGCGTTGCCGCCGATCTCGGCGTACCGATCCAGGATGGCCTCGCTGCTCGCGGTGTCGGTGTTCCACCCGAACTCCGCTCCGCCCAGCATGAGCGGGAAGACCTGCAGTCCGCCTTCCCCCAGCGGTACGCGCACGGCTTCGCCGATCCCGGGGCCGATCACGGGGATCGGCGCCGACGGGTGGACCATCGCTGCGCTCTCCTCCGCGGCCGGGCGCTCGGTGGCGCTGCCGGTGCCGACACTGAAGAGACGCATGCGTTCACCCCCGAATGCGATGCTGCGCTTGTCGCGCACCCCCCGGTGCGCACTTCCGAGCGTAGGGGAGGCATCGGACACTCCCGTTCATTGCGGCCAACGGCAGGCGAACTTCCCATAACGTTTCGGTCACAACAACGACGAAAGGCCCGTGTTGTCCCCCGTTCGGGGGACAACACGGGCCTTTCCGACGACTCAGTCCTCGGACGGCGCCTCCGCGGCGGCCTCGCCCTCGGCGGGGGCGTCGTCGAGCACCGGCTCGAGCGACAGCTTCCCGCGGTCGTCGATCTTCGTGATGCGCACGAGGATCTTCTGCCCGACGCCCAGCACGTCCTCGACGTTCTCGACGCGCTTGCCGCCGGCGAGCTTGCGCACCTCCGTGACGTGCAGCAGGCCGTCCTTGCCCGGCAGCAGCGAGATGAACGCGCCGAAGGTCGCGATCTTCACGACCGTGCCGAGGAACTGCTCGCCGACCTCAGGGTTGGTGGGGTTGGCGATCGCGTTCACCTGGGCACGGGCCGCCTCGGCCGAGGGGCCGTCGGTCGCGCCGATGTAGACGGTGCCGTCCTCCTCGATGGAGATCTGCGCGCCGGTCTCGTCCTGGATCGCGTTGATCGTCTTGCCCTTCGGACCGATCAGCTCGCCGATCTTGTCGACCGGGATCTGCACGCTGATCACGCGCGGCGCCGTCGGCGCCATCTCGTCGGGAGCGTCGATCGCGGCGTTCAGCACGCCGAGGATCGTGAGGCGCGCCTCCTTGGCCTGCGTCAGCGCGCCGGCGAGCACCTCCGAGGGGATGCCGTCGAGCTTCGTGTCGAGCTGGATCGCCGTGACGAACTCGCTCGTGCCCGCGACCTTGAAGTCCATGTCGCCCAGGGCGTCCTCGGCCCCGAGGATGTCGGTGAGGGCCGCGTAGCGGGTCTCACCGTCGACCTCGTCGGAGACCAGGCCCATCGCGATGCCGGCGACCGGCGCGCGCAGCGGCACACCCGCGTTCAGCAGCGACAGGGTGGACGCGCAGACCGAGCCCATCGAGGTCGACCCGTTCGACCCGAGCGCCTCGGAGACCTGGCGGATGGCGTACGGGAACTCCTCACGGCTGGGCAGCACCGGCACGAGGGCGCGCTCGGCGAGGAAGCCGTGCCCGATCTCGCGACGCTTCGGCGACCCGACGCGGCCGGTCTCACCGGTCGAGTAGGGCGGGAAGTTGTAGTGGTGCATGTACCGCTTGCTCGTCGTGGGCGAGAGCGAGTCGATCTGCTGCTCCATCTTGAGCATGTTCAGCGTGGTCACGCCCAGGATCTGGGTCTCGCCGCGCTGGAAGATCGCGGATCCGTGCACGCGAGGGATCACCTGCACCTCGGCGTCGAGCGGACGGATGTCCGCCAGGCCCCGGCCGTCGATGCGGACGCCCTCGGTGAGGATGCGCCCCCGGACGATCTTCTTGGTGACGGACTTGTACGCCGCCGAGAACTCGCCCAGCGCGGACTCGGGCAGATCCCCGGCCTCGACAGCGGCGGTCAGCTCGCCCTTGACGCGGTCCTTGATCGCGTCGTCGGCGTTCTGGCGCTCCTGCTTGTCGGCGATCTGATAGACGTCGTTCAGCTCGGCGAGGGCGCGCTCGGACACGAAGTCGTAGGTCGCCTGCTCGTACGGAAGGAAGACCGGGTAGACGCCCGGCTCCTTCGAGGCCGTCTCGGCGAGCTTCGCCTGCGCCTCGACGAGCTGCATGAGGAACGGCTTGGCCGCCTCGAGACCCTCGGCGACGACGGACTCGCTGGGCTTGGTCGCGCCGCCCTTGATGAGGTTCCAGCTGCCCTCGGTCGCCTCGGCCTCGACCATCATGATCGCGACGTCCTTCGAGCCGTCGGCCTTGGTCACGACGCGGCCGGCGACGACGAGGTCGAACACGGCCTCCTCGAGCTGCGCGGCGGTCGGGAACGCGATCCACTGGTCGGCGGTGTCGCCGTGACCCGGGATGAGCGCCAGGCGCACACCCGCGATCGGACCGGAGAACGGCAGACCAGAGATCTGCGTGGACGCCGAGGCGGCGTTGATCGCGAGCGCGTCGTAGAACTCGCCCGGCGCAATCGAGAGGACCGTGATAACGATCTGGACCTCGTTGCGCAGGCCGTCGACGAACGACGGGCGCAGCGGACGGTCGATCAGACGGCAGACGAGGATCGCCTCGGTCGAGGGACGGCCCTCGCGACGGAAGAACGATCCGGGGATCTTGCCCGCCGCGTAGGAGCGCTCCTCGACGTCGACGGTGAGCGGGAAGAAGTCGAAGCCCTCACGCGGGTGCTTGCCCGCGCTCGTGGCGGACAGGAGCATCGTCTCCTCGTCCAGATAGGCGGCGACCGCGCCCTGCGCCTGCTGGGCGAGGCGACCCGTCTCGAAACGGATCGTACGGGTGCCGAAGCGGCCGTTGTCGAGCACGGCCTCCGTGGCGGTGATTTCAGGACCTTCCAAGAGGTCTCTCCTTCTTTGTTTAGACTCGCCCTCCCGTGTGGAGTGCGAGCATCTCGAAGGAGCGGAGACGGGCAGATATGGGCGCACGGGAAGGACCCGCGTCATCCGCCTGCGCTGGCCACCAGTGGAAGGCCACCCGACGATCACCCGCCGGGGAGTCCACCACAGGGGACCAGCTTCCTGCCGACCCGCTCCGTGAAGGCTCCCTCGTGGCGAGAGAGCCCTGTTCAGTTGTGGATTCCGCAGAGGAATCCTCGTCCAGCCTAGCAGCAGGCCGCTCCGGCCCCACAGGCCGCCGGGCGGAACGATCTGGCGCCGTCACCGCCTTCCTGCTATGGTCCTTTTTGGAAACGTTTCCAAGATTCATCTGATCGAGTTTGGAAACGTTTCCGGAATCGGCCGATCAGCGCAGACGGAGGAACCGGCATGACCGAGAAGCCCACACGGGTCACGCTCGTGGAGGTGGCCGAGCGCGCCGGGGTCTCCTTGGGGTCGGCCTCCCGCGCGCTGCACGGCGGCGGCGCCAGCGACGTGATGGTCGAGCGCGTGCGCGCGGCCGCGGACGAGCTCGGGTACCGCCCCGACGCGAGCGGCCGATCGCTGCGGATGAAGCGCACCCAGCAGATCGCCTTCGCGGTGGCCGACATCGGCAACCCGGTGTACGTCGAGATGCTGTCGGCGATCCACTCGGCACTGGAGCCGCACGGCTACCGCGTCGTCGTGATGGGGACAGGACCGACCGCGCGCAGCAGCGCCGACCTCATCCGCAGTCTCAGCACGGGCATCGTCGATGCGATGATCATCGCGCCGCTGCGCACCGACGACGCCCTCGTGCAGGAGATCCGCGACGCCCCGGTGCCGATCGTCGTGATCGGACGCTCGCTCGCGGACGCGGGAATCGACTCCGTGTCGACCGACTCCGCCGAGGCGATCGGCATGGCCGTCCGCCATCTCGTGGGGATCGGACGCCGTCGGATCGCCTTCGTGAACGGCCCCCTGGACACCACGCCCGGCGAGGCCCGCCAGCGCGGCTTCGACACCGCCACCGTCGAGGGCTTCGGCGCCGAGCGGGGCGAGGTCGTGGTCGCCGAGGACTTCACCGTCGCCGCGGGCCTCGCGGCCACGAGTGCGCTGCTGGAGCGGAGCCGGGACGCCGGATCGCTCCCCGACGCCGTCGTCGCGGCGAACGACCTGCTGGCGATCGGAGCGATCCGGGCCGCCCGGAGGCTGGGGCTCTCGGTCCCCGAGGACCTCGCCGTGACCGGACTCGACGACACCGAGTTCGGCCGCGTCTTCCAGCCCAGCATCACGAGCGTCTCGCTCGGGACGACCCAGCGCGGCCTCGCCGCCGCGGAGCTGGTGCGCGAGCTCGTGGACCCGGAGCGCCCGGCCGTCCGGACGGCCGCCCAGATCCGCGTCGCCCCCGAACTGCGTGCCCGCGAATCCACCGGCGCGCCCGAGCCCGCATCGAGCGAGGAGGCCCGATGACCCCGACCGCGACGACCGATCCGCCCGTCAGGACTCGTCGGTCCCCCCGCCGGATCACCGGCATGG
Source organism: Microbacterium resistens NBRC 103078 (assembly GCF_001552355.1). Taxonomy (GTDB): domain Bacteria; phylum Actinomycetota; class Actinomycetes; order Actinomycetales; family Microbacteriaceae; genus Microbacterium; species Microbacterium resistens. Next base: position 40,804 of record NZ_BCRA01000023.1, read on the forward strand.
AACGGGCCCGCCGCCGCGAGGCCATCGCGCTCGTGATGCCGTCGCTGCTGCCGATCCTCGTCCTGAGCGTCGCGCCGCTCGTGGTCGGGATCGCTCTCGCGTTCACCGACGCGCGGCTGGTCCGTCGTCCGGAGTACACGTTCGTGGGAATCGACAACTTCCTCCGCCTGGCGGGCAACGGCTTCTTCTGGGAGTCGTTCCGCATCGGCATGGTGTGGGCGGTGTCGGTCACGCTGCTGCAACTGGTCGCCGCCATGGGGCTGGCGCTGCTGCTGAACTCCGACCTGCGCTTCCAGGGCCTGACGCGGGTCCTCGCTCTGATCCCGTGGGCGATGCCCCCGGTCGTCGTCGCGATCATGTGGCGGATGATCTACTCCCCCAACGCCGGCCCCCTCAATGCGTTCCTCGGGGCGCTGGGGCTCCCCGATGACACGAACTGGCTGGGCAGCTTCTCGCTCGCCCTCCCGGCCGTCGTGATCGTCGGGGTCTGGGTCGGGATGCCGCAGACCACCGTGACCCTGCTCGCCGGCCTCCAGCAGGTCCCGTCCGAGCTCTACGAAGCGGCATCGGTGGACGGCGCAGGGTCATGGCGGCGGTTCGCCACCGTGACGCTGCCGAGCCTGCGCCCCATCATCGTCTCGATCACGTCGCTGAACTTCATCTGGAACTTCAACTCGTTCTCGCTCGTCTACGTCCTGACCGAGGGCGGACCCGGCGGGAGGACCATGCTGCCGATGCTCTTCACCTACCTGGAGGCCTTCAAGAACCGCAACATCGGCTACGCCGCCGCGATGGGCGTCGTCCTCGTGGTCGTCGTGGTGGCCCTCCTGGCCCTGTTCCTGCGCTCGCAGTTCCGCGCCGAGAAGGAGAGCTGATCGTGAGGATCCTCGCCCGCACCGGTCAGTACGCGGCACTGGTGCTGTACATCGTCTTCCTCGGCTTCCCGTTGCTGTGGCTCATCTCCGCATCGCTGAAGTCGTCCGGCGAGCTGAACTCGCTGACCGTGAGCCTCATCCCCCGGGACTGGGCGTTCGACAACTACGGCCAGGCGCTGTCCAAGCAGGGACTCATCCGCTCAGCCGGCAACAGCGCCGTGGTCGCCCTGGCCTCGACCGCCCTGGTCGTGCTCATCGCCCTCCCCGCGTCCTACGTGCTGGCGCGCATCAAGGGCCGCATCCGGGTCACCGGCGTGGCATGGATCCTGGTGAGCCAGGTCTTCCCGGTGATCCTCATCATCCTCCCGCTGTTCCTGATCCTCCGCTCCATCGGGCTGACCGACAGCCTGGTGGGCCTGACCCTCGTGCACACGACGTACACGCTGCCGTTCGCACTGTGGATGCTGCAGGGCTACGTCGCGGCCATCCCGCTGGAGCTGGAGGAGGCGGGATCGATGGACGGCGCCAGCCGGCTGGACGTGCTGCGACGCATCGTGTTCCCGCTGCTCGCGCCCGGAGTGGTCGCCACCGCCATGTTCTCGTTCGTGTCGTCCTGGAACGAGTTCTTCTTCGCCCTGGTGCTGCTCCAGTCTCCGGAGAACTACACGCTGCCGATCACCCTGCAGATGTTCATCGGAGGCGAGGGCAAGGTCGCGCTCGGCCCGCTCGCCGCCGGCGCGGTCCTGGCCGCGATCCCCAGCATCGTCTTCTTCTCGATCATGCAGCGCAAGCTCGTCGGCGGCCTGATGGCCGGCGCGGTCAAGGGCTGACGAGAACGCCGTACCCCACGAAACCCCGAAAGGAAACGCTCATGAACACCCGTGGTGCATCCATCGCCGCATGCCTCGCGATCAGCGCTCTGGCCCTGGCGGGCTGCTCGTCGGCCGAGCCCGACTCCGACGGACCGGTCACGCTGACGTTCCAGTCCCTGTCGGATCAGCCGGCAGCCATCGCCGCTACCGAGGAGATCGTCGACTCCTGGAACACGGACAATCCCGAGGTCCAGGTCGAGATCGTCCAGGCCGGCTGGGACGGGATCTACGACAAGCTCATCACCCAGTTCAACGGCGGTGCCGCGCCGGACATCATCCACTACGAGGCGGCGGGCATCGTGCCCTTCGCCCGCGACGGCTATCTCGCCGATCTCGGCGAGCACATGTCCGACGAGCGACGCAAGGACATCCCCGAGGGTGTGCTCGACGCCGTGACCGTGGACGACGCCGTCGTCGCGTACCCGACGGAGCTGCAGTCGTACATGGTCTTCGCGAACAAGACGCTCCTGGATGCGGCCGGAGTCCAGATCCCCTCCGGCGACACCATGACCTGGGACGAGCTGCGCGAGATCGCCCGGGCGACGACCAAGGACGGGGCGTACGGGCTCGGATGGGGGCTGAAGAGCCCCACCGCCGCGTTCATGGCCATGGCCCCGCAGTTCGGCGGGGAGTACTTCGAGGGCTCCGGTGCGGACGCGTCCATCGTGGTCGGCGAGGGCGAGATGGCGCTGCCGGTTCTCGTGGACGAGATGGCCCACCAGGACAACTCGATCCTCCCCGTCAGTCTCACCCAGTCCGGCTCCGAGGTGCTCGCGTCGTTCTACGCCGGGCAGGTCGCGATGACCGTCCAGGGCTCCTTCCAGGCGGCCAACATCGCCAAGGACGCGCCGGAGGGCTTCGACTGGGTGGTGCTGCCCCCGCTGGAGGGCCCCGAGGGTCCGGACCAGGCGGCGAACCCGCAGACGCTGTCGGTGAACATCGACTCCGAGCACGTGCAGGAGGCCGCAGAGTTCATCGAGTACTTCACCGCCGCGGACAACCTCGCCGCGCTGAACAAGGCCGATGCGCTGATCCCGGCGACGACGTCGGCGCAGCAGGCGATGGCGGACGAGCTGGGCGCGGAGTCCGGCTGGGATCGCATCCTCGCATCGGGCCAGCACATGGCCTCGGCGCCCTACCTGTTCGCCGACGCCTTTGCGCAGTGGAAGGACACGGTCGCCACGCCCGCCTACCAGAAGTTCCTCGCGCAGGAGATCGACGCGGCACAGCTGGAGAAGGACCTGACCGACGGCTGGGATCAGATCACGAAGTGAACCGAGGTCGGCCGGGCCGCCCGGCCCGGCCGACCAGACCCGGACGGGTCGACGGCGCCATCCGCGCCGATGAGAGCAGCAGGGAGAACTGATGGACTGGCTCGAGGACCGATCGGTCGCCGTCATCACGGGTGCCGCGGTGGGCGACGCCCTCGGCGGCGCCGTGGAGGGGTGGACACCCGAGCAGATCGAGGAACGCCACGGAGGCCGGGTGACCGGCATCGTCGGACCGTGGTTCGAGAACTGGCGCGATGCCCGACCGATCGCGCCCTATCACAAGGGCGACGGGCACGTCACGGACGACACCCTGATGACCAGGGCGCTGGTGGAGGTCTACGCCAAGCGCCGCGCGCATCTCGACGCGTACGCCGTGGCCGAGGACCTCGTGCCGCTCATGATCGGCGAGCCGCGGTGGATCCCCGAGCTGGAGTCGACCGCCCTGCTGCTGCAGCGCGTGTTCCTCGCCGAGAAGTGGATCGTCGCCCGCCTCCACTACGGTCACGTGGATCCGCGCGAAGCGGGCGTGGGCAACATCGTCAACTGCGGCGCAGCGATGTACATCGCGCCCGTCGGCCTCGCCAACGCCGGGGACCCCGCCGCCGCCTATGCCGAGGCGATCGACGTCGCCGGGGCCCACCAGTCCAGCTACGGCAGGGAGGCCGCGGGCGTGTTCGCCGCCATGGTCGCCGCCGCGATCGCCCCCGGCGCCGTGCTGGACGACGTCGTCGGCGCCGGGCTCTCGCTCGCGCACGACGGCACCGCGGCGGCGCTCCGCGCGGTCGTCGACGTGTTCGGCTCCGGCGAGCACCGCCCTCAGGACGCCGCCGCGGAACGAGCGCTGGGCGCCCGCGTGCGGGACGTGGTCGCCCCCTTCGACTCGGTCGGCGACGCCTACCGGCAGATGGCGATGGACGCGCGTCGTCCCTCCCGCACGCGCTCGATCGAGGAGCTGCCCGCGGCGCTGGCCTTCGTGCTCGCGCACCGCGGCGACTTCCGCGGCGCCGTGCTCGGCGCCGTCAACTACGGACGGGACGCCGACTCGATCGCCGTCATGGCCGGGGCGATCTGCGCAGGTCTCGGCGGGACCGCGGTCGTGCCCGACGAATGGCTGGACCCCATCGAGGAGGCCAGCCGCATGGACATCCGCGCGACCGGGGTCCTCATGGCCTCCGCCGCGCGCGACATCCTCGCCGACGACCGCGCCCGCGCCGATCGTCGCGCTCGCGCCCTCGAGGAATGGGGGCAGGCGTGAGGCTCACCTGGGCGCAGCCGGAGGACCTCCTCCCCCACGAGCTGGTGCAGTCCGCCCGCGAGGGCCGCGAGGTCGCCGACATCCGCGAACGATGGGTCGCTGCGGGCGGCGACCCCGCCCCGGCCGTGAGCGGAGCGGGGCCCGTCCCCGCCTCGGATGAGCTGCGCAGGCTCGCGCGGGCGCTCCTCGCAGAGCTCGACGCGCGGCCCGTCCCGATCGATCCCGCCGAGCCCCAGGACGACGGCGGCATCGCCGCTCTCCTGCCTGACCCGCTCGCCCTGCCGTCGGTCCCGGAGGCCGACGTCCTGCGGGACCGGGTCGCCGGCGCCTGGACCGGACGGGCCGCGGGATGCCTTCTCGGCAAGCCGGTGGAGAAGATCCCGCGCGAGGGGATCGAGGAGATCCTCCGCACGACCGGGCGCTGGCCGCTGGACCGGTGGTTCACTGCCGTCGGCCTGCCGGACGATGTCGCCGCCCGCTGGCCGTGGAACCGCCGCAGCGCGCCCACGTCGCTGGAGGAGAACATCCACGGCATGCCGGAGGACGACGACCTCAACTACGCACTGCTCGCGCTCGGCATGCTGGAGGCGCACGGCGCCGCGCTGGAGACCGAGGACGTCGCCCGGTCCTGGCTGGACGCGCTGCCCGCCGGGCGGGTGTTCACGGCGGAGCGCGCGGCGTACCGGAACCTCCTGGACGCCGTGCCGGTGACCGCCACCGCCACCACCCGCAACCCCTTCCGGGAGTGGATCGGCGCCCTCATCCGCGCCGACGTCTACGGCTGGGCCCACCCGGGGGATGTGCGCGAGGCCGCACGCCTCGCCGGGATCGACGCCCGGCTCAGCCACACCCGCAACGGACTCTACGGCGCACGGTGGGCCGCGGCTCTCGGTGCGGCGGCCCTCGTCGCGGACGACGTCCGGACCGTGCTCGACGCCGCCGATCGTGTCCTCCCCCCGGACAGCGCGCTTGCCGCCGCCGTCCGCCGCGGTCGCGCCCTGGGAGCCGACGGGGACGCCTCGGAGCCCGCGGTCCGGGCGGCCCTCGACGCGCTGCACGCCGAGTACGGGCACCTGCACTGGGTGCACGTGCTGAACAACGCCGCCGTCATCGCCTACGCGCTGGAGGCCGGCCGCGGCGACCTCGGCACCAGCATCGCCATCGCCGTCACCGCGGGCTGGGACACCGACTCCGCCGGAGCGACCGTGGGCGCCGTCGTCGGGGCGGTCCGCGGCGCCTCGGGCATCGATTCGCGCTGGGCCTCGCCCCTGGACGGACGGATCGCGACCTCGCTGCCCGGCGGCGAGCAGCGCATCGACGACCTCGTCGACCGCACGCTCGCCATGATCGCCTCGCCCTCGGGTCAGACGGCAGGGGAGCGCTCATGACGTACGCCTTCGACCCCCTCGTCCCCCGCGATATCGACCGCCCCTCGCCCGTGGACGTCACCCGTCCGCTCGACGAGGAGGCCTCGCTCGCGATGGACGAGGCCAAGATCTTCGCCGCCCCTGCGGACCCCGCCGAGCGGCCCGCCTGGCGACGGAGGCTCCACGAGTGGCGCGACGACTCGCGCCGCCGACACGCCTACCGTGGCGAACGCTACGCGCACCCCGACGCGCGCTGGGCGGCCGGATGCTCCACGGTCGCGCAGGTCTGGCTCTGGGACGAGCTGCTGTTCGATTTCGCGGCGCAGCGGTTCACGCCCGAGCGCTTCGTCGCGGACGCCCGGGAGCGCTTCGGCGGCCTCGACGCGGTCGTCCTCTGGCACGCCTACCCCGTGATCGGGATCGACGAGCGCAACCAGTGGGACTTCTACCGCGACGTCCCCGGCCTCACCGACCTGGTCGAGGACCTCCATCGTGCCGGGCTCCGCGTCTTCGTCGACTACAACCCCTGGGACACCGGCACCCGCCGGGGCCGGGACGACGCGACCGAGCTCGCCGCGCTCGTGGCCGACCTCGGCGCCGACGGGGTCTTCCTGGACACCCTGAAGAAGGCGGATCCGGAACTCGTGGCCCGGCTTGACGAGGCCCGCCCCGGGATCGTGCTGGAGGGCGAGTCCAAGCTCGCCGTGGCACGCATCGAGGACCATGCCGCGTCCTGGGCGCAGTTCTTCGCGGACTCGGACGTGCCCGGCGTGCTGCGCGCCCACTGGTACGAGCGACGCCACATGCAGCATCACATCCGGCGCTGGCACCGCGACCACTCCGAGGAGCTGCAGTCCGCGTGGCTCAACGGCGTCGGGGTGATGGTGTGGGAGGTCGTCTTCGGCGTGTGGGTGGGCTGGTCCGCGCGCGACAGTGCGACCGTGCGCCGGATGGTGCGGATCCAGCGCGCGGCGCGGGAACTGCTGATCGAGGGCGACTGGACCCCGCTGGCGCCGCTGTCGGACGCGGCCGAGGAGGCCGGCGTGTACGCGTCGCTCTGGGAGCGGGGCGGGGTCCGTCTGTGGACCGTGGTCAACCGCGGCGACCACGAATGGACCGGACCTCTGCTCTCCGGCGCGTCCTCGCCGGTCGTCACCGTCCCCGGCCGCGGCATCGCGGCGGTGGCCGAGGCAGACGACGAGTCCCCGGACTGGTGGCCGGGACTGGCGCGGGCGATCGCCGAGGCGGAACGCGACCGAGACGACGATGCCCGTTTCCCGCACCGGCCCGCGCGGCGGATCGCCCCACCCGCTCTTCCCCGGGACGATGACGCCCCGGGGCCGGGCCCCGGCGTCGATCTGCCCGAAGGCCCGTACGCCCTCACCGTCCGGTACCGGGCACGGGAGACCGGCATGTACCAGGGCGCGCCGTACGTCGACGAGTGGAAGCCGCTGCCGCCTCGGCTGCACGACGCCCGCACGCTGCAGCGCGAGGGCCTGCTCGCCGGTCGCGTGCGCGTGGCCGCCACCGAGGTCACCGCCGGGGAGTTCCGGAGGTTCGTCGAGGAGTCCGGCTACCGGCCTCTCGTGCCGACGCGGTTCGCGGGCGACGAGGGCGATCCCGACGCTCCTGCCGTTCTCGTGGACCTGGAGGACGCCCGTGCCTACTGCGCCTGGCGAGGTGGTCGCCTGCCGACCGAGGACGAATGGCAGCTGGCCGCCGACGACCCCGGGTTCCGCCGCAGCGAGCCGGCCGTCTGGAACTGGACCGAGAGCGAGCACAGCGACGGGCGCACCCGCTTCGTCATGCTCAAGGGCGGGAGCGATCGGGGCGCGACGGGCTCGGGCTGGTACGTGGAGCAGGGACGACAGAGCGCCGACTATGCGGTGAAGCTCCTGCGACCGGGACTCGGGCTGGGCCGCAGCACCGCGATCGGGTTCCGGTGCGCCTGGGACCTCGACGAGAACGTGGCCCCGCACGAGGACGAGGAGGAGCGATGAGCGTCACGACGGACCCGTCGCGGGGACCTCTCGCCGGTCTCCGCGTGATCGACGCGGCCACGCTGTTCGCCGGGCCGATGGCCGCGATGCACCTCGGCGACCTGGGTGCCGAGGTCGTCAAGGTGGAGCACCCGCGTCGCCCGGATCCCGCACGCACGCACGGCGTGGCCAAGGACGGCGTCAACCTCTGGTGGAAGACGCTGGGACGCAACAAGCGCACCGTCACGGCCGACCTGTCCACGCCGGGCGGCCGGGAGGTGATGCTCGCTCTGGCCGCGGAGGCGGACGTCGTCATCGAGAACTTCCGCCCCGGCACCCTGGAGCGGTGGGGTCTCGACTACGACACGCTGGCCTCGGCGAACGAGCGACTCGTCCTCGCGCGCGTCAGCGGCTTCGGACAGATCGGCCCCTACCGGTCCCGGCCCGGCTTCGGCACCCTCGCCGAGGCGATGAGCGGGTTCGCGGCCATGACCGGGGAGCCCGACGGACCGCCCACGCTGCCCCCGTTCGGTCTCGCCGACGGGGTGGCCTCGCTCGCCACCGCCTTCGCGATCATGGTCGCCCTGTCCACGCGCGATCGCACCGGCCGGGGCGAGGTGGTCGACCTCGCGATCATCGAGCCCATCCTGGCCATGCTCGGGCCGCAGATCACCCGGTGGGACCAGCGCGGCGACGTGCATCCGCGCACCGGCAACCGCACCAGCAACAACGCGCCGCGCAACACCTACCGCACGCGCGACGGGCTGTGGGTCGCCGTGTCCACCTCGGCCCAGTCCATCGCCGAACGGGTGATGGAGCTCGTGGGTCGGCCCGACCTCATCGCGCAGCCCTGGTTCGCGACCGGGGTCGAACGCGCCGCGCACGCCGACGAGCTGGACGAGGCCGTGGGCACGTGGATCGCCGCGCACGACCGCGATGACGTCGTGGAACGGTTCGCGCAGGCGCAGGCCGCCGTCGCACCGATCTACGACGCCTCGGACATCGTCGACGATCCGCAGTTCCAGGCCCTCGGCACGATCCACCCGATCACCGATCCGGAGCTCGGCCCCCTGCGGATGCAGGGCCCGCTGTTCCGATTGTCCGGGTACGACGCGGTCATCGCGCACACCGGCAGGGCGCACGGCGCCGATACCGACGCGGTGCTCGCGGAGCGGGGGTTCTCGCCGGAACGGATCGCGGCGCTGCGCGAGGAGGGGGCGATATGACCCCCGAGGATGCCCCGCCCGTGCTCACGCTGCTCTACGCCGGCGGGGATCACGAGGACCGGGTCCGCAAGGCGTGGGCGTCCGGAGCCGATGTCGTGATCGTGGATCTCGAGGACGCGGTGGCGCCGTCGCGCAAGGCGGCGGCGCGGCGCACGCTCGGGGTACTGTGCGCCGAGCTGCCCGCCCGGCCGGTCCAGGTGCGGATCACCGCAGAGGGATCCCCGTGGCACGATGCCGACCTCGACGCGGTGCGCGCGCTCCCGCCGGGCGTCGAGGTCCGGGTCCCCAAGCTGGAGTCCGCCGCCCAGGTCCAACGGCTCGCGGCCGCGCTGCCCGAGCGTCGCCTGCATCTGCTCGTGGAGAGCGCCCTCGGTGTCGAGCGGGCGTACGAGATCGCTGCGGCGGACCCCGCCGTCGCATCGATCGGCCTGGGCGAGGCGGACCTGCGCGGCGACCTCGGCGTTGCCGACGACAGGGCCCTGCTCTGGGCGCGCAGCCGCATCGTGGTGGCCGCGCGCGCCGCGGGTCTGCCCTCTCCGGCGATGTCGGTGTACGCCCACACCCGGGATCTGCGGGGCCTCGCGGCCTCCTGCGCCGAGGGCCGGGCCCTGGGCTTCCTGGGCCGCGCGGCGATCCACCCCGTTCAGCTCGACACCATCCGGGACGCCTTCGTCCCGGATGCGGAGGAGGCCGCCCGTGCCCGGGCGGTGCTCGCCAGGGTCGCGGAGGCGGCGGATGCCGGCGAGGGCGCGCTCGCGCTGCCGGACGGCACCTTCCTCGACGCGGCGATGGTCACCGGAGCGCGCCGTACCGTCCTGCTCGCCGAACGCGCGCAGACCACGGGAACGACCCGCCCCGCGGCGTCCCGCTAGACCTCGGCCCCCTCGCGCATCTGCGCGGAGCGCCCGAGCCACACGTAGTCGTCGTGCTTCGCCCGGCGTCCGTCCCCCGCGGCCTTCCCGCGCAGGCGGCGCCACACCCACGGCAGCGCGTGCCTGCGCCACCACTGGCCCCTGGTCAGCCGCTCGTGCTCGTGCAGGACCTCGTCCAGCGCTCCGAGCGCGTCCGCGTGCGGCACCCCGAGAGCGTCGCCGACCCGATAGGCGAGGAAGCGATGCCCCCGCGAGGACAGGTGAACCAGGTCCTCCCCCCAGTTCGCGCGCTCGCCGAGCTGCGGGACGAGATCGGTGTCGATGAGGATCGCCCCGGTGCGCTCTGCGACCCCGCCCAGGGCGCTCGCGAACGCCGCGAAACGGCGTGCGTAGATCGCCGACTCCGCGCGTCGGGGAAGGAACGGCGTGACCAGCACCACGTCGGCGCCGTCCGCCCGCAGCTGCGAGACGGCCTCCTCCAGCCGGCGCGCCAGACGCGGGACGTCGACCCGCTGCTTCACGAGGTCGTTGGCGCCGACGAGGATCGACACGAGGTCCGGCTTCAGCGCCCGCGCGCGCGGCAGCTGGACGTCGCACACGTCCTCCACCCGCTTGGAGCGGATCGCGAGGTTGGCGTAGTGGAGACCGCCGCGCGCCGCAAGGAGCAGCGCCATGCGGTCCGCCCAGCCTCTCAGGGAGCCGTCCGGGGCGGGATCGCACAGCCCTTCGGTCAGCGAGTCGCCGAGGGCGACGTAGCGCCGCCACCCCGGAGCCGCCGCGACGCGACGCGACGGAAGCTCCGGTCGCCGCTCGCGCGGGGCCCGTGCCGAGGCGTCCGCCGCGCGCAGGACGGCCGCCTCCTCGAAGTGCGCCAGCAGCTCATCGCACACGACGGTCCACGAGCGCCCTTCGACCGCGGCCCGACCGGCGTCGCCGAAGACCCGTCGCCGCCCCGCGTCGGCGACCAGATCCGAGACCCTGCCGCGGAGATCGTCGAGATCCCCCGGCCGGTAGAGCCAGCCGTCGACGCCATGGCGCACGAGATCCCGCGGCCCGCCCCGCCCCGTGGCGACCACCGGCACCCCGCTCGCCTGCGCCTCCTGCAGCGTCTGCCCGAACGTCTCGCTCTCCCCGGGGTGGACGAAGACGTCGAAGGAGGCCATCGTCTCCGCCAGAACCGTGCCCGACAGGTGCCCGAGGAACGCGGCGTCGGGGAGCAGCGCCTGCAGCCGCGGCCGGGACGGCCCGTCCCCCACGATCACCAGACGGACTCCGGGCATCCCCGAGAGCACCCGCAGGTCCTCGACCTGCTTCTCCGGGGCGAGGCGACCGACGTAGCCGACCACGATCTCCCCGTGCGCGGCCGGACGCCGTCGGGACGGATGGAAGCGCTCGGCGTCGACGCCCCGCCCCCATCGGCGCACACGGTCCACGCCCAGCCGCGCGAGCTGATGCGCCGACTCGGACGACGGGGCGAGGGTGAGGGTCGCCCGGCGGTGCAGGCGCGCGATGTGCGCCTCGGCGAGCGCGGTGGTGAGAGCCACGCCGTAGCGCGCCGTGTACGCCGCGACATCGGTCTGGTAGGCGGCGACGGCGGGCACACCGAGTCGCTCCGCCGCCAGCACGCCGCGCCATCCCAGCGCGAACGGCGACGCGAGGTGGACGACGTCGGGAGCGAACCGCTCCAGCGCGCGGGTCACCCGGAGGGTGGTGGACGCCCCGACGCGGACGGAGCGATAGCCGGGAAGCGCCATGCTGGGGATCGCCTCGACCGTGGCGTGTCCGGACCGTCGCGGCATCTCGCGCGCCGCCGGGGCGATCACGTGGGCCTCGTGGCCCGTGCGCTCCAGATGACGGAGGATCTGCAGCACGGAACCGGTCACGCCGTTCATGTGCGGGAGGAAGGATTCGGTGACGATCGCTACTCTCACGGTCTCAGGATGGCGGGGCGGATGCGCCCCGGACGCGCGAAACCGGCCGGATCGCCCAGTGTTCACCGGATGCATGCGCGCCGGACACCGGCTATCCGCCCGTTGGTTTCCGTTCACCCGGCGCGACGACAGTGGATCCGTGCTTCCCGAGGGATTGGACGCCGTGCTCACCGGTCCGTGGGGACTGGCGCTCATGGCGCTGCTGGTCGTGGGCGACGCCTTCTTCGTCGTCGTGCCCGGCGAGATCGCGGTGACGGCGCTCGGCGCGCTCGCGGTGTCGCACGGCTCGCCCGCGCTGTGGGCGGTCGTCCTCTGCGCTGCGGCAGCCGCCGCCGTCGGCGACGTGGCCTGCTATCTCATCGGACGCGGCGTCGGGGTCGAGCGGTGGCGGTGGATGCGCACGCGCCGGGTCCGGGCGGCATTGGAGTGGGCGCGCGGCCGCCTGGACCGAGGGACCGCCACGGTGCTGTTCACCGCCCGGTTCGTCCCCTTCGCCCGGTTGGCGGTCAACCTCGTCGCCGGCGCGTCCCGGATCCACCCGCCGCGGTACCTGGGACTGGTGGTCCTCGCGGCGACAGGGTGGGCGGCCTACCAGGCGGCGATCGGAGCGGCGATCGCCGCGATCGTCCCGGGCGGGCCGCTGGTGGCGATCGTGGTGTCCGTGGCGCTGGCGGTCGGGATCGGCCTCCTGATCGACGTCGCCGTCACGGGAGCGCGGCGCGCCCGACGGCCCTCCCCTCCGCGGCGGGGCGAACAGTAGGCTGGCGCGCATGAGTACCGAAGACAATGCCGTCCCCTCTGAGGAGATGAAGCGCAAGTTCAAGGAGGCGCTCGAGAAGAAGAACGCGCGGCATCGCAACGGCGAGGCGCACCTCGACGGCGACTCCGCCGTCCACGCGACCGCCGCCCCGCAGATGAAGCGCGAGTTCCGACGCAAGAGCGGCTGAGACACCGTCGGCGAGGAGGGAGGACCGGTCCGTCCGGTCCTCCCTCCTCTCTGTCTCCGGCGGACGGCGAGCGACCCGGGTGGCGATCCGCGCACGGGAGGATTAGCGTCGAGCGGGTGAGCACTGCACGATCGATCGCCCGCGGGCGTCACGCGCGCGCCGTCGGAGCGCGCCTGGCGAGCGCGCTCGTGCTCGCGGCCGGGCTCCTCGTCGCCGCCCCCGTGGCCGGGCACGCCGAGGACTATCCGACGTGGGAGGACGTGCAGAGCGCCCGCGGCGACGAGCAGGCGACCCAGGCGCAGATCACGCGGATCGAGACGGCGCTGAGCGCTGCGCAGTCGCAGGCCGCCACCACTTCGCGGACCGCCCTCGACGCCGCCACCGCCGCGAAGACCGCACGCGCCGAGGCCGACG
>NZ_BCRA01000024.1 GCF_001552355.1 Microbacterium resistens NBRC 103078
CCTTTTAGACGAAAGAGGCCACCCAACGCAGGGTGGCCTCTTTCGCGTTAAAAGGACCACCGTGAGAGGATCGCGCCATGCCGGAAGAAGAAGACCGCCGTTCGGCGTCCCAAGACGCATCGCAGCGGCCCAACCGCCGCTTCGTCGACGGTGAGTCCCGACGCGGGTTCCGCGCTCCTCGGGATAACGGTGACCGACCCGCCGAGCGACCTCGCCCGGCGGGGAACGAACGCGGTACGCGCTCCGATTCCTCCTCCCGGGCGAATGCACCTCGTCGTGAGGGTGATCGTCGTGAGGGCGGGTACCAGCGTCGTGACGGTGCTCCTCGTCGTGAGGGTGATCGTCGTGAGGGCGGGTACCAGCGTCGTGACGGTGCGCCTCGTCGTGAGGGCGATCGTCGTGAGGGCGGGTACCAGCGTCGCGAGGGTGCGCCTCGTCGTGAGGGTGATCGTCGTGAGGGCGGGTACCAGCGTCGTGACGGTGCTCCTCGTCGTGAGGGCGATCGTCGTGAGGGCGGGTACCAGCGTCGTGACGGTGCTCCTCGTCGGGACGGCGATCGCCGGGACGGCGGCTTCTCGCGTCGTGACGGCGGACAGCGCGACGGCGGGCACGCCCGCCGGGACGGCGGCCGCACGCCGTATCGTTCCGAGCGGCCTCGGCGGGACCTGCGCGCTGCCGATCGGCCGCGGGACCCGGAGCTTCCCGACGAGGTCACCGCGAAGGATCTGCACCCGTCTGCGCGCAACGAGCTCAAGACCCTGAGCAAGGAGAATGCGGACGTCGTCGCGCGGCATCTGGCGATGTCGGCGATGCTGATCGACGAGGATCCCGCCCGCGCACACGAGCACGCCCTGGCGGCGTCGCGTCGCGCGGGCCGCGTCGCCGTCGTCCGGGAGTCCGTCGCGATCACCGCCTACGCCGTGGGCGATTTCGCGCTGGCGCTGCGGGAGCTGCGCACCTACCGCCGGATCTCCGGTCGCGACGATCAGATCGCGCTGATCGTGGACAGCGAGCGCGGGATGGGGCGTCCGGACCGTGCTCTGGAGGAGGGGCGGTCTGTGGATCGCGCTGCGCTGCCGACACCGGCGCGTGTCGCTCTGGCGATCGCGATGTCGGGCGCGCGCCTGGACCGCGGTGAGACGGAACTCGCTCTCGGCGAGCTCGAGATCCCCGAGCTCGACCCCGACCGGGCCTTCGAGTGGAGCCCTGCGCTCTTCAGCGCCCGGGCTGCGGTCCTCGAAGACCTCGGGCGCCACGAGGAGGCGGCCTTCTGGCAGCAGCGCGCCGACGTCGCCGCCGAGGCGCTCGGCCACGGCACCGACGACGAGCTGCTCATCGAGGACGCCCTCGTCGAGGATGCCGACGACGTCGATGGCGCGGAGGACGCGTCTCCTTCCGAGCCGGCAGAGCCTTCCGAGCGGGCAGAGCCGGCAGAGCCGGCTGAGTCCGCCGAGCCCGGCGAGTCCTCGCTGTGAGCCTGTTCGGCCGGTCCCGGCGATCGCCGCTGACGGACGTGGATGTGGTCCTCGCCGACCTGGACGGGGTCGTCTACGCAGGACCCGGGGCGATCCCGCACGCGGTGGAGAGCCTCCGCGAGGTGGAGCGCACGCGCCGGATGGGGTACATCACGAACAACGCCTCGCGGACGGACGCCTCGGTCGCCGCGCACCTCACGTCCCTCGGGCTGCGCGTGTCCGCCGACGAGGTCGTGACGAGTCCCCAGGCGGCGATGCGTCTGCTCTCGACGATGGTCCCGGCGGGGGAGACGATCCTCGTGGTCGGCGGGGAAGGCCTCGTCGTCGAGGCGGAGAAGGCCGGCTACCGGGTCACGCGCAGCGCCGAGGACGCACCGCGCGCGGTGGTCCAGGGCTTCGCGCCCGAGGTGGGCTGGACGGATCTCGCCGAGGCCGCGTTCGCGCTCTCGCTCCCCGAGGAGGAGGGCGGCATCCCCTGGATCGCGACGAACACGGACTGGACCATCCCGCAGGCGCGGGGCATCGCCCCGGGCAACGGCACGCTCGTGTCCGCCGTGCACACCGCCGTCGGCCGCCTCGCGACCGTCGCAGGCAAGCCCGAGACGCCGATCTTCGAGGAGGCCGTCGCGCGGTTCGGCGCGACGAGCCCCCTGTTCCTGGGCGACCGGATGGACACCGACATCCTCGGCGCCAACCGGGCGGGGATCCCGTCGGCTCTGGTCCTCACCGGGATCGACCGGCCCAAGCATGTCCTCGCCGCGTCCGAGGGATCCCGCCCGACCTACCTGCTGAGTGATCTGCGAGAGCTTCACGAGCCGTACCCGGAGACCGTCGTCAAGGGCGACGTGACCTCCGTCCGCGACGCGGCGGTCCGCATCGACGGTCCCGACATCACCATCCTCCGGGAGGGGGACCGCCCCATCGACCTGCTGCGCGCCGGGGCGGCTGCGATCTGGGCGACGGGTCGTCAGATCTTCGGTTTCCGGGTGCCCGAGCGCCTGTACGCGGACCCGTTCCACCGGCCGTAGCGATTCCCGTTCCTCCGGCGTCGCTCTGCGGTCGTCCGGGGCGCCGCGTCTAGGCTGGATCCGTGAGCGACGAGAGCAGCGCGGAGCCCGCCGACGGGCTGTGGAGCAGACTGCGGCTGATCGAGGGACAGCCGCTGCAGAGTCGCGCCGAGGCGTATTCGGCCCTGCACGACGAGCTCTCCCGGCGCCTGGAGAGCGCTCCTCGCGACGACCAGGGCTCCCGTGCGCGGGACGCGTCCGAGCCCGGATGACCATGCGGGTGGACGCCGCCCTCGCCGCGCGGGGGCTCGCTCGGTCGCGCAGCCACGCGGCGACGCTCATCGCCGACGGCCTGGTGCGGGTCGACGGGAAGCCGGTCGTGAAGGCATCGACCCGGATCGAGGACGACGCCGACCTTGCCGTCGCGGAGGCCGACCACTACGTCGGACGCGCCGCGCACAAGCTGATCGCGGCGCTCGACGGGTTCGGCATCCCGGTCGACGGGCGCCTGGCGCTCGACATGGGCGCATCCACCGGGGGCTTCACGCAGGTCCTCCGCGAGCGCGGGGCCCGACGCGTCCTCGCCGTGGACGTCGGTCACGGACAGCTCGCCCCGGCGGTCGCCGCGGATCCCGGCGTCGCCGCCGTCGAGGGATACAACGTGCGGCACATGACCGCGGAGAGCCTGGCCGCAGCGACGGGCGAGCCGGACGCGCCCGATCTCATCGTCGGCGACCTCTCGTTCATCTCCCTGGAACTGGTGCTCCCGGCCGTCGCCACGGTCGCGCCCGAGGGCGCCGACGTCATCCTCCTCGTCAAACCGCAGTTCGAGGTCGGCCGGACCGCCGTGCGCGGCGGACTGGTCACCGACCCCGCGACCCGTGCGGACGCCGTGGCACGGGTCCTGTGGTCCGCGTGGGACCAGGGGTTCGGCGTGCTCGGGATCCTGCCCTCGCCGATCCTGGGCACGCACGGCAACGCGGAGTACCTGGCGCACCTCGCGCCCGGCCGCGGGACCAATCCGACAGAATGGTTGAGCACGATCGATCGGATCGCAGGAGGACGATGAACGAGCGCAGCCACGCGACGGCGCGGAACGCCGGACACGGCGTCCCCGACCGCCGGACCGCCGCCCCCTCGGCCGCCGACACCCGCGCGAGGGGGACTCGATGACGGAGCGCACGATCCTCGTCGTCGCCCACGCCCACCGCGACGACACGGTCGAGGCGGCGCGTCGCGTCATCGCCGCGCTGCGCGCGGCCGGCGCTCGTCCCGTGCTGTCCGCGGACGATCGGGTCGACCTCGCCGCGGTGGACCCGGCCTTCGCCGAGGTCCCCGTCCTGGGCGCCGACGCCACCGAGCAGGAGCTCGAGCTGGCGATCGTGCTCGGCGGCGACGGGACGATCCTGCGTGCGGCCGAGCTCGTCCGTCCCGGATCCGCCCCTGTCCTCGGCATCAACATGGGGCACGTCGGCTTCCTCGCCGAGATCGAGCGCGACGACATGGACGCCGCTGTGGCCCGCATCATCGACCGGGACTACGACGTCGAGGAGCGCATGGCCCTGTCCGTCCGGGTGAAGGACGCGGCGGGCGCCGTCGTCTACGAGACCTGGGCGCTGAACGAGGCCACGGTCGAGAAGGCCAGCCGGGAGCGGATGATCGAGGTCGTCCTGGAGATCGACGGACGACCGCTGTCCACCTTCGGGTGCGACGGGATGGTCGTGTCGACGCCCACGGGCTCGACCGCGTACAACTTCTCCGCCGGAGGGCCGGTGATCTGGCCCGGGGTGGAGGCCATCGCCGTCGTGCCGCTGTCGGCGCACGCCCTGTTCGCGCGCCCGCTCGTCGTCGCGCCCGACGCACCCATCGCGATCGAGCTGCTGGAGCGCACGGACGGCACCGGGATCCTCTGGTGCGACGGACGCCGCTCGCACGAGCTCCCTCCCGGGGCGCGGGTGATCGTCCGCCGCTCGTCCCGTCCGGTGCGCCTGGCGCGGCTTCACCCGAGCGCGTTCACGGACCGGCTGGTGCGGAAGTTCCAGCTCCCCGTCGAGGGATGGCGGGGGGCGGCGTCGTGATCGAGGAGATGCGTCTGCGCGATCTCGGGGTGATCGCCGAGGCCGTGCTGCCGATCGGTCCGGGCTTCACCGCGATCACCGGTGAGACCGGCGCGGGCAAGACCATGGTGGTGACCGGACTCGGACTCCTGCTCGGCGCTCGCGCCGACTCCGGCGCCGTCCGAGCGGGGGCGTCCCAGGCGTCCGTGGCCGGGGTCTGGGTCGTGCCGAACACCGGCCGCGTGGCCGAGACGGTCGCCGACGCCGGCGGAGAGCTGGAGCCGCTCGACGATCGGCGCGGTGAGCTGTATCTCTCCCGAACGCTCACCGCGGAGGGGCGGAGCCGAGCCAGCGTCGGCGGTCGCGCCGCGCCGGCGGGCGTGCTCGCCGACCTCGCCGAGGAGCTGGTCGTCGTCCACGGCCAGTCCGAGCAGCTGCGGCTGCGCTCCGCGGCCGCCCAACGCGACGCGCTCGACCGGTTCGGCGGCTCCGCGATCGCGGAGGCCCGCTCGGCGTATGCGGAGGCATGGGAGCGGTGGCGCGCGCTCGACGCGCAGTTGGAGGAGATCACCGCCAATCGCGAACGACGACAGGCCGAGGCGGAGGACCTGCGCGCCGCGCTGGCGCTCATCGAGGCGACGGACCCGCAGCCGGGGGAGGACGAGGCGCTCACGGAGCGCGCGGAGCGTCTCGCCAATGCGGAGGAGCTTCGCCTGGCGGCTTCTCTCGCCCGCGCCGCGTTGTCCGACGAGGAGGGCGAGAACGACATCTCCTCGCTCGCGGCGGAGGCCCGCCGTGCGCTGGAGCGCGCCGCGGACCCCCAGCTCGCCGCGCTCGCCGAGGGGATCGCGGAGCTCGGGTACCGGGCGACGGACATCGCCGGCCAGCTCTCCGCCTACCTCGCCGATCTCGACGAGTCGGGTCCGCACGAGCTCGCCGCGGTGGAGGAGCGACGGGCGGCGCTGGGCGCCCTGATCCGCGCGCACGGATCACTGGATGCGGCGCTCGAGCTCTGGAACACCGGATCGGCGCGCCTGGCCGAGCTGGACGACGACGGCGAGCGCGTCGAGCGCCTGACGACGGAGCGCGACGAGGCGCGCGCGGCCCTGGACGAGGCCGCGACCGTGCTCACCCGGCGGCGCACCGACGCCGCCGAGCGGCTGGGCGCTGCGGTGACCGAGGAGCTGCACGCCCTGGCCATGCCCGACGCCCGTCTGGAGGTGTCCGTCTCGCCCGGGGCCGAGAGCGCCCACGGGCGGGACGACGTCGCCATCCTGCTCGCGCCGCACTCGGGGGCCGAGCCCCGCTCCGTCTCGCGCGGCGCGTCCGGCGGCGAGCTGTCGCGGGTGATGCTCGCCATCGAGGTCGTCATCTCGGCGACCGATCCCGTCCCGACCTTCGTGTTCGACGAGGTCGACGCCGGCATCGGAGGCGCCGCGGCGATCGAGGTCGGGCGCCGCCTGGCGCGTCTGGCCCGCACGTCCCAGGTGATCGCGGTCACCCACCTCGCCCAGGTCGCGGCGTTCGCCGGCAACCACCTCACGGTCGTGAAATCGAACGACGGACAGGTCACCGCCTCGAGCGTGCGACGGCTGGAGGGCGCGGAGCGGGAGGCGGAGATGGCGCGCCTGCTGTCGGGACTGGCCGACTCCGACGCCGCGCTGGAGCACGCGCGGGAGCTTCTCGCCCTCGCCGACTGAGCGTCCCCGTTCCGGATCCCCGGCGTTCCTCGCGGAGCGCCGGGGGGATAGCGTGGGCACACCGAGACGAGGAGGATCCGCGATGCGCGGGACAGCGGTGATCGGCGAGGCGCTCGTCGACGTGGTGGGCGGCGAGGAGCATCCCGGGGGTTCGCCCACGAATGTCGCGGTCGGCCTGGCCCGGCTCGGCGAGCCGGTGGTGCTGCACACCCTGCTCGGCGCCGACGCGCGGGGGGACCGGATCCGCGACCACCTCGACCGTGCCGGCGTCGTGCTGGGGCCGGAGTCGTCGGGCGACGGCGCGACGTGGACGGCCACGGCGACGCTCGACGACGAGGGGCGCGCGAGCTATCGGTTCGCGCTCGACGGCGTCATCCCCGTGCCCGCTCTCGACGGGCTGCGTCTCGCCCACGCCGGATCCATCGGCGCCCTGAGGGCGCAGGAGGCGGGCGCGGTGCGCGCGGCGTTCCAGGGCGCCGACGCGGCGACCCTGCGCAGCCTCGACCCGAACATCCGCGCCGACGTCATGGGGGAGCAGGTGAGAGAGCGCATGCTCGCGCTGGCTCGTGCGTGCCACGTCGTGAAGCTCAGCGACGAGGACGCCCTCGCCCTCTTCCCGGGAGCGACCGTGCGCGAGGCCGCCGACCGGATCGCGGAGGCAGGGGCCCGGCTCGTCGTGGTGACGCGGGGCGGAGAAGGCTGCGCGGCGCTCGCCGACGGCGTCTGGTCCGAGCGCCGGGCCGCGCCCGTGACCGTGGTCGACACGATCGGTGCGGGGGACGCGTTCATGTCGGGGCTGCTGTTCGCTCTCCTCCGGGACGGCACGGACCGCCTGCTGGTCGACGGCTCCGCCCTTCCGGCAGCCGCGGTGGAATCCGCCCTCGCGACGGCGTCGGCCAGCGCCTCCATCGCCGTGTCCCGCGCCGGGGCGAACCCGCCCGACGCGGCGGAGCTCGACGCCGCGCTCGGAGCGTCGCTCGGTGACGCCACGGAGACGGGCTGATAGGATCGAAGTCCGTGATGCAGACTTCAGGCGCGCGGGCAGCGGACGACACCAACCGGACTCCTTTCACCACGAAGCACATCTTCGTGACGGGCGGTGTCGTTTCTTCGTTGGGCAAGGGACTCACCGCGGCGAGCCTGGGGAACCTCCTCACGGCGCGCGGCCTGCGCGTGGTCATGCAGAAGCTGGATCCGTATCTGAACGTCGATCCCGGCACCATGAACCCCTTCCAGCACGGCGAGGTGTTCGTGACCGACGACGGGGCCGAGACCGACCTCGACATCGGGCACTACGAGCGCTTCCTGGACATCCAGCTGAGCCAGGCCGCCAACGTCACGACCGGCCAGATCTACTCCCAGGTGATCGCCAAGGAGCGGCGCGGCGAGTACCTCGGCGACACCGTGCAGGTCATCCCGCACATCACGGACGAGATCAAGCGGCGCATGCGCCTGCAGGCGGACGAGACGCCGCAGCCGGACGTCATCATCACCGAGATCGGCGGCACCGTCGGCGACATCGAGTCGCAGCCGTTCATCGAGTCGGCCCGGCAGATCCGCCACGAGCTCGGCCGCAAGAACGTCTTCTTCGTGCACGTCTCGCTCGTGCCGTTCATGGGGGCGTCCGGGGAGCAGAAGACCAAGCCGACCCAGCACTCCGTCGCGGCCCTGCGCTCCATCGGCATCCAGCCGGACGCCCTGGTGCTGCGCAGCGACCGGCCCGTCACCGAGTCCAACAAGCGCAAGATCGCCCTGATGTGCGACGTGGACGAGGATGCGGTCGTCAACGCCGTGGACGTCCCGAGCATCTACGACATCCCGACGATGCTGCACGATCAGGGCCTGGACGACTACATCGTCGAGGCGCTGGGCATGGAGCGCGCGGCGGACGTGGACTGGTCCCGCTGGCAGAAGGTCCTCCAGGCCGTGCACAACCCGAAGCACGAGGTGACGATCGGCCTCGTCGGCAAGTACATCGATCTGCCGGACGCCTACCTCTCGGTCACCGAGGCGCTCAAGGCGGGCGGCTTCGCGCACGAGGTCGCGGTGAAGATCCGCTGGATCCCCTCGGACTCCTGCGAGACACCCGAGGGCGCGGCCAAGGCGCTGGCCGACGTGGACGGCATCTGCGTGCCCGGAGGCTTCGGCATCCGCGGCATCGAGGGCAAGCTCGGCGCGCTGCGCTTCGCCCGCGAGCAGGGCATCCCCGCGCTCGGACTGTGCCTGGGTCTGCAGTGCATGGTGATCGAGTACGCGCGGCACGTCGCGGGCATCGAGGGCGCGTCCTCGAGCGAGTTCGACCCGGAGACCCCGGAGCCGGTGATCGCGACGATGGCCGAGCAGGTCGAGATCCTCGACGGCGGGGACCTCGGCGGGACCATGCGTCTGGGCCTCTACAAGGCCGCGCTCGGCGAGGGCACCCTCGCGGCGGAGCTGTACGGCGCCGACGAGGCCTCCGAGCGCCACCGCCACCGGTACGAGGTGAACAACGCCTACCGCGACCGGCTGGCCGAGGCCGGGCTGGTGTTCTCGGGCCTGAACCCGGAGCTGGACCTGGTCGAGTACGTCGAGCTGCCGCGGGACGTGCACCCGTTCTACATCGCCACGCAGGCGCACCCCGAGCTGCGGTCGCGCCCGACCGCCCCGCACCCCCTGTTCCGGGGGCTCGTCGGCGCCGCGATCGAGCGTCACCGCGCGAGCGAGCTGTTCGACGACGAGGCCTGAGGCCATGACCGAGCCCCGGACGGACCCGTCGGGCACGGCGGAGGTCTCGGACCTGCGCGACGAGCCGTTCCGCCCCGAGGTGGTCTCCAGCGAGGAGGTCTACCGCGGGGCGGTCTGGAGCATCCGCGAGGACCGTGTCCGCTACGGCGACGGCGAGATCGTGCGGCAGTACACGGACCACACCGGCGCCGTGGCGGTCGTCGCGCTGGACGACGAGGGCCGCGTCCTGCTGATCCAGCAGTACCGGCACCCGATCCGGCACCGCGACTGGGAGCTTCCGGCGGGGCTGCTCGACGTGGAGGGCGAAGACCCGCTGGCCGCCGCGCGTCGCGAGCTCGCCGAGGAGGCGGACCTGGTCGCCTCCGGCTGGGAGCCGCTCGTGAGCACGTTCGTCACGCCCGGCGGCAGCGATGAGGTGATCCACCTGTTCCTGGCGACGGAGCTCTCCGCGGCGCCGCATCCGCACCCCCGCGAGGACGAGGAAGCCGACATCCGACTCGCCTGGGTGCCGCTGGCGGAGGCGGCCGACGCCGTGCTCGAGGGCCGGTTCCGCAACGCGATCCTCGCCGTCGGCGTGCTGGCGGCCGAGCGTCGGGTCCGGAGCGGGGACGAACGGCGCTGACGTGCAGGTGGACCGTGCTCTGGACGCGTACCTGCGGCACGTGACGGTCGAGCGCGGGCTCGCCGCGCACACCCTCGCCGCGTACCGCCGCGACCTCGGCGGCTACGTGTCGTGGCTGACCGCGCAGGGGATCTCCGACACGGACGACGTCGACCCGGCCGCGGTGGGACGGTTCGTCGCCGACCGTGCGGCGGCGGATCCGCCGCCCGCGGCCAGCAGCCTCGCCCGTCTCCAGTCCTCGGTGCGCGGCTGGCACCGCTTCCTGGCGCGGGAGGGGATCGCGACGGACGACCCGGCGGCGCGGCTGCGGCCGCCGAAACTGGGGCGCCGCCTCCCCAAGGCCCTGACGATCGACCAGGTCGAGCGCCTCCTGGCCGCGCCGTCGGCGGACGAGCCCCTCGGGATCCGCGACCGGGCCCTGCTCGAGCTGCTCTATGCGACCGGCGCCCGCGTCTCGGAGGCGACCGCGCTCGACGTGGACGACCTCTCGCACGGCGAGGTGCTGCGCCTGCGGGGCAAGGGATCCAAGGAGCGGATCGTTCCGGTGGGCTCCTACGCCCGGCGGGCCGTGGACGCCTACCTCACCCGCGTCCGTCCCGCCCTGGCGGCGCACGGGCGGGCCTCGGCGCGACTGTTCCTCGGCGCGCGCGGGGCTCCGCTGTCCCGCCAGAGCGCGTGGCTGATCATCCGCGCGGCCGCCGAGCGCGCGCAGCTGGGCGTCGAGGTCTCGCCGCACACCCTGCGGCACTCGTTCGCCACCCATCTGCTGCAGGGCGGCGCGGACGTGCGCGTCGTGCAGGAGCTCCTCGGGCACGCCTCCGTCGCCACGACGCAGATCTACACGCACGTCTCGGCCGACGCCCTGCGCGACGTGTACGTCACCGCGCACCCGCGCGCCCGCTGAGTCCGGCATCGCCGCGCGCCGGGGCCGGGCACGCCCGCCCTGCCGCTACAATCGAGCGAGCACGAGGAAGCAGGAGAACTGGTGGCGAAGACGAAGGACGACACACCGATCGGACCGACCGGGCGTCCCTATCAGGGGTTCGCCATCCCCAAACCGCTCGCCTCGCACGGGCCCGCCCGCATCATCGCTCTGTGCAACCAGAAGGGCGGCGTGGGGAAGACCACGACGTCGATCAACCTCGCCGCGTCGCTCGCGGAGTACGGGCGCAAGGTGCTCGCGGTCGACTTCGACCCGCAGGGCGCGCTGTCGGCGGGTCTGGGGATCGCGACGCACGACATCCCCACGATCTACGACCTCCTGCTGGACACGAAGCGCGACGTCCACGAGGTCATCATCCCGTCCGCCGTCGACGGCCTCGACGTCCTCCCCGCGAACATCGACCTGTCCGCCGCCGAGGTGCACCTCGTCAACGAGGTCGCGCGCGAGACGATCCTCTCCCGGGTGCTCCGTCAGGTCTCGGGGGAGTACGACGTCATCCTCATCGACTGCCAGCCGTCGCTGGGCCTGCTCACGGTGAACGCCCTCACGGCGGCGCACGGCGTGCTGATCCCCCTGGAGTGCGAGTTCTTCGCCCTGCGCGGCGTGGCCCTGCTCATCGAGACCATCGACAAGGTGCGCGACCGGCTGAACCCCTCGATCACGCTCGACGGCCTGCTCGCCACGATGTACGACGCGCGCACGCTCCACTCGCGCGAGGTGCTGGAGCGGGTCGTGGAGGCGTTCGGCGATGACGTGCTGGAGACCGTCATCGGACGCACCGTGAAGTTCCCCGACGCGTCGGTGTCGGGGGTCCCGATCACCGAGTTCGCGCCGGAGCACCCCGCCGCACAGGCGTACCTGCGACTGGCCCGGGAGCTGGTCGCCCGTGGCGCCGTCGCCTGATTCCGAGCGGTCCACCGCCCCGGAGACGGCGACCGGGCCCGTGCCCGATGCGGGCGCCCCGGTCGTCGAGGCCGGCGAGGGCTTCCGGGTGTCCCTGTCGAACTTCGACGGCCCGTTCGACCTGCTGCTGACGCTGATCTCCAAGCACGAGCTCGACATCACCGAGGTGTCGCTGAGCCGCGTCACGGACGAGTTCATCTCGTACCTCCGCGAGCTCGGGCCCGAGCAGGATCTCGACGAGGCCTCGGAGTTCCTCGTCGTGGCCGCGACGCTGTTGGACATGAAGGTCGTCGGACTCCTCCCGCAGGGCGAGCTCGTGGACGCGGAGGCCGTCGCGCTGCTGGAGGCGCGCGACCTCCTGTTCGCCCGGCTGCTGCAGTACCGCGCCTTCAAGGAGGTCTCGGTCTGGTTCGCCCGCAGCCTCCAGTACGAGGACCGTCGGCACGCCCGGGCGGTGCGGCTCGACGAGAAGCACCGCGCGCGCACCCCCGAGCTCGTGTGGACGCTGAGCGCCGACGACTTCGCCGCGCTGGCCCTGCTCGCGTTCGCACCGAAGGAGATCCCCACGGTCGGGCTGGACCACCTGCACGCGCCGCTGGTGAGCATCCGGGAGCAGGCCGCCATCGTGGTCACCCTGCTGCGCGGCGCCGAGTCGGTGTCGTTCCGGGAGCTGGTGGCCGGCGTCTCCGAGCCGGGGATCGTGGTGGCGCGGTTCCTGTCCGTGCTGGAGCTGTACCGCCACGCGGCGCTGTCCTTCGAGCAGCTCGAGCCCCTGGGCGAGCTGACGCTGCGGTGGTCGGCGGAGAGCTGGTCCGACGAGATGCTGGCGACGCTGGGAGCCGACTATGACCGCTGAGCCCGACCCGACCCCGCCCCGCGTATCCGAGGCGATGCCGTATGCCGACCCGAACCCGAAGGACGACATGACCGAACCCCCGACCGAGGAGCAGGAGCCGCGGCCCGCCGGCGCGCCCGTGCCGGCGGTGCCGGAGGGGCCGCTGACCGAGCGGCTGGAAGCGATCCTGCTCATCATCGAGGAGCCGCACAGCCTGGTGTCACTCGCCGCGGCCGTCGGCGCGCCCGTGCCGGCCGTCCGCCAGGCGATCGAGACGCTCGTGGAGGAGTACGAAGGACGGGGCAAGGGACCGCGCCGCGGGTTCGAGCTGCGCGAGGTCGGCGGCGGCTGGCGTCTGTACGTGCGGGAGGAGTACGACGACCTCGTCGCGGACTTCGTCGGCGGACAGGCCCCCTCCCGGCTCTCGCAGGCGGCGTTGGAGACCCTGGCCGTGATCGCGTACAAGCAGCCGGTCACGCGCAGCCAGGTCGCCTCGATCCGCGCGGTCAACGTCGACTCGGTCGTGCGGACCCTGCTGGCCCGCGGACTCATCACGGAGCTGTTCCAGGACTCCGAGACCGGCGCCATCAACTACGGCACGACGGATGCGCTCCTGCAGAACCTCGGCATCAACTCGCTCGACGAGCTGCCGCCGATCTCCCCGCTGCTGGACGACGGCGCCGACGGCTTCGACGAGAGGACGATCTGATGACCGCGCCCACCGAACGGGACAACGACGCCGCGCCGGTGAGCGAGGGCGTGCGGCTGCAGAAGGTGCTCGCGAACGCGGGCGTCGCGTCGCGCCGGGTGATCGAGCAGTACATCGTCGAGGGACGGATCCGCGTCAACGGCGTGACCGTGACCGAGCTGGGATCCCGGATCGATCCCGAGCACGACAAGGTCGACGTCGACGGCACGGCGGTGCAGCTCGACGCCACCAAGCGGTACGTGATGCTCAACAAGCCCACCGGCGTCGTCAGCTCCATGAAGGACGAGCGCGGGCGCCCTGACCTCCGCCGCTACACGAAGGACTGGCCCGAGCGGCTGTACAACGTCGGCAGGCTCGACGCCGAGACCAGCGGCCTGCTCGTCCTCACCAACGACGGCGAACTGGCGCACGTGCTGGCTCACCCCTCGTTCGGCGTGACGAAGGTGTACATCGCCAAGGTGGAGGGACGGGTGACGCCGCAGACGATCGCGCGTCTCACGCGGGGGATCGAGCTGGAGGACGGCCCGATCGCCGCCGACCGGGCCCGGCTGCTGGACACCTCGTCCGCCTCCCGCTCCCGGGGCGCGGAGAAGGGCGGATCCAGTCTGGTCGAGCTCACGCTGCACTCGGGGCGCAACCGGATCGTGCGGCGGATGATGGCCGCCGTGGGGCATCCGGTGACCGAGCTCGTCCGTCGCCAGTTCGGCCCGCTGCACCTGGGCACGCTCCCGGTGGGGCAGGCCCGGGAACTCAGTAGAATCGAACTCGGCGCGCTGCTGACTCTCGCGCGCCAGGACGCCTCCGCGGAGGACCGATCGGACTCAGACCAGCAGGGGTGACGCAGTGAACGAGACCGTTGCCGTGCGGCTGTCGGGCACGGTCCGCATCGTCGGCGCCGGCCTCCTCGGGGCCAGCATCGGCCACGCGCTGACCGCCAAGGGCGTCGACGTGGCGCTCGCCGACACTTCCCCGGCCCAGCTCCGCCTGGCCGTGGACTACGGCGCAGGGCGGCTCGCCGCCGACGACGATCGGCCTGTCCTCGTCGTCGTCGCCGTCCCGCCGGACGTGACGGCCGACGTCGTCCAGGCCGAGCTCGCCCGGTACCCCGAGGCCGTGGTCACCGACGTCGCGAGCGTGAAGCTCGAGCCCTATCGGACGCTGCGCGACCGAGGCGTCGACCTCACCCGCTACATCGGCTCGCATCCGCTCGCCGGCCGTGAGCGCGGGGGCGCCATCTCCGCCCGCGCCGACATCTTCATCGGCCGCCCGTGGGTCGTGTGCCGCGACGCCGAGACCCGTCCCGCCGACCTCGCGCTCGTCGAGTCCCTCGCGCTGGAGCTCGGGGCCATGCCCCTGGAGATGACGCCCGAGGAACACGACCGGGCCGTCGCGCTGACCTCGCACGTGCCGCAGGTCGTCGCCAGCCTCCTCGCGGGGCGTCTCGCCGACGCCGACGACGGCGCGCTGCGCCTCGCCGGGCAGGGGGTGCGCGACACCACCCGCATCGCCGCCTCCGCGCCCGAGCTGTGGGTGCAGATCCTCGGCGCCAACGCCGCCCCGGTCGTGGAGGTGCTGGATGCGCTCGCCGCGGATCTCGCCCAGGTCGCCGACGCGCTGCGGGATCCGGACAGGACGGGCGCCCGTCGCGTCATGGCGGAGGCGATCCGCCACGGCAACGAGGGCGTCGAGCGCCTGCCAGGCAAGCACGGCCAGAACCGGCGCTTCGAACAGTTCGTCGTCATGGTCGACGACACCGCGGGGCAACTCGGGCGCCTGTTCGGCGAGCTCGGCGAGCTCGGCGTCAACGTGGAGGACCTGCGCCTGGAGCATTCGCCCGGCGCGCAGTTCGGTCTCGCCGAGATCAGCGTCGCTCCGGCGACCCTGCGCGGCGCGATCGAGGGGCTGGAGGCCAGGGGATGGCGGATTGCGAGCACGACCAATGACTGACGCCTCGACGGCTCCGTTCATCATCGCCGTGGACGGCCCGGCCGGATCCGGCAAGTCC
The DNA here is from genome assembly GCF_001552355.1 of Microbacterium resistens NBRC 103078. GTDB lineage: Bacteria > Actinomycetota > Actinomycetes > Actinomycetales > Microbacteriaceae > Microbacterium > Microbacterium resistens. The sequence goes on from NZ_BCRA01000024.1 coordinate 14,981, forward strand.
AGCGTGTCCAAGGCGGTCGCCCGGCGCCGCGGCTACGGCTACCTCGACACCGGCGCCGCGTATCGCGCGCTCGCCTGGCACGTGCTCGAACGCGGCGCGGACACGGCCGACGAGGCCGCCGTGCTCGCGGCGGCCGCGGACTTCGCGCTGCGTCAGGGGCTCGACGCAGACGATCGGCGGGTGTTCGTCGGGGACGCCGACGTCACCGACGCGATCCGCGAGCCCCGGGTCTCCGGTGCCGTCAGCGGCGTCGCGCGCGTGCTTCCCGTGCGGGCGCAGGTGAACGACATGTTCCGCCGGATCGTGGCCGAGTCCGACTATCCGGCGGTGGTGGTCGAGGGGCGCGACATCACGACGGTGGTCGCCCCCGACGCACCGGTGCGCATCCTGCTGACCGCCGCCCCCGAGGTGCGGGCGGCCCGCCGGGCGGGCGAGCTCGCGGGCGAGGACGCCGCCGCGGTCGCCGCGGCCCTGCACTCGCGCGATGCCAAGGACAGCGCTGTGGTGGACTTCCTCACCGCGGCACCCGGGGTCGAGGTGGTGGACTCCACCGCCCTGGACTTCGATCAGACCGTCGACGCCGTTCTCGCGGTGATCGACCGACGCGCGTCCGACGTGCAGCGAGGAGCCGACCATGGCTGACGACGACTACGACCCCTCGACCGGCTCCGGGATCGGCGACGACCGTCTCGCGGAGAAGCTGGAGGCGCTGGACGACGAGCTCGTCGAGGCGCGTGCGGCCGCCCTGCGCGCCAGCCTCGACGACTACGAGCTGGACGAGGAGGACACCGGCCTGCTCGCCGGCGTCGAGGTCGGCGAGGACGGCATCGAGTACCTCCCGGCGCTGCCGGTGGTCGCGATCGTCGGTCGTCCGAACGTCGGCAAGTCGGCGCTCGTGAACCGCATCCTCGGCCGTCGCGAGGCCGTGGTGGAGGACACCCCCGGCGTCACGCGCGACCGGGTGACGTACAAGGCCGAGTGGATGGAGCGCCGCTTCTCGCTCGTGGACACGGGCGGCTGGGAGCCGGACGCCAAGGGCATCGACCGCTCCGTCGCCGCGCAGGCGGAGGTGGCGATCGACCTCTCCGACGTCGTGCTGTTCGTCGTCGACGCCATGGTCGGCGCGACCTCGACCGACGAGCACGTCGTGCGCCTGCTGCGCAAGAGCGGCAAGCCGGTGTTCCTCGTCGCCAACAAGATCGACGATGCGCGGCAGGAGCCCGAGGCCGCGGCGCTGTGGAACCTGGGCCTGGGCGAGCCGCACACCGTGTCCGCGATCCACGGCCGCGGCGTGGCCGACCTCCTCGACACCGTGGTGAAGGCGCTCCCGGAGGTCTCCGCCGTCGCCAAGCACGAGATCGGCGGGCCTCGCCGCGTCGCGATCCTCGGCCGGCCGAACGTCGGCAAGTCCTCGCTGCTGAACAAGGCCGCGGGGGAGGAGCGCGTCGTCGTGAACGACCTCGCCGGCACGACGCGGGATCCGGTGGACGAGATCGTCGAGCTCGGCGGGAAGCTCTGGCGCTTCGTCGACACGGCGGGCATCCGCCGGCGCGTCCACCTCCAGCAGGGGGCCGACTTCTACGCGTCGCTGCGGACCTCCGCGGCGTTGGAGAAGAGCGAGGTCGCGGTGGTGGTGCTGGACGTGACCCAGCCCATCAGCGTGCAGGATCTCAACATCATCGACCTGGTGCTGGAATCCGGTCGCGCGCTCGTCCTGGCGTTCAACAAGTGGGATCGCCTCAGCGACGACGACCTGGAGAACCAGGACCGCCGCCGGTACCTGGAGCGTGAGATCGAGAAGGACCTCGCGCACGTCGCCTGGGCGCCGCGCGTGAACATCTCCGCGCGGACCGGACGCCACCTGGACAAGCTCGTCCCGGCGCTGGAGCTGGCGCTGGAGAACTGGGACCGCCGGATCCCGACCGGGAAGTTCAACGCCTTCCTCACCGAGCTCGTGGCCGCCCACCCGCACCCGCTGCGGGGCGGCAAGCAGCCGCGCATCCTGTTCGGCACCCAGGCGTCGACGCGCCCGCCCACTTTCGTGCTGTTCACGACCGGGTTCCTCGATCCGGGCTACCGGCGCTTCATCCAGCGCCGGCTGCGCGAGCTGTACGACTTCGAGGGCACTCCGATCGTCATCAACATGCGGGTCAGGGAGCGCCGCCAGAGGTAGTCCGCGGACCGGTCCGGGGAGGGCGCCGCGCCTCGCCCGGCGCGGGGACGTGCGGCAGAATGGTCTCGTCCGCCGCACAGCCGCGGCGGACGCAGAGCACAGCCCACAAGGCTTCGCCGAAAGAGGACCCGATGAACCGTCTGCCCCTGCCCGAATTCGCCCACGAGCGCGTGGAGGTGGTGAGCGGCCGGCGAAGCGGGCTGTTCATCGCCGTCGCCCTGCACTCGTCCGTGCTCGGATCCGCCCTCGGCGGCGCACGGCTGTGGACCTATCCGCACTGGAGCGACGCCCTCGGCGACGCGCTGCGGTTGTCCGCCGCGATGACGCTGAAGAACGCCGCAGCCGGTCTGGACGCGGGCGGCGGGAAGTCCGTGATCGCCCTGATGCCCGGTGAGGAGCTGGACGCCGGGCGACGCCGGGATGCGTTCCTCGACCTCGGCGACGCCGTGGAGAGCCTCGGCGGCCTGTACCGGACGGCGGAGGACGTCGGCAGCACCACCGACGACATGCTCGTGGTCAGCGAGCGGACGGCGCACGTCGTCGGGCTCCCGGACGCCGTCGGCGGGTCGGGGGAGCCCGCCGGGCCGACGAGCCTGGGCGTCTACTCGTCGCTGCGCGCGGTGCTGGAGCGGATCGCGGGCTCGCCGGACGTGGCCGGCCGGCGCATCACCGTGTCGGGACTGGGGCAGGTCGGTGGACGCCTCGCCCGCCGGCTGGCGGCGGAGGGCGCGGTCCTCACCGTCACCGACGTCGTCCCCGCGCGTCGCGAGCTCGCCGAGGATCTGGGCGCGGCCTGGGCGGAGCCGGGCACCGAGCACCTCGTCGACGCGGACGTCTTCGTGCCCGCGGGAATCGGCGGCGTCCTCACCGACGAGGTGATCGACGCGCTCGCGGCCCGCGCCGCCTGCGGCCCGGCGAACAATCCCCTCGCGGACCACTCCGGCGCCGAGCGGCTCGCCGGACGCGGCATCCTGTACGCGCCCGACTTCGTCGTGAACGCCGGCGGCGTGATCTACCTCGACCTGGAGGCCAAGCGGATCGGGAGCAGCGACGAGATCATGGCGCGCGTCGCGGGCATCGGCGACACCGTGCGACGAATCCTGGATGACGCGGAGCGTCGCGGGATCACGCCGCTCGCGGCCGCCGAGGAGCTCGCCGCCGCCCGGCTCGCCGGCGGGGTCGCGCAGGCCCGGTCCTGACGCGGGGCGGGTATCGGTCGTTGAGCGAGGAGCGGAGCACCGAGACGAAACGCGGTGACGTGATGCGCTTGTTCGGTTCGGGCGGGTCTCCGTGGGTCGGGACGCGGGTCGGGTCTTGGTCGTTGAGCGAGGAGCGGAGCACCGAGACGAAACGTGGTGACCTGATGCGCCCGTTCGGTCCGGGCAGGTCTCCGTGGGGCGGGCCGCGAGTCGGGTCTTGGTCGTTGAGCGAGGAGCGAAGCACCGAGACGAAACGCGGTGACCTGATGCGCCCAGTCAGTCCGCTCAGGTCGTGGAGCGGAACGCGGATCGGGCCGGAGTTGTTGCGGATCGGGTCGGCGACGGCGCGCAGGGTCGGTGAGCTGTGAAAGGCTGAACGGGTGACGATCGTCCCGCCCGAACCCGGTGAACCGCGCCGCCCCCTGGGCCCGCAGGACAGCGGTGACGCCTGGGTGATCGCGCCCAACGGGGAGCGGTACTGGGGGCGGTACGGGGCCGCGGGACTCCTCGCGTACGACGCCGCGCGCGGGGTGCTGCTGCAGCATCGGGTCGGATGGAGCCACTTCGGCGGGACCTGGGCGCTGCCCGGCGGCGCCCTGCACGAGGGCGAGTCGGCGATCGCGGGGGCCCGTCGAGAGGCGCAGGAAGAGGCCGGCGTGCCCGACGGCGCGGTCCGAGCCCGCTTCGCGAGCGTGTTCGACCTCGGTTACTGGTCCTACACGACCGTCGTCGCGGATGTGAGCGTGCCCTTCTCGCCGGTGATCAGCGACCCGGAGAGCGTCGCCCTGGAATGGGTGCCCGTGGACGAGGTCGGCGAGCGGCCGCTGCATCCGGGTTTCGCCGCGGCCTGGCCCGCGCTCCGAGAGCTGCTCACCGTGCGTCCCGTCCTCGTGGTGGACGCCGCGAACGTCGTGGGCTCGGTGCCCGACGGCTGGTGGAAGGACCGCGCCGGTGCCGCGGGACGGCTGCGGGACCGCCTCGACGCCTGGCGCGCCAGCGGTGTGCCGGGCGCAGATCTGGGCGTCGCCGGAAACGAGTGGCACGGGGATGCCGGGGGACAGGGCGGCGCCCCTGAGGTCTCCGGCACCGCGCGTGACGACCGGACCCGCATCGTGTGGTTCCCCGAGATCGATCTGGTGGTGGAGGGTGCGGCGCGGGACGTCACGGAGCGCAGCGAACCGGCGGGTGGCGGGGAACCGTTCGCCCACACGGAATCGCTCGCCGACGCGGGGACGGAGGGCGGCCGGACCGGCGCGGTCGGCGTCTCCGTGGTCCGCGCGGCCGGCCATGGCGACGATGCGATCGTCGAGCGGGTCGCGGAGCGGGTGGCGTCCGGGGCGCTGGTCACCGCGGTGACGAGCGACCGAGAACTTCGGGAGAGGGTGGAGACGGAGGGCGCATCCGTCCTCTCCGCCGGACGACTCCGCGCGCTCCTCGACGCCTAGCCCGAGGGTAGGTGCGACACTCAGGCGGGGCCGTGGGCAGCCACGGTGACCGATCGCGAGACGGGTGAGCACGTTTCGTCTCGCTGCGCTCGCTCAACGGCCGGGGGAGGGCAGGGCGTTTCGTCTCGCTGCGCTCGCTCAACGGCCGGCGGAGGGCGGGGCGTTTCGTCTCGCTGCGCTCGCTCAACGACCGAGGGCGCACGGCGGGCGGGGTCAGTGCTCGTCGCGGCCGCGGAGGCGGTCGATCTCGCGACGCTCGCGCTTCGTCGGGCGTCCGGCGCCGCGGTCCCGGAGCCCCGCCGCTGCCACGGGTTCGCGGGGCGGCGTACGGTCCTCTGCGGCCGCTGCGGCGAGCGGGGCGCCGACGCGCTTCGAGATCGGCTGGCGGACGACGAGGATCCGATCGAAGCCCGAGATCCGCACGCGCAGCTCGTCCCCGACCCGCAGCGTCTGCGCGGCCTTGACGCGCTCCCCGTTGACGCGGACGTGACCGGCGCGGCACGCGGTGGTGGCGGCGGAGCGCGTCTTGTACACGCGGACGGCCCAGAGCCAGCTGTCCACGCGGACGGTTCTCGTCGGATCGACCTCGCTCATCGGACGACCTCCTCGGAGGCGGCGGCCGGGTTCGAGGAGGGGGATACGCGCAGAGCCCTCAGGGCGCCCCACACGAGCAGTCCCTGGCCGAGGGTGTAGGTCAGCATCACGGCGGGGCTCGTCCAGGCCGGCATGGCGTCGGGCAGGAAGAGGCGGAAGGCGAGGATCGAGTCGCTGAGCAGGAAGAACGCTCCGCCCAGGGCGATGATCGGGGTGCAGCGCGCGGCCGTCGCCGCGGTCCCCGCGAGGACGAGGCCGTACGCGCCGACACCGACGAGGAGCGGTCCGGTGTGCGGGCCGAGCGTCACCAGCATCAGCATCCACCAGAGGCCGTACACGACCGTCCAGAGGGGCAGTCGACGCACCCGCAGCACCCGGAGGAACAGGACGATGTACGCCACGTGTGCGATGCCGAAGAAGCCGAGCATGAGCGGCAGTTCCGGCGCGAACGGGAAGAAGAGTCCCGCTTCGTCGCCCAGCCAGGAGAAGAACAGCGCGCCGAGCAGGAGCATCACCGGCGTGCGGGAGCGAAGGGCGATGATCCGACGGGCGTCGAGGAGCACGGGGACCGCGAGGAGCGGCATGAGGAGCGCCTTCGTCGGCACCGCCAGGGGGCTCTCGGCCGCGAGCGCCGCCACGTGAACGATCGAGACCACCACGAACGGCAGGAACGCGCCCAGGGTGCGCATGCGGGTCGACGGCGGGGTCTGCATCCGTCCATCGTATTCAGCGCGGACGAGTAGAGTCGTGGGCATGTTCTCGTCGTCTTCCACCGGGTGGTGGCTGCTCTCGCAGCCGTAGACGACGTGTCTCGTCGGGGGCTGCATGGTGCAGCCCCGCCGAGGGAGCGATCCGTGCAGTCCCTTCGTTCAGAAGGGAATCGGAGATGGACTCATTCGAGGCGACCCGGGCGCGCATGCCCGAGCTGGAGCGACGGATCGATCAGGATCCCGGGGCGTTCCGCGTGCTCACGGGGGAGCGGCCGACCGGGCCGCTGCACCTCGGGCACTACTTCGGCACGCTGCGTGAGCGCGTGCGGCTGCAGGAGCGGGGGATCGAGACGTTCGTCGTGCTCGCGGACTACCAGGTGATCACGGATCGCGAGGTCGCCGGAGACGTCGGCCGGTTCGTGCGCGAGGCGGTCCTCGACTATCTGGCGACCGGGTTGGATCCCGAGCGCACGACGATCTTCACGCACTCGGCCGTTCCCGAGCTGAACCAGCTCCTGCTGCCGTTCCTGAGCCTCGTGTCGGAGGCCGAGCTGCACCGGAACCCGACGGTCAAGGCGGAGCTCGCGGCCTCGGGGCGGGCGCTCAGCGGACTCCTGCTCACGTACCCCGTGCACCAGGCCGCGGACATCCTGTTCTGCAAGGGGAATCTCGTGCCGGTGGGCAAGGACAACCTGCCGCACGTGGAGATCACCCGGACGATCGCGCGGCGCTTCGCCGAGCGGTACGGAGCGTTGTTCCCGGAGCCGGAGGGCCTGGTGACCGACGCGCCCGAGCTGCCGGGACTCGACGGCGGCAAGATGTCGAAGAGCCGCGGCAACGCGATCGCGCTCTCGATGACGGCCGACGAGACGGCCGCGCTGATCCGTCGTGCGCGGACCGACAGCGTGCGGGCGATCACGTACGACCCCGGCTCGCGCCCAGAGGTGTCCGGACTGCTCTCCGTCGCGGCCGTGTGCTGCGGTCGGACGCCGGAGGATCTCGCGGCGGACATCGGCCCGGCGGGCGGCGCGGCGTTGAAGGCGACGGTAACCGAGGCGGTGAACGAGTTCCTCGCTCCGTTCCGCGCGCGTCGGGCGGAGCTGGCGGCGGATCCGCGGATCGTCGACGACGTCCTCGCCGCGGGGAACGACCGTGCGCGAGCGATCGCGGTCGAGACTCTGCGGGAGGTCCGTGAGGCGATGGGGATGGGATACGCGAATCCGCCGCGGGGGTTCGCGGCCTGAGGGCCGGTGCGGGTGGCAGGTCGGCCCGGAGGCGCGCGGGGCTAGGCCCAGAGGCGTTCGCGGATCCAGGCGTCGGCGTCGCGGCGGTAGCGGAGCCGCTGGTGCGCTCGGTCCGGGGACCCCTGCCAGAACTCGACCCACTCCGGACGGATCCGCCAGACGGTCCACTCGGGCGAGACCGTGGCGGGATCCTGCTCCAGCCGTGCGGCGGACGCGGCGATGAGCGCCGCCGGGTCCTCGTCGTCGCGGATCACGTCGCCCTGGCGTCCGAGGAGGGCGATGGCCTTGGCGCCCGCGGCACGGACGCGGAAGTCGGCGGCGGACTCCTCCGGTGACGCCGTCACGGCGACGCCCCGGATCCGGACAGCGCGGGCGAGCGGGGTCCAGTAGAAGGAGAGCGCGCAGGCCGGGTTGGCGGTCAACTGTGCACCCTTGGCGGACTCGCCGCCCGAGGCGATCTCGAAGGAGCCGTCGGCCGTCACGTCCTTGAGAGTGAGGACCCGGGCGTCCGGCGACCCGGCGGCATCGACCGTCGAGAGCGTCGCGGCGTGCGGCTCGGGAACTCCGGCCGTGATCGCGGCGTCGAGCCAGTCGAGGAACAGGGGGTGCGGATCCGCCGGAGCCGAGGCCGGGTCGAACGGCGGGGGAGAGCCGACGATCGCGGGCAGGGCGCGGAGACGATCGCGGATGCTCGGCATGGCTCCAGTATCCCGTGCGGGTGGGACAGGCGTCCTCGGATGGGGGCTGGGACCTCGGACGGGATGCGGCAGGCAGGTCCGTGCGGTCTGGCGGATCCGGGATCTGCGATGTGGGCAGCGGGCCGGGTCGCATACTGGTGACGTGGAACCGGTGCGGCGAATCGAGGTGCCTGAGATCGTGGGCGCGACCGTGAGGCTTCGCCGGTTCGCGCTGACCGACATCGACGCGGTCCTGGACGCATCGACGGATCCGATGGTCCCTCTCGTCACGACGGTTCCGGCTGTGGCGGACCGGGCGCTCGCCGCGGCGTTCATCGCGCGTCAGCACGATCGTGCGGCCACGGGCGCCGGCTACTCCTTCGCGATCGAGGCCGAGTCGGGCTGCGTCGGCCAGATCGGCCTCTGGCTCCGCGACATCGACCGAGGCCGCGCGACGATCGGCTACTGGATCCGGCCCGGTGCTCGTCGGCGCGGTCACGCGTCCGCCGCGCTGGCCACCCTGGTCGACTGGGCGTTCACGAAGCAGAAGATCCCGCGGCTTCAGCTGTACGTGGAGCCGAACAACGTCGGCTCCTGTCGGACCGCCGAGCGGGCGGGCTTCGAGCGGGAGGGACTGCTTCGCTCCTGGGAGCTCGTCGGCGAGGAGCGGCGCGACATGTACTCCTACGGGCTCACGCGTGCACGGTGGTCGAGCGCGCCGCGGGGTCCGGTGTCGTAGCCGGACGACTCGGCTAGCCCGCGGTGGTCAGCGTCACGAGGGGGCGGCCGGGCTTGAGCTCTCCGGTGGCGGAGAATCCCGCGGCGAGGAACGTCGAGAGGGCGCCGTGGAAGAGGTCGTTGGAGCGGACGTTGCCGCCGGACGTGTCGATGGGGTAGCCCTCGATGACCCGGGCGCCGGCCTCGCGGGCGTAGATGACCGCAGCGTCCAGGAGCACGCGGTTGATCCCCATCCCGCGGAACTCCCGTCGCACGCTGAAGCAGCTCACCGCCCAGACGCTCTCGTCCTCCAGCGGCTCCGCCGTCGCCGCCTTGATCGCGCGAGTCCGTCCGAGGCGCTGCTGCGCCGGGCGCGGCCCGATCCGGATCCACCCCGCCGCCTCGTCGTCGACGTACGCCACGATGCCCGGCGGAGGACCCTCCAACTCGGCGCGCAGCATGTCGCGACGGGTCTCCACGGTCGTGGACTCCCACTCCTTGTTGCTGATCATGGGCCAGATGCACTGACAGCTGCGTCCGTCGCCGCCGCCGGAGAGCGCGCTCTGCACGTCCTCCCATTGCGCGGGCGTCGCCAGGGCCGTGGTGATGGTGGGCATGCCCGCACGTTACGCCGCACCTCAGACATCGGCAACGGTTCCCGGGGTTGGTGGTGCGTTCGGCTGGGGGATCGGGGACTGCGGCGCGCCCGGTGCCCCGTTGGTTCGCGGTGCCCTCGCCGGTCGGCTACGATGGGGGAGTTGCCCGCGCTTCGGCGCGGTCGTCCACGGGCTGTGGCGCAGCTTGGTAGCGCACTTGACTGGGGGTCAAGGGGTCTACCCCGCTCCGGTCGGCCCGAACAACTGAAAACTGAAGCGACGGGATGTGGCGCAGCTTGGTAGCGCACTTGACTGGGGGTCAAGGGGTCTACCCCGCTCCGGTCGGCCCGAACAACTGAAAACTGAAGCGACGGGATGTGGCGCAGCTTGGTAGCGCACCTGACTGGGGGTCAGGGGGTCGCAGGTTCAAATCCTGTCATCCCGACGGAAAAGCCCTGATGAGAAGCCATTTTCATCAGGGCTTCGTCATGTCTGGTGACGGGTTTTCGTTGGTCCCCCTCTGGTCCCCTCGCCGAGGTGCTGATGCTCGCTCCGAGGGGCCGGAGGGCGGATCTGGCTCTCTGGAGTTCGTCGCCTGTGGATAAGGGGACCAAAAGGGGACCAGAGCGCCTGATCCGGGCTCCGGGCTCCCGGTCACAGGGACCTCGACGCGTCGCGCCGGGTCGGCCTGCTGGCCTTGGCGGATCGGGCGAGGAAGGCGTTGGCCTGCTCCGCGGCGGAGGCCAGGTGGCGGTCGTCGGGGTGGAGGTATCCGCGGGTTGTCTCGACGGAAGCGTGGCCGAGGATGTCCTGGAGGACGTGCAGCGGGATGCCAGCGTCGGCCATCCAGGTGGCTCCGGTGTGCCGGAGCCCGTGTCGGGTGAGATCGGGCAGCCCGAGATCCTTGACGATCTGGTCCCAGTTCGTGGCGTCCCTGACGGTGGCGGTGGTGAGCGCGCCGCCTTTCGGGCCGACGAGCAGACGCTCTTCCGGCTGCTTGCCTTCGGTGAGCCGTTCGAGGATCGGCCGCAGCGGGTCGAGGATCGGGACGCGTCGCTCCTTGCGGCCCTTGGTCTGTTTGGTGACGAGGCCGCCCTTGCCGGGGTAGGTCTGCCGGGCGATGACGACGATGTTCTTGTCGAAGCGGACGTCGCCGGCCTGCAGGCCTGACACTTCGGAGGAACGCGCGGCGAGGAGCGCGGCGAGCATCACGAAGTCCGAGTAGGACTGGTGGATCTTTCCGCAGGCGTCCGCGAGCTTTGTCAGGGTGCCCATGTCGGGGATGGCGTGCGCGCGGGGCGAGGCTTGCTCGGCGGGCTGGGTTCGGAAGGCGTTGCGGTTCAGGCTGCGCTTGGCGCGGTTCTTCGCGGGGTTGATCGGGATGAGCCCGTCGCGGACTGCCTCGTCGAGGACGCGCACGAGCGGGGCGATGGAGTTCTTGATCGTTGACGCCCCGTGGCGTTTCTCCCAGGCGTCGATCGTGCGGTCGATGATCCCGGCGGTGATCTGCGTGACCGGCAGGTGCCCGAGGGCGGGCAGCACGCGGAGCTTGAGCCCGTACCCGTAGGTCTCCCCGGTGGAGGTCGGGTCCAGCCCCCGCGCCCACCGGTCGCCGATCGCGGTGACGAACTCGGTGAGCGTCATGGACACGTCCATGCCCTTGGCAGAGGACTGCCGCAGCGAGTCGAAGAACTCGTGTGCTGCAGCCTCGTCGGCGACGATCTCCGAACGGGTGATGCGGCGCTTGCTGATGGGATCGGTCCAGCGGGCGCGGGCTCGGATGCCGTAGGAGCGGCGTTCGAGGTCGGTGGAGATCTTCACTCCGACCGGCGGGACGGGCTTGGGCTGCGCCTGCGGGAGCGGCTCAGCCTTCCGCGGCATCGTCGTGTTCCAGACCGGCCAGCCACGCGTCGACTGCCTCGAGCCGGTATCGTGCGATACCGCCCAATCGCAGGAACGGCGGCCCCTGGCCGGCTGACCGCCATCGGGACAGCGTCGACTCCGACACTTTGAGGTAGGCGGCGATCTCGCGGCTGTCCATCAGCGGTGACACCGTGACCGTCAATTCCGGTTCGTTCATGGCAGCTCCCCGGTGGCGGGGTCGAGGCTGGCGTAGAAGTCGTCCTCGGCTTTGCGGCGGGCGATGACGTCGTCGAGGACGAACTGGATGAAGTTCTCGTCCCGGTCGGGAATGACAGTGTCCTCGACGGGGTCGGCTGGTTCTTCTCCAGGCCAGGCGGTCTGCCGGGTGGGACGGTCTCGGTCGAGCCGGGTGCCGCTGGTGGCGACCCAGTCACGGAGTCGCTGTCGGGCGTCGGCGAAGTCGCGGTGCCAGCCCAGCGGCGCGGAGGCGTTCTGCTCGGGGTCGTAGGCGGCCAGCCAGTGCAGGTGCAGGGCCGAGAGCTCCCAGACGAGTTCGGGGTGACGGTGCCAGAACGGCGGGATCACCGAGGCCGGCAGCCCGTAGGTTCGCCGTAGCCAGTCAACCCAGCGGTTCAGCTCCAGCCACTCGGCCTCGGCTTCGTCCGCGGTCAGAAGATTCCAGTTGATCGGATGCGGGGGCTCTGGGATCAACGGGCCGTCGAACTCGTCGGGCTCCTCGTTCAGACCGGGCTCGTCTGGCAGGTCCGGCTCATCGGGGCCGGGGGTGATGTCGTTCTGGTTCATCACGGCCACTGCCCGTCAGAGACCGAGCGCCGGGACGGCACTCGCAGCTTCACGGCGGGTATTCGTGCTGACGCTCTGCGCTGCGGCCTCTTGCGTCACGGCCGGCTGGCGGCGGGTGCGGTCGACGTCGTAGCGGGTGCGGGCGAGGTCGTGGCCGATTCTCTTCGCCACGAACTCCTCGGCCTTGACTACCTCGCCCTCCGGCGTGGTCCGGTCGTACTCACGGACGTAGCCCTCGGCGACGAACTTGTCACCCTTGGCGAGGCGAGCGTGAGCGCGTTCAGCGGTCTTGCTGAACGCGACGAGGTCGTGGAAGGTCGTCTCGGTCTGCGTGAACGACCCGTCGTCCTCGCGCCGGTAGTGCTCCTGGCCGATCTTGACGTACAGGCGGACGTCGCCGCGTTCGGTGTAGGTGAGTTGTGGGTCGGAGGCGATGAACCCGGAGAGGGATTCCTGCGTGTGGAGAGCCATCGGACTGTCCTCTTTCTGACATCGATGGGCGGCCCCACGGCCGGGGCCGCCCTTGTGTCAGGCAGGTGCGCCCGGCTCCTCCAGCGACCGGCGTTGCAGCAGCGCCTCGATGCCAGCCCTGTCGGCCCGCAGTTCCTTCGCATCCGGGCGGTCGGTCCAGGTCCACATTCGCGTGACGATGGGCGGTGCGGAGCGGAGCATGACGAGCGCGGTCCCGAACGGGAGGGTGCGGATCGTGTCGGGCGGCATGATCGGGACGCGGCGGATGGAGCGTTGGGCGGAGCGGGAGCCGTGGTCTCCGACCGTGGTGGAGTCGGTCACCTCGTCACGTTCGCCGATGAGCGTGGTCAGGTCGTGCAGGTCTTTGGAGTTCGATGCCCCGCCGAGGATGATCTTGACGATAGAGGCGTCCCAGATCGCGCCGGCGGCGTTCTCCGACCACTTCTCCCGCGCCTGCGCGAGCGACTGCAACACCGGCATCGTCGTGATCCCCGTACCGCCGCCTTCGGCCATGAGCGTGGGTAGCGACGGCAAGGGGGCGAGGTTGCCGACCTCATCGAGGGCCAGCAGCAGTGGCGGGTCGAGGCGGGCCCCGGGGCTGCGGGCGGCGATGCGGCGGGCGGCTTCCACGACGTCTTCCACGAACGCCGCCACCAGCGCCGCGCTGTTGTTGGCGCCGGCGCCGGTCGCCAGAAGGTAGAGCGACCCGCGGGCTTGGAGGAACGCTTCGGGGTCGAAGTCCTCGCCTTCGCGTGGCGACACGGCATCGAGCACGCGCGGGTCCGCGAGGGCGGCCAGGGCGAGGGAGACGCCTTGCCAGATGGAGTCGCGGGTTCTCGGGTCGGAGTCGGTCATCGCCTGCAACGACTCCGCCCACCCCGCCGCAGCGTGCGGATGAGAGGTCAGGATCGCCACCGCGTCAGCGGCAGCGGAGGGATCGAGGGTCCACCGGAACAACTCACTCGGCGGGCGACGGTCGAGAGCGGCGGCGTGGAGCAGTGCTTGGAGGGCGGTACGGGTCTTCCCCTCCCAGAACCCGCCACCTTCGACGCCGCCAGCGGACAGACCGGTGCCGGCGGCGAGGCCGGTGGCACGGATCATCGCGGTCAGCGGGTCCTCGCACCCACGGATGGGCGACCACCTGAGGCCCGCGGGGACGCCATCGGCCAGATGCTGCGGGTCGAACACCGCGACCGGCCCGACCCTCTCACGTGCGCGGAGCGTCGCGGTGAGGTTGTCCGGCCGCGTGCTCGTCGTCACGACCGCACCGGGCGCGTCGAGGATGGCGTTGATGACGATGTGGGCGCCTTTGCCGGAGCGGGGCGGGCCGATCAGCAGGATGGAGTCCTCGACGGATGCCCACACGGTCCTGCCGCGGGAGGTGCCGATCCGGTAGCCGACATCCTCCGGTGCTGGCTTGTCGAGGGAGGGTCGCAGGTGTCCGGCCCGGCGCAGCAGTGCGGGCTCGGAGGCGGCCTTGGTGACGTCGGTTTGGGTGGCGATGCCGGGGATGCGGTAGGGGTCGTTCTTGGCCTGTCGGCCGTGCTCGCGGAAGAACCGCCACGCCCAGCACCCTGCGCCAGCGGCGGCGAGGATGAGGACGCCAGCGGTGACCCAGTACGCCACCACGCTCAGGCCGGGTGCGCCGAGTGCTTCCGCCGGGTCGCAGGGGTTGAGCAGCACGCCCAACCCGGCCTCGACTCCGCCGGCGGGCTGACCGGTCCCGGTGATCCACGCGGCGACCGAGCCGGCGCCGCGGAGGATGGCGGCGAGGATCGCGGCGCCGATGAGGAGGCCGATGCCGAGGTTGCTCAGCTCGTCCCCGAGTGAACCCGCAGGCCGCGGGGTGCTCATTCGGGGTGCCCGATCGTGAGCGTCCCGGAGACGCGGCCGAGCAGGATCACCTCTCGGGTCGGGCTCACGGCGAGCTGGTCGGCGGTGAGCAGGCCGCGCATGGTCCCGTCAGGTGCGGCATCGCTGTGGGCGATGACGACGGCGATCGCCACGTCCTCGCCCGGAACGAACCCCTCGCCGTGGAGCGCCACGAGTTCGGGCGGAGCACTCGCGACCGGTGGCTCAGGTGCGGGGGCGGGTTTTGGTTCGGTGCGGTGGCGTCTGGTCGGGGTGATGATGTCGGTGAACGTGCTTCCGTCCGCTTCGCGGACCTCGACCCGCACCGGCGACCGGCGTTGTTCGGTGAGCTGGTCGAGGACACGGGCGAAGTCTTCTCGCTGCCACGGAGGCGCGAACGGCTCCGGCTCGAACGGCACCCCGTCGACGGTGACCGTCATGCGGCCGTCGTCGGTGATCGTGATGACCACCTGCGGGAGAACAATCGGCACCGCCTGGCTCTCGTCACGAGAAGCAGACACTGTGGTGCGCTTATGGCGTGGCCGGGGCATCAGGCGTCCTCCCGTGCGTTCGGGATCACTGAGTTCTCGCGTCACGATTCGTGAACGTGCGGGTTTCCGTGGTCATGCGGCTGGTGGTGTCGAAGGCGGCGAGCTCGGCGGGGTGGAGTTGGTGCTGCACGACGAAGGAGCGGTCCTTGATGCGCCACAGCCCCTGCCCGGTGCCCAGGCCCGGAAGCAGCTTCTGCTCGGTACCGGTGAGGCCGAGCGCTGTTGCGGTGGTGCCGAGTTGGTCGGCTTCCTGCCGGTAGACGATCCTGGTCTCCGCGTTCGCCAGCAGCGAGGAGGCGAGGGCACGCATCGCGGAACCGGAGTCGCCGACGTTGTCGAGGTCGGAGAGCTTGTGGAAGATCAGCATGTTCGCGATCCCGAAGTGCCGGGCGAGCCGCCACTGGGCATCCATCCGCCGCAGCAGCGACGGGTAGGCCATGAGCCGCCACGCTTCGTCGTAGATCACCCATCGCTGCCCGCCGTTCGGGTCGGACAGGGCCGACTCCATCCACGCCGACGAGCACGTCATCAGCACCGAGATCAAGGTGCTGTTCTCCGCGACCCGGGACAGGTCGAGGGACACCATCGGCAGGGACGGATCGAACCGGACCGTGGACGGGCCGTCGAACAGTCCTTGGAGGTCGCCCGCGACGAGCCGGCGCAGGGCGTGGCCGACGAGGCGGCCGTCTTCCGCGAGTCGCCCGTCTTCGTCGTCGCCGGGGTTGGGCGTGAGGATGCGGTCGACGACCATCGGCAGGATCGGAACCTCCGCACTTCGGACCGCGTCCCTCAGGGCGAGGTCGATCGCGGTGTGCTCCAGCGGGGACAACGCCCGGTCCAGCACGGTCTCGGCGAGGGCGCCGATAAGGTCGCGGCGGCGGGAGGCGACCTGCATCGCCCACTCGCTGTCGGACACCGCGGATGGCCTGTGACCTTCATCGAGGGGGTTGAGACGGTTGGGCAGGCCGTGGCCGAGGATGATCGCTCTCCCGCCGACTGCTTCGGCGACGGCGGTGTGCTCGCCCTTCGGGTCACCGGGAACGTAGACGCGCCGCCCGAACGGGAGCGATCGCGTGTAGAGCGACTTTGCCAGGCTCGACTTGCCGGAGCCGACGATTCCGGCCAGGACGACGTTGGGGGCGGTGATGATCCCGCGCCGGTAGAGCACCCACGGGTCGTAGACGAACGACCCGCCGGAGTACAGGTCCTGACCGACGAAGATCCCCTCCGATCCGAGGCCGCCTTCGGCGAGGAACGGGTACTGCCCGGCCAACGTCGCACTCGTGTCCTGGTGCTTGGGTAACCGGAACCTGCCCGGTGTGCGCAACGCCGCAGGCCCCGGCTCGCCAGCGGCGGGCAGGTAGGTCGTCGCGCGTCGTTCGGCCTGCTCCGCCTCCCACCGGGCCTTCGCCTCGGCCTTCCGTGTCGCGCGGGCGGTGGTCTCGACGCGGGTCGCGGCCCGCCGGCGGGCCTTGCGGGCCCGGCGTCGTTCGCCTTCGGGGCCGACGAGCACGGCCGTGTGCAGACGGCCCTCGTCCTGCCCGGTCACAGCGCGAGCCCCCGGCCCTGCGCCGTCGCGGCACCGGGGCGGCGGGTGAACCAGTCGCCGCTTCGCTCCCGGCTCGCTGCCTGGGTGCCCGCGGGTGCAGGCTGGTGTGCGACGCGCACCGACGTCGCGGTCGACGCGGGCACGGGGGTCGGGGTGTCGATGCCGAGGAGTGCCGGGTCGGGCAGGGCGCCGTGCTCGCGCAGCAGCGAGACGTGCCCGAGGAACGGGTTGTAGGTGAGGGTGTAGACGTCTCGGGTCGCCACCTTGTCGAGCGCCCCGGCCGGGGGCTCGTCGTAGACGTACCCGTTCTCGAGCGCGGCCTGCACGGTCTCCTCGCCGTCGAACCCAGCCAGGTGCTCGATCGCCGCATCCGTGCCCTCCCGGCCGATCAGGTCCAGCGCCTCGTCGGCCTCGGAACCTTGGAGGAACACGACACTGATCCACCGCGCCCCGGGCGCCACCGAGATGGCGGGCGCGGGATGCCAGGCGATGCGGCCGGAGTGCTGGGAGGCGGCATCCAGCCGCGCTTCCACACTGTCGAGGAGCGTACCGGCCTGGTGCAGCTCGTCCGCGGCCGCGAGGGCCGACGTCGCACCCGCTGCCTGGCTCCCGGCATCGTCGTTCGCGCGGGCGCGGGAGGCGATGTGGGCGGCGGCGACCTGGTCGAGCACCTGCCGCAGCGACCGAACACCGGACAGCAGGTCACCGATCACCGCACACGTGTCGGCCGGGTCGGCGAACTGGCGGGTCGCATGGGCCAGGCCCCGCAACGCGGCAGACGCCTCGGTCGCGTCCGCGACAGGGTCATCGAAGGTAGGCATGAGCGATACTCCTCGGGAGAAGGTGTGACGGTTGGTGGGCAGGTGCGCCAGCTCAGACCGGCCGGCACAGCGGCAGCGCGGCGGCGGTGAAGGCCTGGGCTTGCTGACCGACGAGGCGGCGGGTCTCGCAGGAGGCTTGGATCGCGGCCTGCTCGACCGCGGCGACCGCAGCTTCGAGCTCATCGACGGTCGGCGCAGAGACGGACACGAGGCCGGAGACGCGCAGGACGCCGTGCCCGGCGGTCAGGTCCGCCTCCTGTTGCAGCACGTCATCCAGCTCCGCGCTGGTGGCGGCGTCCTCGATCTGCCCGATCTTGCGCCGCTGCGCCTGGTCGCTGATGAGCTCGGTCTTCTTCTTCCGCAGGTCCCGCGCGGCCTGATCGGCGCGCACCGGCGTGTAGTGCAGGGCGAGGGTGCGGAGGATCCCGTTGGAGAGCACGAGCGGGGCGAGGAACCCTGGGTAGACCTGCGAGCGGGGCCATTCGGTGATCCACAGCACTGCGTGGTGCGCGGAGTCCGACCGCAGCCTCTCCCAGGTCTCGGTGACCGCGACCGGCCCGGCGGTCGCCAGGTCCCGCCCGAGGTCGCCGTGCCGTTCCAGCGCGGGCGCGGCGGCCGGGTCATACGCGCCGCGCAGGATGACGGCGACCTCGCCGGGCGTGAGCCACCCGGTCGAGGCGAGCTCTGCCGCGCGCAGCGCCGTGGTGAGCGTGGTCATCTCCTGCCGCAGTACCGCGGCGGCGCCGCGCATCCCGCCGCCGGACGTTCTGATCTGCCGGCTTGCGGCCTTCATGTCGAGCGCCAGGCTGATGGTGGTCGCGTGGCGTTCCCCGGCGGGGCCGGCGCGCTCGATCAGTTCGGCGTAGGTGGTCGCGGCCCAGGAGCCGTCGTCGGTGCCGTGCGTGCGCCACCATTCCGCCAGCCCTGTTCCCGAGTCCGGCAAGGTGCGCTCGGAGACCTGGATGCGGGCGATGCGCCCGGATCGGCAGGCTGCGGCGAGCACGCGGCCCCACCCGGAGACCCTGCGCTGCTGCTCGCCGGGATCGAGGAGCACGAAGGCCGGATGTGAGACGCCGAGGATGGCGGTGAGGGTCTGGGCGTGCGGGTCGTGGATCATCGCCGCGCCGGTCTCGGGGTCCTCCCATTCCCGCAGCGGCGCCGCATCCCCTGGGAGGGCGAGCGTGCCGGCGGGGCGGGGCTTGATGACGCGGCGCCGGTAGGTGAGCTGCCCCAGATACGTCCTGGCTGCCCAGCGGGCGAGGATCGGCACCCACTCGATCACCTTCCGCCCGCCCGCCGGGACCACCGCCAACAGCGCGCAGGAGCCCCAGATAGGGGCGGTCCAAACGAAGGCCATCCCTCCGCCCAGATAGAGGGAGAACACGACCGTCAGCACAGCGACGCCGAGCACGACTAGCTGCGGCAGGGACAGACCGAGCATGATCCCGCGCTTGGTCAGACGGGAGAACTGCACCGCCGCCAACGGATACTCACTGTGCGTATGCGAGTTCGCAGACATGCGCAGGTCACTCCTTCCCGGTCGGTTTGGACGATGGCGGAAGAGGCGGGTCCGACCGGCGTCGCGGCGCAGGCGAAGACTCCACCGAGCCCCCGGGCAAGCCAGACGGCGGGGCCGCTGGTGCGACCGGGGGTGGCGCCGACGGTGCGGGACGCTGTGACGGGGTGCCCTGCGAGAGCGGGACAGGCGGCGTGGATGCCTGCTCCGCGGCGGCACCTGCATGGGTGTCTGCGGCCCCGCCAACCGCGGCTCCAGCCTTCGGCCCGGCGGTCGCCGCACCCTTCACCACAGCGCCGCCGACGACCACCGCCGCCCCCACAGGCCCGGCGGCAGCACCTGCACCCGCTGCACCTGCGGTCCCGGCTCCGGCTCCCGCACTCGCCCCGGTTCCGGCCCCCGCTCCGGTCGAGGATGCGGCAGCCCCGGTCCCTGCGGCCCCGGCTCCTGCGCTGGCGGGTGCCGCAGACGAGGTGGGGGGCGGTGCTGAGCCGCCTCCGCTCGGGGGCGTGCTACCGGGATCGGAGCCGCCGTCGAGCACCGTCTTGGCAGAGTCAGCCTTCGGCGCGGACGGCACCGGCACGGGCCGGTTCAGCGCCGACTTCGCCTCCTGCTCCGAACTCATCGCGTGGTACATGTCGAACCCGACAAACGACAGGAACTTGTACGTGATGTACGGGGCGAACGCGGCGATGAACATCAACACCACCCCCGCGATCGGATCGCTGATCGAGGCGAGGTCGGCCTCGATCGGGGCAGACACCTGCCCGATCGCGACGAGGAAGATCACGACGAGGACGAGCTTGGAGAAGATCAGGGCGATGACGAACGTCGCCCATTTGGCGAACCAGCCCTTGGTCGCATCCCACGTCGCCCCCGCGAGGGCGACCGGCCCGAACACGATCGCGACCAGCAGCAGGGCCTTGCGGATCAGGAGGGAGAACCACACGATCGCCGCCGCCGAGATGGCAAGCCCGGCGAGGAAGATCGTGATGATCGCGCCGACTCCGGGAGCGGTGATGTTGATGGTGGCCAGCCCGGCGGCGAGGAGCCCGATCTGGGTCCCCATGTCTTCCATCGTGTTGCCCGTGGCCTGCACGATTCCAACAGCGAGCTGATCGGTGACCTCCAGCAGCAGGGCCGTGAGCGTGATGACCAGAAACGACCCGAGCACGCTCTTGGCGAGACCGAGGGCGGCACGGGACAGGGCGGTGGGGTCGCGGTGGATGAGCCCGGTGATCAACTGCAGGCAGAAGAACACCAGCATGATGAACACGGCGGCACCGAACAGGACGTTGTAGACGCCCACGTACTCGGCGCTGGTGACGTCCACGAGAGTCGT
This sequence comes from Microbacterium resistens NBRC 103078, assembly GCF_001552355.1. Lineage (GTDB taxonomy): Bacteria > Actinomycetota > Actinomycetes > Actinomycetales > Microbacteriaceae > Microbacterium > Microbacterium resistens. The sequence continues at coordinate 35,104 of NZ_BCRA01000024.1, forward strand.
GGTGTCGAACACGGCCCAGACGGCCTCGAACAGCCACGCGGCAGCTCCCGCCATCGCCTGGCCGAGCCAGTCGAACGGCGCCGCGATCAGGGAGGCGGTGCCCTCGCCGACGGCATCGCACACGTTGGAGATGACCGGGACATCGCAGACGCTCACCGCAGCCACCCCCGAGGTCGGGAGTCATGTCGGGTGGTCATCACACGGCCTGCCCGACGCCCCAGAAGAAGTTGATCAGCGTCACCGCGGCACCGCAGATGATCGCCGCCCCGCACGAGACGAGGACGCCGACCTTCCCGCGTGAGGCGAGGTGCGGGTTGGAAGAGTTGGCGCCGAAGCCCCACACGATCGCGGAGATGATCAAGGCGAGGACGGACAAGATCAAGCCGACGGTCATGACGGCGCCGACGATGATGCGCAGCTGCTCGATGCCCGGAAGGCCCGAGCTGTTGGGGTCGATGTCGATCACGGAGTGCTCCTGACTGGTGACGAGAAGGGGTTCTCGACGGTCAGGTGCACCCCGCGACCCCCGCAGGCTTCGGCCTCAAGCCCGCGCGCTGCTCGTAGGCTGAACGGTGTGACCGGTGAGCTGGTGTTTCAGAAGGCGCTGATGCAGGCGGACCGTGGTGACGCCTCCGGCGCAGAGGCGACCCTGAGGAGCCTGCTCAGCACGACTCCGGCCGGCGCGCTGCGGGTACGGGCGATGATCGTTCTGGGAGACCTTCTGCATACGCACGACGTGCACGAAGCGCGCCGCGTCCTTACCGACGCACTCGCGACCATCGAGCAGCTAGGAGACGCTGACGATCTCCTGGATGCCGAGGCCGCACGTGCCAGAGAACTTCTCGCCTCCCAAGGGCGACGCCGCTAGGTCGTGTCTCCCAATAGTCGGACCCAGGTGAGGATGGCGCAGAGGGTGACGCCGGCGCGGTACGTGATGGCGAGTTTGTCGAAGCGGGTCGCGATGCCGCGCCACTGCTTCGCGATTGCGAAGAATCGCTCGATCACGTTGCGACCGCGGTAGGCGGTGGCGTCGAACCCGGGCGGGCGACCGCCGCGACTCCCACGCCGTTTTCGTGCGATGATCTGGTCGCGCTTGTCGGGAATGACGGCCTTGACCTTGCGGCGGCGCAGCTCGCTGCGGATGACTCCGGTCGCGTAGGCACGGTCGGCGATCACGGCGTCGGGTCGGGTTCGTGGGCGACCCGGGCCAAGCCGGGGAACCTGGATCTCGCCGAGCACGTGGATGAGCATCGCTCCGTCGTTGCGCTGCCCGCCGGTCACGATCATCGCGAGCGGGCGGCCGTGCCCATCGACGGCCTGGTGGATCTTCGTGGTCAGACCGCCGCGGGAGCGGCCGATACCGTGACCGGGCGGTTCAATCTCGTGCCAGGGCAGATTCTTTGTGATTCGATCCTGCCCCCTGTGTCCTGCTCGGGGCGGGTGGTGTTCGTCGCATGCTGATGCGCACGCGCGATCGTCGCATCGATCGACACCGCCCAGTCGATCTTCCCGGCCGCGTCGGCCTCGGCGAGGATCTGCGCCAGCACCCGATCCCACGTCCCGTCACCGGCGTAACGGCGATGCCGCTTCCACACCGTCTGCCACGGTCCGAACTGCTCGCGGGGCAAGTCACGCCACGGGATCCCGGTGCGGAACCGGTACGCGATGCCCTCCACAACCCGCCGGTCGTCACCGAACGGGTGACCACGCCGCCCGGCATTGGACGGCAACAGCGGAGCGATCCGCTTCCACTGCGCATCCGTGAACACCCGATATCGAGAACCCGTCGCCCTCACCCCACCAGACTGCCGCGAACCTCACGATGCATATGGGAGACACGCCCTAGCCGCCCGCCTGTGGATCGACACACCGTCGTCGAAGCGACCGCGATGGTCCGAGCAGGGCGTGTGTGCGCAGGCGCCGGAGGAGACGCAAGTCCTCGCGCAGCAGTCCGGAGACCTGGATTGGGCCATCTCGATCGGCTCCACGATCGTGCGCGTGCATCAGCACGGTGCGACGCTGCCGCGCATCGCCGGGGTGTCTGTCGAACTGCAAGAAGTTCGTGACGAGCCGCCTGATCACGCGATCGGCCGCTCCCGTGGCGGGCTGACGACGAAGAATCACCTGGTCTGCGATCAGACAAGACCGCCCGCAACTGCCACGCCGGCCTCTGTCTCGCCGCGACACTACACTGGTTCATCAGCAGCGTTAGCAACACGGCCTAGGCCGTGTTGCTAAATGTGGGTGTGGAGCCTTCGGGTGATTCTTGAGTCGTGTCGCGAGATGTCATCACGGACGAGGTCTGGGAGCTGATCCGGGACGTGTTCCCGCCGGCGAGGACACGGGGCCGTCCTCCGGTGGATCGGCGCACAGTGGTCGAGGCGACCGCGTGGCGGTTCCGCACGGGATCGGCGTGGCGAGACCTCCCCGATCGGTTCGGGAGCTGGAACACGATCTACAAGAACTTCCGCCGGTGGGCGAGCGACGGCGTCTGGGAGGACCTGCTCACCCACGTGCAGAAGCGGGCGTCGCTCGCTGGCGAGATCGACTGGGTCGTGTCGGTGGATTCCTCGATCGCGCGTGTCCATCAGCATGGCGCGACCTTGCCCCGGGGCACAGGGGGATCCGTCGAACTACAAGAAGTCCGGGCCAGAGCCTTCTGACCACGCGATCGGCCGGTCACGGGGTGGTTTGACGACGAAGATCCATCTCGTCTGCGACGGGAAGGCCTGGGCGCTGGCGTTCGTCCTCACTGGCGGGCAGGTCGCAGACACGAGCATGTTCACCTGCGTGCTGGACGAGATCCACATCCCCGGCCGAGGGCCCGCGCGCACGAGACCGGACCGGGTGCTCGCGGACAAGGGCTACCCGTCGAAGAAGAACCGGGCCTGGCTGCGCGAGCGCGGCGTCAAGGCCACGATCCCCGAACGCGACGACCAGATCGCGCACCGTCGCAAGCGGCCGGGCCGTCCGATCGACTTCGGCGATGACCAACGGGAGCGCTACAAGGGCCGCAACGTCGTCGAGCGGTGCTTCAGCTTCGTGAAGCAGTGGCGCGGACTCGCTTCCCGCTACGACAAGACCGCCCGGTCATACGCGGCAGGGATCTGCCTCTCCGCCGCTCTGCAATGGATTTAGCAACACGGCCTAGGACAGATTGGGCACCCTTCGCGTCGTCATGCCGCCGTGACACCTGGGAAACTGGAGACATGCCCGAGCACCCGGAACCCCGACTGGCGGACTTCCTTCGCGCAGCACGGGGTCGTCTGACACCCGAGCGTGCTGGGATCTCCGATGCTGCCGGGCGTCGCCGGGTGGAGGGGCTGCGGCGGGAGGAGCTCGCGATGCTGGCCGGCGTGAGCGTCGACTATTACACCCGCCTGGAACAGGGGCGCAGCAAGAGCGCATCACCAGAGGGTCCTTGACGCGATCGCCGGAGCGCTTCAGCTCGACGACGCCGAGCGCATGCATATGCACGCCATCGCCAGGCAGCGGCCAGCCCGTCCGCGCTCGGACAAACCGCAGCGGCTGCATCCGGAGACACGGGCGCTCCTGGACGTGTTCGAGGCCTCGTTGCGACCGGCCTTCGTCCTCGGCCGACGCCTGGACGTTCTGGCGCACAACCGCCTCGCCGGCCTGCTCATCGCGGACTTCGAGGGCATGCCCGTGTCCGAGCGCAACCAGGCCAGGTTCGTCTTCCTTGACCCGCATGCACGAGACCTGTACGCCGACGGGGGACAGGTCGCGGCCGATACCGCCGCGATGCTGCGCATGGACGCCGGGGACCACCCCGATGATCCGGCGCTCGGCCGCCTGGTCGGCGAGCTGGCGATCCACAGCCCCGACTTCTGACGCCTCTGGGCGCGCAACCGCGTCCACCGACGCAGCGCCGGCACCAAGAGTTACCGCCATCCGCTCGTCGGCGAGCTCACCATCACCTATCAGGCGCTCACGCCCGGCGACGACCCCGAACAGACGGTGTTCGTCTACCGCGCTGAGACGGTAAGCCCGTCGGAGCACGCGCTGCGGCTTCTCGCGTCGGCGCCGACCGCGAGCGCGCCGGCCGGCGCCGACCGGCGGATCAGCCCTTCGAGTGCACCGTGACGATGTAGCCGTCGGGGTCTCGGAAGGAGAACTGCGTGCCGAACGGTCCTTCGAGTGGCTCCTGCACGATCACCACGCCCTGGGTGCTCAGGCGCTCGTGGAGGCCAGCCGCGTCCTCGTTGCGAAACCAGACGCCGATGCCGGCGCCCGGTTGAGGGATGGCGTCGAGGTCGACACCAGGCAATGGGACGCGCACTGCGAAGGTCGCGTCCCCTGCCGAGAACACCGCGGCGTCCGGGTTCGGCGCAGGCAGCCGCACCATGCCCACGGTGTGCTCGTAGAACGCTGCGGAGGCCTCGAGATCGCGCACCTGAAACGAGACGAAGTCCGGGCCGCTGGTCGTGCTGTTCATGAGTTTCTCCAATCATCGGGGTGTCAACATGCTGACACTGACTGGATTGTGTGTCAAACTGTTGACATGAAGTCGGGAGGATACGTGTCTCCGGATCAGCTGGGCGTGCTGATCAAGGAGACCCAGGCTGTCTTGAACCAGCGGATGGATGAGGTGCTGCGTCCACTCGGGCTCAGCGTCTCTCAGTACGCCTGCCTGCGGAACCTGCACGAAGAGCCCGGCATCACCGGATCAGAGCTGGCTCGGCGCACCTTCGTGTCGCGCCAGTCGATGAACGTGCTCGTTCAAGGGTTGGAGAGGCACGGCCTCGTTGAGCGGGCCCCCGAGCCCGGCCCGCGTCGTGAACGCGGAGCCATGCTCACTCACGCGGCAACCGAAATCCTGGCACGCGCCGACAACGCGGTGTCGGACGTCGTCGGCGCCATGACCGAGCACCTCGGGCAGGAGCAGCGCAACGAGCTCCACGCACTGCTCAGCGCATGTCGGGATGCACTTGCCAGAGAGTCATCGCGGTGACCTTCTCGGCGTCGATGGCGGGCTACTTGCCGGCTCTGTCTGCCGGCCTGTCCTGTGTTGTTTGGAGTCGCCCATTCCCGGGCCCACAAGCATCCGGCGGATGCAGTCGCGTCAGATCGGGGCGAGCGTTCTCCAACTGTTCCCCCAGCGTGAGTATGAGCTCGTCGTCACCGATGGCGGCGCCGAGGTGGATTCCCACAGGCAGACCACGCTGATCGAGGCCCCACGGGACGGAGAGAGCGGCACCCCCGGTGACGTTGAAGATGCCAGCGAACGGAGAGACCGAGAAGAGCTCTGCGAAGTGCACCGCTGCGGGGCGGTCCGTGCTCATCGTCCCGATGAGCGGCGGAGGCTGAGCTGTCGTGGGGGACAGGACGACGTCGACGCCCGAGAAGTGATCGGCGAAGGCGTAGCTGAGAGCGTGCAGTTCCGTCAGGACACGCAGGAGTTCGACGGCTGTCATGCTCCGCCCCGCCCGCACGACCTCTGCAGTCACCGGTTCGAGCACGTCCGGATCGAGGTCTTCTCCATCGCTCAGGAGCCTGGCCAGATGTGCCCCGGCGATCGCGCCGAAGACGGAGCCGACCCTCCTGACCTCTTCGGTGGGCCGCACACGCACGACACGATGCCCTATTGCAGACAGCACCTCAGCGGCATCCGACGTGGCCTGCACGTAATCGTCATCGACCGCCGTGCCTCCCGGAGCTTCCAGGAGCAGCCCGATCGTGAGAGGCACGCTGAACGCGCGCGGTCCGGGTGACGGATTCCACTCTCCGGGGGAGAAACCGGGTCTGTCCGATGAACGGTGTTTCTGGGCCGGCGGTCATTACCTAGAGCTGGGTGCCGACGTCCAGCAGGAAGTTGAGCCACGCGACCCCGGCGCCGGCGAGGGCCGCGGCACCGACCGAGACGAGCAGGCCGGCGCGGGCCTTGGTCGCTGCCTGGTAGTTGCCGTTGGAGGAGGCGATCGCCCAGGTGATGGCGCAGACGATGAGCATGAGCACGGCGGTGACGAGAACGAACATGAGCAGCGCGCCGACGATCTCGCGGAGGCTGGCTGTGCCGCCGACGCTGCCGAAGTCGGGGAACACGTCCATCACGCACCCCCTCCTGCCGTGCAGAGAGCGGGTGTGGTGTCGCCGCCGGTGATGCCTTCGGCGCCGTGGTCGGTGAGCCAGGCGTCGGAGTCCACCGCGCCGGCGTTTGCGCCGCCGGGGTGGATTTGCAGGTGGAGGTGAGGGCCGGTGGAGTGGCCGGAGGAGCCGACGTCTCCGATGTGCTGGCCCGCGGTCACGGTGTCGCCTTCTGCGACGTGGATGCCGTGAGACCACATGTGGATGTACATGGATGCGACCCGCTGCCCGCCGACGGTGTGCTCGATGACGATGACTCCGCCGCCTGCGTCGGTGTAATTCGCTCGCACCACGACGCCATCTGCGACGGCGTAGATCGGAGTGCCGTCCGCGGCGGCGAAGTCGGAGCCTGCGTGGAAGCGGCGTTCGCCGGTGATCGGGTCGTTTCGCCACCCGAACGGGCTCGTCCGAACCCAGGTGCCTTCCGGGAGCGGAAACACGATGCGCGTCGTCTCGGGCACGACGGGCGTCTCGTCCCCGCCACCGTCGCCGGAAGGAGCGGGCCGAGTGAGGGCAGCGAGGATCGCCTCGGCGACCGGCTGGTAGTTCTGATACCGGTCGGGGTAGGCGCTGACCTCGACGGCTTGGGCGGCCTCGCCGGGATCCATCTGCTGCCAGCCGGAGATGTCGAGCAGGCCCCGCGGCGACGGGTAGTTCGGGCCGGACTCCCCGCCGTAGAACGCTCGCGCCTGGTAGGTGGGGTCCATGAGCTCTGCGACGGTGCCCCATCCGCTGACCGGGCGCATCTGGAACAGCCCGAGCGAGTCGTGATCCGAACCGTCGCCGTCGTTGGGGTACTCCGCCGACTCGGGATAGGCGCTGGTGTTGGCGAGCATTCGCAGGGTCGACTCGGTCAGCGCAGCCATGAGCGCGACCCGCACCCCATCGCGGCCGACGCCGGCTGTCTGCCCTCCGACGGTGATGATCGTCGCGGCGTGGGTGAGCTGTTGCCGGTTCAGCGTGACCGTCTCCCCGTTACGGGTTGTCGCGGTCAGTGAGTCCGGGATCGGGCCGACCGCGAGTGAGCCGGGCGCGCAGACGGCGGCGGTCGCAGAGGTGCCGCCGAGCGTGGCGACGCCCAGCAGGATCGTGGACGGCCCCAGAAGCAGCAAGGTGAGGGCGAGGAGCGCGAGCTTCTTCATCACGGACTCGGCTCAGCGGAGAGGGTTGTCGAGCTGTGAGAGCCGCAGCACCTCACACAACCCGGACCCGGTGCCGCGACCGGGCGTGGGCGGGGTGCAGACGAGGAACACGGTGAAGGAGACCGGGCGGGACGCTTCGACCGGATCGGTGCCCCAGATGCCGTCCCGGTGCCGTGTCCCCGAGATGGTGTACGCGACCGCCCCGTCGGGTATCTGGCTGGGGGCGGCCTGCTCGACGGCGGTCTCCCACGCCTCGGGGACGAACACGTCGTCGATGGTCAGCCACTGGCGAGTCGCGTAGGTGCGCAGCTGCGCCCACGTATCGTTCGTCGGCAGGTAGGCGCGGACATCACCGACGAAGGCGTCGGCCTCGCTGCCGTGCGCGGCATCCGCGAGCACCTGCGCATAGTCCGACGGCGTAAGCCCGGTCGTGGTGTCCCAAGTGAACAGTGCCTCTGCAACTGCTCGGGCGAACGCTTCCGGCCCAAGGTGCTGGTCCACAGGCTCCAGCTCTGCGCCCGAGGTCGGGGCCGGTGTCACGGGCGCGGTGGTGGAAGGCCGCTCGCTCCGCGCCGGGTCCGACGGGGCGGCGGGGCCACGGACGAGCCCGTAGATGCCGACTCCGACGAGCAAGAGCAGAGCGAGGCCGCCAGCGGTGGCGGCGATCAGCAGGCGACGACGGCGACGGTCATCAGACGTGGCGGGGTCCATGATCACGGGGTCCTTCCCGGACGGCAACAACGGATGCGTGGTTGCCAGGAAGGTGCGCGACCCGTCACCGGGTTCAGGCGATGTGCGCGGCCCGGTCCTGCCGTGCCGCGCGTGCGGCGTTGGCGAACGCGATGGTCCCGGCGATGGTCTCCTCGAACCGTGCCCACTGTTCAGCGGTGAGAGCTGGGCCGACGTCGGCGGGATCGTAGTGGGTCCACCATCCGGCCATGTCGTCCCAGATGGCCAGGAACGCGGTCAGCGGGAACGGCACCGGCTCCCCGGTGTTCACCGCCGTCAGCGCGGGCCGTGCCGGCTTCTTCTTCCCGGCGGCCTTAGCCGCCTTCACGCGGGCGAGCGCGGCCTGCGCGAGCTGCTCCAGCTCCGCCGCCCTCGCCTCCTGCTCCGCCGCCCGCACCGTGTCTGCTTCGACCCGTGCCTGTTCACGCACCTCGACAGGCTGGGCGGGGTCCGCGGCGAGCTGGTCGAGCTCCGCCAGCGACAGTTCGGCATTCACGCGCAGGTGCGAGGGATAGACGCTCCCGCCTGCCTTGATCCGCTCGACCTCCGCCGCCGCGCGCGCCCGTACCGGTTCCGGCTGCGACTCGTCCGCGGCCAGGTCCTGCAACCGGCCGATGCGCTCCAATGTCGTATAGGAGGCACGGCCAGTCACCATCCGCGCAGCCTGAGCGCGAGCCTTGCCCTGCTCGAACTGCGGTGGTGCCAAATTGGCACCACCGTCTTCTGCGTCGTCCGCGGTCGTCTGGAACCGTGTGGCCTCCTGGCGGCGGGCGGCGTCTTCGGCGAGCAGGGTCTTGAGTTCGCGGTAGAGGGCGGCGGCTTCGAGCTGGGTGAGCGGCTTGTGCAGGACGTTCTCGTCTTGTTCGGCGAGGAGTTCCCCGAGCCGGTCGGAGATCCCGGACCTGACCCAGACGTTGACGGTCTTGATACCGAGCAGTTTCAACGCCGCCAGGCGCCGCGCCCCGCAGATCAGGTGGCCGTCGAGGGTGATCGTGATGGGCTGGAGCAGCCCGTTGCGGCGGATCGACTCCACCAAGGGCGCGAGGTCGCCGTGGTCGTGCCGGTGCCGGCGGCCGACGATGATGGAGTCGACCGCGCGCTCCAGTTCGATGTGTCCCGCCGGCACCGTGCTCATGACTCCTCGCCCCCTGTCAGGAGTGGGGCGGCGAGCCCGGCCGCGATCACGAGGTCGTCGTCGGTGAGGAGGGCGCGCAGGGGCTGGCCGATCAGGAGCCGCACGAGCATCCCGCGCCCGGCGTTGGTGTGTGCGAGGGTCGGGTCGGGGGTGCCGAGCACGATCCGCAGCAGCGCCGTCCACGACGCACCCGGAAGGTCCAGGAGTGCTCGGGCCTGCCGGTCGCGGCGCAGCACCTCGAACGCCGACGCCCGCGACACCGACTCCGCGAGCCGCGTGGTGATGTATTCGACCGCGGCCCGGGCTGTCGAGGGTTCCCAGCCGACCCAGGTCAGGAATGCGATCGTCTCCTCGATCGCGGCGGTGACGTTCATCGCCCGTTCCCGCACCGGACGCTCGTCATCCTGATCATCGTCGGGGTCGGTGAACGGGTCGAAGCAGAACGCCGGGTGGTAGTCGGGAAGCGGATTCTCCCGGTCACTGAACCGCTCCGCATCGTGGAACACCGAGTACTTCGGGCGACGGGCCTGGTGCACGGAGCACAGCAGCCCGTTGCCGCGCTCCTCGGCGGTGCAGGTCACCTGCACCGCCCGCGTCACTACCGCCCACGGGTCCTCAGCCCGGCGCGTCGCCGCGCCCCGCATCGCCTCGAACGCGGCCGATGCAGCCTCCCACGGGTCGAGGCCGTGCTTGCGGGCGAGGGCGGCGTACTTGTTCGCGGCGTGCTCCATCAGCGCCGCCGCCTCCGGGTCACGCTGCCACGCCCCGCGCCCGGCCTCGTGGAGCCGGTTCAGCAGGGCGCGCAGCGCCTCGGAGTCCTCGAAACGTTCCCGCCGGTCGCGGGCTGTTGCAGTCTGCATCAGGGCACCTCCTGACAGGCAGGTGCGCACATGCTCCCCAGCAGGCATGCTCACGGATCGGCCGGCGGCGTGCATGGCGGCTACCCGAGCCCGATCCCGGAGCGCGACACCCACGAGAACCGCTCCCCGCCACCGCGGCCGAACGCGGTCACCGGAGGCAACTTCCGCGCACGCTCGCTCACGAACCGCGCACCCGACCGCGCCCCGGTCCTCGCCGCCCGGTACGCCTGGCCCGGCACCCTGCGGGCGCGACGCGCGAGCTCGGCCTGGAAGTCAATGCCCCGACCCGCCATCCGCGCCGAGCGCGACGCCATGAGGTCAGTCGGCCGCACCCACTCCGCCCCCGGCAGCTCCTTCTTCGCCGCGTCCTTCGCCGTCGAGTCCTTGGTCAGTGACGGGTCGCGGTGCCGGGCCAGCGCGGACGTCTCGCCCTCGTGCGGCGTCTCATCGACGTGGCCACCCTCGCGCTCGTCCCGCTCGCGCACGGCCGTCACGGTGGGCTCGATGTTCGTGTTCCGGTCGTCGTTCATGGCTTCTCCTCATCGCTGTCAGCGGTCGCAGTCAGTTCGGGCCGCGCGAACCAGCGGCCCACAGTGGAGGGGTGCACACCCAGATGCCGGGCGATCGCCTTGTTCGACCAGCCCTCCGCATCCCGCAACCGCACCGCCACCTCCCGCATCGGCGTCCGCTCCGGCGCCGGAGTGAGGATGACCGCCTGTGACTCGGGCAGACCGCCCGCCGGGGTCGTCTCCTCGTCAGCGAGGGGCGGCGGGACGGGCTCGGAAGCCGGGCGGGTGAGGATGACGGTGAGGTGCGTGATCGCCAGCAGCACCAGCGGCGGCACCGCCGCCACCGACGCCGCCAGCACGCCCGGCACATCGGCGTCAGCGGCGACGACGGCATGGATCGCATTCGCCGTCACCGACACCAGCGCGCCCGCAGCGAGCAGCACCCACGGATACCAAGCCGACCGTTGCCGGGCGAGCGCGACGACAGCGACGGTTGCGACGACGATGATCCCGTCCACGATCAGCGGCCACGCCCACGTCTGCCCCGCCTCGATCCCGGAACGCCGGGCAAGGTCCGCCAGAGCGGTGAAGGAGAGCCAGAACGCACCTGCGGCGATGAACACCGTCCCGGCGACCGCCGTCGCCACCGCGACCCGGCCACCCCGCGACCGCACAGGTGCCTGCGCCTGCGGGTTCATGAGAGCACCTGCCCTGCAAGACGCGGCACGCGCCGCAGGTCATCGTCCCGTACCGCGCTGGATGGTGCGGGTTGGACGTGGGTGGCGCGGTAGGCGGAGCGGATCGTCGTGACGACCTCCCGCGGCGGCAACCCGACCCGCTCACCCGCCGGGGCGAGCGCATCGACCATCTCCGGCAGCGACAGACCCGCCTCGGCCAGGCGGCAGGAGGCCCAGAACAGGCCACGGTTGCGTTCGCCCTCCGCGCGCATGCCCACCCAGTCGGCCAGCCGCTTCGCGTCCTCCGAACGAACAGGGCCCCGCGCCCGATGCACGACGGGCTCGGGACGCGGATCGAGGAAATCCCGCAGCGCCGCCGCATCCACCGGGCGCGGCTCCCGGTCACTACTCCCCGTGAGCGAGTACCCAGCCCGGCCGTGGTCGGTCGTGACGGCGGAGGGCGGGACGATGACGTACCCGCCGGTGCCGCGGAAGTCGACACGTGCCGCGGCCGCCTGCCATGACGGCTGCGGCCGGCCGGGGTCGGCCGGGTAGTAGAAGTGCGCGCCACCGGACGGCGTGCGCACCACCGCCACCCACCCCTCCACGAGCCCCGCCCGGCGGGCACGACCGAAGGCATCGAACCCGTTCCCGTCCGGCTTGCGGTCCACGTCCACGACATCGACCCCGGATGGGGCGCCGGTGGGGACGCCGATGTTCGCGGCCGGCCACCGGCGCCACCACGCCTCCACCTGCGCCAGATCAACGCTCGCCTCATGGAAGCCATGCCGGGTCAGCGGACGCTTCTCACTAGGCACGCACGGAAACACCGGCACACCCGCCGCCGCGAGCCGCGCGGAGGCTTGCGGAAGCGGGAGCCCGCTGAGGGAAGCGAGAACGCTGGCGACGCTCATCACAGCCCCCTCACCACGGCCTCCGCCGCACGCGAGGAAGGCGCTGGCTCGACCAGTGCCGGAACTGCCCGCTCCGCCCCGGCCCCTCGCGACGGCGCCGCGGACTCACGGGTCAGACCGGGCGGATCTCCGGTGCCGACCTGGACGGTGTCGAGGGCATCGAGGATCGCCCCGGCGGTCTTGCGGACGCGTTCACCGGTGGCCTGCACGACCTCGCCCGGCTCCTTGTCTTTCACCGTGCCCGCCCACCCGGAGACATACGGGATCGTGTAGGCGGTGGTATCCATGCTGTGCGCGGCACCGATCATCAACGCCACCGACTCGGCCTCGACCTCACCGATCCCGCGATGCCCCGTCGCATCCGGGTTGTCCGGACCGTGCAGCTTCACATGCGCCAGCTCGTGCGCCAGGGTCTTCACCTGCGCGGCCTCATCCATGTTCATCCGCACCGCCACCGTGCGGTTCGCGTAGTCCGTGACGCCGTTCGCGCCACGAATCTCCCGCTCATCCGCGACGCGCACCACCGTGAACCCTTCGGCCTCCACCAAGGAGGCAAGCCCAGCCCACAGCCCGTCGGGCGCCTCGCCTTCCAGGAGCGTCGGGGCAGGGCGCTCGGGCACGGGATCACCGCTGGTCTGCGACACATCCCACACGTAGGCGGGCCTCGCGCCGACCATCCGGGAACGCACCACCTCGCCGGGCTTCGGCTTCTCGAACCGCCCCAGCCGCCGCCACGACTCAGAATCAGCCGGATTGCTCGACGCGAACCGGGCCGTCACCGGCGCGAAGATCACATACCCCGCCTGACCCCGCTCCACCTGACGCCCCAGCGTCTGCCACTGCTTGTAACCGGCGACATACGACGGCTCCGGGGAAGCGACCCGGCCCTGCTCGTAGGCATCGAGATGCTGAGCGAAGATCAGCAGCGTGTTGCGGAACGACCGCGCCCGGAACCGGGCAGCGAACTCCAGCGCACGCTTCCAGTCCTCACCCGACACAAGCAGGTCGACGGCCGCGGTCAACCGCTCATGGAGTTCTTCGAGCTTCGCATCCCGCGCAGCCCGCTCCTCCTCGTTCATTGCCACCACAGACCTCCTCCCGGCAACGGGTCACCAGCCGGACAAGACGACCCGTCGTGAACATCAGGTGCGCCAGGGAACGCAGAAGGACCAGGCGGACGACGGCCAGGCAGCGCGACCGCCAGAATCCACACTGAAACCGACGTGTCTGTCCCGTCCTAACGCTGCTCGGCGGACACGCGGGAGACCCCGGGAGGGAGGAGGGTTCGCGTCACGCAGAACGCGGTCGTTCTGGCGAGTTTCTTGAGACGTGCGGTCAGCCGACTGCCGAGTTCAACGACGCGGCGCTGCTCTCGACGTGCATGGACAGGGCAGTCCGGTACTGCGACGGGGTAACGCCGAATCGTTGACGGAACCATCGCGAGGCTACCCGTGGATCACTCCAACCCACCGCTTGAGACGCGCAAGCGAGCGACATGTCGGTCTCTTCGATAAGCCGAGTGAACTCAGTGACGCGAACCTCCGTGAGAAATCGCATCGGCGGTGCGCCCGCGTACCGGGCGAACAAACGAGTCAGATGTGTGCGAGACAGTGCGACCTCCCGCGCCAGCGACGACACCGTCCACGGCTCGGCGAGCCTGGCGCGCAGCACGTGAACTGCTTTCCCGATATGCCCGACCAGCACTGGGTCGGTCAGGCGACCATCCACAGGGTGCCACGCATCCACGAGACCTTCTGATCGGGCGTCCGGGGCGAGGAAGACAGGCACGACCTCGGCAACCCACCGCGCGACGAACTCGATCGTGCGGGCGGTCACCAACTCCAACGGCTGACGATTCGTGTCGAGCAAGCTGAGCTGCCGCCAGATCGGCTCCAGTGCGTGTAAGCGCTCTTTCCCAACATGCAGCACGAGCGGCGCGCCATCCCAATCATCAGGATGAAGACCAGGAACGAGGCGCTGCTTGATCGGCAGAAAGCATTCCATCTGCCTTCGCCACAGTTCATCGTCGGCGTACACCGTCCAGGCCCGCACCTCAGGCTTCGGGACCAACTGACACCACCTGCCAGCCCCGACCGCGACCGCAGAACCCGTCGGCAAGATCACGTTCCGTTCCCTCGTCCGGATCTCGCAGACGCCATCGACGACATTGACGATCTTCGCGAACGGGAATACCGCACGCGCTGTCGGCAACCGCCGCACCATCTCAACGGCGGCTATCCGCATCGGCAAGCCGCTGTGCAGGGCTGCGCTTTCCAGCGGAGCGGCCTGCGTCGAACACACTTGCGCTGAGTACGGCGCCATGGCGCTTCGGACAGGATCGTGAGATTCCGCCGTGATCTTCTCCTCTCTGAGTTGAGCCGTGTCCACCTCTTGTGCTTCTCGGGCGCGGCGCAATCGCGGGTTCTTCATGCAGGAGGCGCAGGGGAACCTCGCGGGAGTGTCGCCTGCGCTCCGAAGCCGTTCTACGGGGCGGCGAGCACGAGAGAGGCCCGACACGAGATGTGACGCTACGTAACGTCGTAGTGAGCGACGCGTGAACGTCCACACGCCGACGCAAGATCACCCGACAGGAGCAGGTCAAACCTCCCGTGTTCTGGGTGCTGTAGGCGGTGATGCGGTTCATCGGATGATGGCGAGAGCCACAGTTCGTCACGTCGATGTCAACCAGAATCCTAAACATGTTAGGGTAAATCCTAATAAGGGAAGGTGATGAAGTGAATCGTGCGCGGCTCACGACGGAGCGTCTCGTAGAGGATGCGTGTCGTCTCGCGGATGAACAGGGGGTGGAACGGGTCACGATGTCTGCTCTTGCTCGGCGTGCCGGGGTGCAGGCAGCGAGCCTGTACACGCACGTTCGCAGTTTGCGGGATCTGCGGACTCGCATGGCGCTTCGGGCGCTTTCTGAGCTTTCCGATCGCTTGTCCGCGGCGCTGTCAGGTCGGTCGGGGCGTGACGCGTTGACGGCGTTGGCGGCTACGTACCGGTCGTACGCGGCAGATCATCCTGGGCGGTATGAGGCTGCGCGCCTGCGGTTGGATTCGCCCACTGCGCACTCGAGTGATGGCCCGCGGCATGTGCAGCTGACTGGGGCGGTGTTGAGGGGATACGAGGTTCCGGAGGAAGAGCAGGTGCATGCCGTCCGGTTCATCGGTGCAACCATCCACGGCTACATCGAACTGCAGCGTTCGGGTGGGTTCGCACACTCACAGCCCGACCCTGAGGTCAGCTGGCAACGCTGTATCGATGCGCTACATCAACTGCTCAGTCATTGGCCAACGCATCGAGATGAACGTGAAGGAGGATCTAGTGGAGATCACAGCTGAACTTGTTCGTGGTGCTGTCGAGATCGAGCGCACCGAAACTGGCGTTCGACCGCATCGCCTACCTGCGTGGGCTCGGCGTCAAGCAGATGCGCAGCTCGAGCTAGCCGAAGCGCAGCCCGCGGGAGTTCGAGTCGCTTTTCGATCTGCCGCAACACGCGTGACTCTTGTGGCTCGCGCTGAGCGGTTCGGTTACGTCGGCGTTCCGCTGCGTGCGCCGGGCGTGTTCGATGTACTCGTCGACGGGGAACTCGTCGCCTCGGCCTCGCTTTCGAGCGCGGTTCAGATCCTTCGTGACCTCACCACTGGCGAGATCACCCGCTCAGAGGCCGAGCCGGAAGAGCTGACCTTTGAGCTCGGCGTGTCCGGTGGCGTGGAACGTCTGGTCGAGATATGGCTGCCGTATTCGGAGTCAGTCGAACTGATCTCCATTGACGCAGACGAGCCGCTCGCTCCGGCGCACCGGCCAGCTCCAACATGGGTTCATTACGGGTCCTCGATCAGCCAGGGATCTAACGCAGCCAGCGCGGCCACCATCTGGACGGCGGTTGCCGCGCGTCTCGGAGGCGTAGAACTCACGAACCTGGGCTTCGGTGGCAGTGCCCTACTGGACCCGTTCGTCGCACGAACGATACGGGATCTGCCCGCCGACTTGATCTCCGTGAAAGTGGGGATCAACATCGTCAACGCGGATCTCATGCGCCGTCGCGCTTTCGCCCCGGCACTCCATGGCTTCCTCGACGTGATCCGGGACGGTCACCCCGACACGCCTTTGCTGCTGGTCACCCCGCTGTGGAGCCCGATCTTCGAACACACACCCGGGCCCGGAGCGTTCGACCCTGACGCGCTCTCCCGGGGAGAGACGAGATTCGTCGCTGCCGGCGACCCAGCGGAGGTCCGAAGTGGAAAGCTTGATCTCGCCACGATCCGCGCTGACATCGACCGGGTAGTTCACGACCGTTCCGCGTCCGACCCGAACCTTTTCCAACTCGACGGAATGGCCCTCTACGGGGCGAGCGATGCACAGTCACATCCACTCCCAGACGACCTCCACCCTGATGCGGCCACCCACCGGCTTCTCGGGGAGAGGTTCGCCGAGGAGGTTTTCGGCGTTGAGGGGGCGATCCCCACCACAAAGTGACAGTGACTGCGTTGATCTGATCGTTGCGTTGAGCGAGCCAGATCCCCAGCCTTCGTAGAGGATTCGGCGAGCTGACTGGTGCGTCGCGGCCGTCTGATGCCTCTCGTTCGGCGCGCGCCCGTCGTGACCATGCCGTCGACCGGCTGATCCCGCCCCCGGCGCAGGCCGAGCTACACGTCCTCGTCGAGGATGTGCCGATCGAGTTGCTGGGGGGAGGCGGAGCGGGCGGCGAGGAGTCCGCCGATGCCGGGGATGAGGGAGAGCACCCAGACGATGTGTCGGTCACCGCGGACGAGGATCGCGGTGATGACGGTGGCCATGTACGCCAGGCCGTGCAGCGGCCCGAGAATCTGCGAGATCGCGGGTGCATGCACGGTGAGCATGTTGGCGAGCATGAGGATGAGGGTGACCAGTTCGGCCGTCCCCGCGATCTGGAGCATGCGGCGGGGACTCATAGCCCGACGCCCGTGGTCGATCCCGGCCGGTAGATCATGAGGACGACGACGATGGCCCACACCACGTTGAAGATCCCGGTGACCATGCTTAGGCTCCCCGGGATCCGGTCGAGCGAGGGCTGGGCCGGATCGGCTGCGTCGGGGTCGAGAGCGCGGACGAGGTGTGACTGTCTGGGCAGGATGAAGGCGATGAGCAGGACCGCGGCGATCGCGGTGAGGATCATCGACGCGATCAGCCACGCGTCGCCGAGGACGCCGATGCTCGCCGCTGTGGCCAGCCCGAACACGGGCACCAGGACGGCGATCACGCTGTAGACGCGGGTGACGCGGTGCAGGATGCGTGCCACCGCGGCCTTTCGGGGATCGTCCGGGGATGCCAGCGCGAGCCGGGCGAACCGGGGGAACATGCTCGCGGCGATCGCGACGGGCCCGATGGTGAGGATTGCGGCGAGGACGTGGACAGACAGCAGGAAGGCGTTCATCGGGTGACCCGCTCTCCGGTGACGTGGGTTTGCGGCAACCGTCCGGCTCGGGATACCCCGGTGAGGCTGTCGCCGGTGATGGTGACGTCGTATTCGAGGTTGAGCCGGAGGGGCTTGGTGATCTGCTGTCTCCACGTGGCGTGCTGGCCATCCGGGGTGTCTTCGGTCACAAGGTCGGTCAGGGGGACTGCTTCGCCCGCGCCGTGCGCCGTCCCGGTGACCGAACCGTCATGTTCTTCGAAGTGGTAGTTGGCTTCGATGGTCCCGATGGGAGTTTTCATCCTCAGTCGCCAGTCACCGCAGATGGGGTTCATTCGCTTTGGTGTTCCTTTCGTTCTCAGGTCCGGATGCTCACGGCGTGGGGGGCTTTGGGCACCGTGGTAGGGGCCTTGCCGGCGGCGCGCCAGACGGTGCCGCGTCGCTCGTACTCGAAGAGTTCCTCGACAGCGTGGGCGATCCGGGGTCCGAAGTGCCGTTCTAAGAGGTAGAGGGCCAGGTCGAGCCCGGAGGTGACGCCGCCGGCGGTGACGAGGTCGCCGTCGTCGACGACGCGGGCGTTGACCGCTGTCGCGCCGGTCGCCTCCAGCAGTGGCATTCCGAGGGTGTGGGTGACGACGTTGCGGCCCTCGCAGAGTCCGCCCATCGCCAGCGCGAGCGAGCCGCCGCACACTGCCGTGACCAGGACGTCGGGGTCGCGCATCGCGTTGGCGATGAGCGGGATCGCCCCGGTCGCCGCGAACCGTGCCAAAAGGACCGGGATCGTCTCGGCGCCCTCGTCGGGGTCGCCGTCAACCGGCCCGGATGCACCGGGCACGAGCACGATCCCCGGCCGGTGGGGATCGAGCGCCGCCGTCGCGCGGAGCCTGAGGCCCTGCGAGCCGGAGACGACATCGCGCGCCCCTTCGGCGCTGACCAGAGTGATGTCGAGTGCGTTGTCGAGGAAGTACTCGCTGCCTGCGACGAACACCTCGAACGGCGCGATCACATCGAGCGGATCAAACCCGTCGAACAGCACGATCTGCACGGACATCGACACGGGAACTCCCTTGCGTTGGCGGAAACGGCGGCGACGCTATCGAGTCTCCGGCCTGTTCCGATCGGGCACAATCGGCCCGATGGTCAATGATCGCCGGAATCTGGCCACGCGTTCTGAACGTCAATCTCGCGCTTGAATATCTGTAGGATGCACGGTATGTACACCGTCGTCGCGCTCGCTCTTCCTGATGTGATCGCGTTCGATCTGGCCACCGCAGTGGAGACGTTTGGTCGTGTGACGCTCCCGGACGGGCGCCTGGCGTATCGGGTGATCGTCGCCGGGACGGCGCCCACGGTCGACGCGGGCCCCCTCCAGATCGCCACGAGCGTGGGTCTCGAAGCGCTGGAGCGAGCGGACACGATCATGGTTCCAGGGCGCAACGACGCGGCCGCGCCGCTCCCGGACGGCGTCGCGGACGCGCTCCGTGCGGCAGCGGCGGCGGGGACGCGCATCGCTTCGATCTGCGTGGGGGCGTTCGTGCTCGCAGACGCAGGGCTCCTCGATGGGCAGCGCGCGACGACCCACTGGCTCGCCACCGATCTGCTCGCACGACGGTTCCCGCGGGTGATCGTGGAGCCGGATGTGCTCTACACCGACAATGGGCAGGTGCTCACTTCGGCGGGTGCGGCCGCAGGGCTGGACCTGTGCCTGCACATGATCCGTCGGGACTTCGGTGCAGCGGTCGCCGCCCACGCGTCACGGTTGGCGGTCGCGCCGCTGCACCGCACAGGAGGGCAGGCGCAGTTCATCGTCCGGAATCCGCCCACCTACCGCACCGCCACGCTGGAGGACGTGCTCGTGTGGATCGAGGAGAACGCCCACCGTCCGCTCACGCTCGCCGACATCGCAACAGCAGCCCACACGAGCATCCGTACTCTGACCCGACGTTTTCACCAGGAGACCGGGCAGGCTCCCATGGAATGGGTCACCGGTGTGCGCATCCGGCACGCGCAGGAGCTGCTGGAGACCACCGACCACAGCATCGAGCGCATCGCCCGACAGATCGGCTTCAGCAGCCCCAGCGCCTTCCGCGACCAGTTCCGCCGCGCCACCCGAGTCTCTCCCAGCGAGTACCGCGCAACATTCTCCGGCCGTCCGCCATACGACAACGACGAGGCGACCCGGTGAACACCGCGGGTGAGCAGGTCCGCGCGCGGTGTCGTTAGCGCGAAGCCAACACCGCCGCTGACGTCAGCGCCTCCGGAGGTGATCCGTGGGGTGTGCTGATCTGGGCCCAGAGGTCGTCGAGGGACAGGCCGAGCACGATGGCGACCGCGGCAACGGTGGGAAACGCTGGTGTGGCGACCCTGCCGGTCTCGATCTTGCGCAACGTCTCGGGGGAGATCCCCGCCTCGATCGCGACGTCAAGGATCGAACGTGGACCGCGCGCGACACGGAGTAGTTCTCCGAGCCGCTGCCCGCGTTTGACGTCCTCGCGAGTGAGCGGCAATCTGACCATGCCACCAATACTAATCACGGTATAGTCGTACCGGTATAAGTATTGGAGATTTGGCGGGAAGGTGCCGGATGATCGAGATCCTCACTCCGAGCGAGCTGGACCGGGCGCGAGTCACCGGCCGCATCGTCGGCGACGTTCTCCAGCGCCTCAAGGCCCGCTGCCGGGTCGGGACGAACCTGCTCCAGGTTGACCAGTGGGCGCGGGAGATGATCGATGCTGCCGGTGCGACCTCATGCTACGTCGACTATGCGCCCTCGTTCGGGCGCGGTCCCTTTGGGCACTACATCTGCACCGCCGTCAACGACGCCGTGCTGCACGGCATGCCACGCGACTACCGCCTCGCGGATGGGGACCTGCTCACCCTCGACCTCGCGGTCATCAAGGACGGGGTCGCGGCGGACGCCGCGATCAGCTTCATCGTCGGCGACACCCACAACCCGCAGGACGTCGCGATGATCGACGCCACCGAACGGGCGCTGATGGCCGCGATTCATGTTGCCGCGCCGGGGTTGCGGCTGGGGGACCTCTCGCACGCGATCGAGCAGGTGCTGTCGGGCGCCGGCTACCTGATCAATACCGAGTTCGGTGGTCACGGCATCGGCTCGACGATGCACCAGGACCCGCACGTGTCCAACAAGGGACGACCCGGGCGAGGATACCGGCTGCGGCCCGGGCTGCTGCTGGCCCTGGAACCGTGGGTGATGGCCGACACCGACCGGCTCATCACTGACCCGGACGACGGGTGGACGCTGCGCAGCGCCACCGGATGCCGCACCGCCCACACCGAGCACACCATCGCGATCACCGACCATGGCGCCGAGATCCTCACCCTCCCACAGCAATAGATGCCCCGATAGCGTCACCGGCCCCCGCCGCTGAGGACCGTATCCGGATGAGTTCCGCCAGCGCGCGCTGCGGATGCTGAGCGAGGCTCGCCCTGATCACAAGACCGATCACGCTGCGATCAAGCACGTCGCCGCCAAGCTCGGCGTCAACCCCGAGACGCTTCGACTGTGGAAGAAGCGCCTCGACGTCGACGAGGGCCGGCAGTCGGGGACCTCGAGTGAGGCGCAGGCGGAGATCAAGCGGTTGAAGAAGCAGATCGCCGAGTTGGAGAAGGCGAACGAGATCTTGCGGTCTGCGAGCGTGTTTTTCGCGACCGAGCTCGGCCGCCCCTCGTCGAGATGATCGCGTTCATCGACAAGATGCGTGATCGTTTCGGGGTCGAGCTCGTGTGCCGTGTGATGCGGCAGGCCGAGGTGGGGTTCCTCACCGCCCGCGGATACCGGGCCGCGAAAGCGCGTCCGGCGTCAGCCCGGCAGCTGAGAGACGAGCTGCTGATTCCGGAGATCACCCGGCTGCATGCGGAGAACTATGGCGTCTACGGGGTCCGGAAGATGCACGCGCTGCTGCGCCAGCAGGGCGGGATGATCGGTCGCGACCAGACCGGCGGGCGTGAGGAACGAATGGGTGACGACTGATCGTTAGTGCCGGGAGGCGCTGGCGGGGAGGATGTCATCATGCCCGGTCCCTATCCGAAAGAGTTCCGCGAGGACGTCGTCGCGGTCGCTCGTAGCCGCGAGAGCGGCGTCACTATCAAACAGATCGCCACCGACTTCGGTATCAGCGAAGCAACGCTGCAGAATTGGCTCCGCCAAGCCGATATCGAAGACGGCAACCGTCCCGGTCAGACCGCCGCCGATGCCGCCGAGGCCCGGGAGTTGAAGAAGCGGATCCGCCTGCTCGAACAAGAAAACGAGGTCCTTCGCCGTGCAGCGGCGTATCTGTCGCAGGCGAATCTGCGTCTCGGTGGCTCCCTAAAATGACGTACCCGCTCGTATCTGAGCTCGCCGACTCGGGGGTCCCCGTGACGGTGTCGTGCCAGGTCCTCAAGCTCGCAAGACAGCCCTACTACCGGTGGCGCAACAATCCGATCCGTGACGCGGACCTGCTGCGCGCGTATCGGATCAACGCGCTGCATGACGCGCACCACGATGACCCGACGTTCGGGTACCGATACCTCGCCGACGAAGCCCGTCGAGCGGGGTGGCGGATGAGCAGGCGGACGGCGTGGAAGCTGTGCTCGCAGGCCGGGATTCTCTCGTCCGCGCAGCGCCGGCGACGCGGGAAGGGCAAGAAGGCCGGGCCGCCCGTGTTCGACGATCACGTCCAGCGAGTATTCCGTGCGGACACGCCGAACCGGCTCTGGCTCAGAGATATCACGGAGCACTGGACGAGCGAAGGCAAGCTCTACTGCTGCGCGATCAAAGACGTGTTCTCCAACCGGATCGTCGGCTACTCGATCTCAGACCGGATGACCGCGAAGCTCGCCGTTGACGCCCTCCGCAACGCCGTCGCCCGCCGCGGTGAGGTCGCCGGCTGCATCCTGCACGCCGACAGAGGCAGCCAGTTCCGTTCCCGGGCCATGGCCCGCGAGTTGCGCCGCCACGACGTGGTCGGATCGATGGGAAGAGTCGGCGCCGCCGGGGACAACGCGGCCATGGAGTCGTTCTGGTCACTGCTGCAGACGAACGTGCTCAACCAGCAGCGGTGGGCGACTCGGCAGGAGCTGCGGCTCGCGATCGTCGTCTGGATCGAGCGGGAGTACCACCGCCAGCGCGCGCAAGACACCCTCGGCGGCTTGACGCCCATCGAATTCGAAGCCAAGCTAGCCGAGCCACTCACACTCGCGGCCTAAACCGAACCTGTCACCAGTTCGTTCCTCACGCCCCGACGTTCAAACAAGGCGCACCTTCTTATGCGTTGACATATATGGCACGCCCGAGTCGGATGAGGTTCGCTGGGTCGTAGCGGCGCTTGATGTTGACAAGGCGCTGGTAGGTCTCGGGTTCGTAGCAGGCACTTGTGCTCAGCTCGGCGGTATTGTCTCCAAACAGGAAGTTCAGTGCTCGACTGGTCGCCCCGTGCGCGAGGTCTTCGATCAGGGCGGACTGTTTGTTCCCGAGGTCGCCGGGTACCTGCCGGGCGACCGGTGTGGTTACCCGGACGACGTAAGTCGCGTCGCGGTGGCCGACCGCGTTTTCATGCTCTGGCTGACGCGCGGCAGCACCGCCGAGGTGATGAAGCTGGAGGAACACGCAGTTCTCGGTCTCGGCATCGATGCGTTTCATGACGGTCGCGGCCGCCGTGGGGTCCAGTGCCGCGGTAGTGACGGCATCACCTTGATAGCCGTGCGGGGTTGCCGGCTCGGCGAATACCTTGCTGCACTCGGCGTAGGGCATCGGGTAGATGGTGTCCTCGACCGGTCCCCAGGTGCGTAATACGTCGATCGCGGAGATGCATGTCCTGGGGTCGGTGCAGGTGACGAAGAGGCGCAGGGTCCGCTTGCCTCGGATGCGTTCCGGTAGAGTCGGAAGGTCGGGGAAGGTCATGAGCGACAGTGAGGATGTGAGTTCGTCGGGCACGCCGGTGGTCCACTCCCGGTAACGGCTGACGATCTCAGGGAATCGCTCAGGGTCGAAGCTCAGTGCGCCGGCAAGAACCTGGCCGACGGGAAAGAGCCGGAACCGCAACGCGGTGACGACGCCGAAGCTGCCGCCACCACCACGCATCGCCCAATACAGGTCTGCGTGGTTGTCGGCGCTCACGTGCCGGGGACGGTTGTCGGCGGTGACTACGTCGAACTCGGTGACGTGGTCGGCTGCGTATCCATACTGCCGGGTGAGCGGTCCGATGCCACCTCCAAGGCTGTAGCCGGCAACACCGACCGTCGGTGCGCTGCCGTTGAGTGGGGCCAGACCGTAGCGTGCGGCCTCGCGCACGACCGCGTCCCAGGTTGTTCCACCGCCCACTCGAGCCAGCCGTGCGTCCGGATCGATATCCACACGCTGGAGTCGTCGGGTGCTGATCATGACGCCGCCGGTGAAGGACGTGGCGCCGTGTCCGGTGTTGCGTGCAGTGATGGGCAGTTCGTTCTCGGCGGCGTAGGCGACCGCACGCTGCACGTCGGCGGCGTCTTCGGCTTCGATGAGCAGGTCAGGTTCGGCACGGACTGCGGTCTGATAGCAGGACGGCCACTGTGGGTCGCCGGGCCGATAGGTGTACCCGTGGATGTCGTCAAGTTTCATTGGATCTCTCCTATGCGTGCGCGGGTCGTGGTGATGAGGGCAGTAAGAAGGAGCGCCGCGACGGCCGCGGTGAAGCCGATACCGGCGGTGCGCAGGCCGGTGGCGTCGGCGGCGTAGCCTGCAGCGACGACCGGTACCGAGATGCCGAGGTAGACGACGAGGAAGAAGCTGGACATGGTTCCGCTGCGCGCGTCGCCGGGTGAACGCGCGCTGCTGATCGCCACAGCTGCCCGGAACGCCAGCCCTTGGCCGATACCGATGACGATGGTGCTGAACACGATCAGCACGGCTGAGCCGATGAACAGCGCAGTGGCGAATCCGAAGACCGCGACTAGGACGATCGCGCATCCGGCCATGAGCGCCGACGCCGCACGGAGGCGTCTGGTCGCGACCTGGCTCAGAGCGGACCCAGCAAACATCGCAAACACAACGCCCCCGGACAGCAATGGGTTGGTCACACTCAGCAGCCGGGTGAGGAACGCGGGCTCGACGGCGGCCACCAGTCCGAGCATCGCGAAGCACGCGAACATCGCCACCGCCACTGCGGGG
This sequence comes from Microbacterium resistens NBRC 103078, assembly GCF_001552355.1. GTDB lineage: Bacteria > Actinomycetota > Actinomycetes > Actinomycetales > Microbacteriaceae > Microbacterium > Microbacterium resistens. Next base: position 59,726 of record NZ_BCRA01000024.1, read on the forward strand.
AATACAGGCCGTACCTCACGGGGCAACGTCGGCCAGTCGATGCGGAAACGAGAACGTGCCCGCGTGGGCGTCGACCTCGGCGACTTCAGTTCCGGCGCCAGCCACAAGCCGGTGCCCGCGACGATGACCAGCGCGAGGTGCACCACGAACGGGGCCACGAGCGGAAAGAGCCCGAGTTCGGCGAGTAGCCCGCTCAGCAGCGGTCCGCACCCCAGGCCCAGCGTGTTCGACGCGGTGGCGACCAACGCCGCGCGCCCGTGATTGCCGGGCGGTTCGAGTTCCGCTAATGCCACGGTTGCTGTGCCGGTGATCATCCCAGCCGACAGGCCAGAGAGCAAACGGCCGATGAGCAGCCCGGTCAATCCTGTGCCGCTGAGGAAAGCCAAGGCCGAGAACGCAGCGGCTCCCAGGCCGGCCATGAGCACAGGGCGGGGACCGATTAGGTCCGATACGCGACCGAGGAACACCAGTGCGACGAGGACGCCGCCGGCGTATATCGCGAACAGCACGGTGATCGTGAGGTCGTCAAAGCCGAGACGACGTTGCAGCGTTGGATACAGGGGTGTCGGCAACGTTGTGCCGATCATCGTCGCCGTCAGCGCGGCAGCCACCGCCCAGAAGGCGGATGGCCGCCCGGCTCGTCGTTCCCCCACGAAGACCAGGCTGTTAGGCGACCCAACAATCTGTCCAACAGAATGTTTCGATCGTCATGATCGGTACCATCGATCTATGGAACTTCGGCAACTGGAGCACTTCGTCGCCGTGGCCGACGAACGACATTTCACGCGCGCCGCAGCGAAGGTGCACCTGGCGCAGTCGAGTCTGTCCAGTTCGATCGCCGCGCTTGAACGCGAACTCGGTGCCGAACTGCTGGTTCGTTCCAGCCGCAAGGTCGAACTCACCGAGGCAGGCCGCGCACTCCTGCCTGCGGCTCACCGATCTCTCGAGGCTGCCCGTGACGGGCAGGACGCGGTAGCCGCTGTACGCGGTGTGCTCCGGGGCCGTCTCCGCGTCGGGACTATCCAGGCGCTCGGCGGCATCCCGTTGACGCGATGGCTCGCGGACTTCCACGAGCGCCATCCTGAAGTCCACTTGCGCGTCCATCACGACGCGGTACCGAGTCTCATCCACGATGTGGTTTCCGGAGACCTCGACATCGCAGTGGCCGATCGCCCGTTCGAGAGAGCCCACCTGCACGAGCGACCCCTGGTTGCGCAGTCGCTCGTGCTCGCCGTCAACCATCGCGACCCGCTCGCCCGCCGCCGACGAGTTCGCCTGAGTGACCTTGCCGACCGTCAGTTCGCTGAGTATCGCTCCGACTCTGCGCTCCGCGCACGGATCGACGTCGCGTGCGAGGAAGCGGGCCTCCATCGGCGGAGCATCTTCGAAGCCGACACCATCGCGGACCTGCTGAGCGCCGTCGAGCACGGCATCGGGATCGCCCTGGTTCCCCCCGAAACGATGGTTGGCTACCCGCACCTGCGGACGGTGAACACCGAGCCCGAGATCGGTCGCGAACTTGTGATGGTGTACGCCGCCAACCGGCCACCCAGCCCGGCAACGGACCGGTTTCTCAGCACCATCGAGTACTCATTGACGAGTGACGGAGGGCGATGATCTGAGTCCTGATCAGGATCCCACCGGGGATCGAAGCCCGTTGGCCACACTGGGAAGACGAGAGCCAGGTGAGGCCCGCCGCACTCGTTCAGGATCGCCGGTGCTGGGAATGAGTCGCCCGGTGACCCATCGTGGGTGAATGTCTGAGCGTAGCGTCCCTGGCGTCGAAGAGCTTGTAGATCGGGACAGCGCCGTGGACGAGGACGAAGCTGTGGAACCGGGCATGCGATGAGATAGCGGAGTTGACTGGCGATCTACCTTGCGTCGTTCCGAAGGTCGGTCAGAGCCGCGAGCACGTTGCTTATCTCTTTCGACATCAACGCGCGCCTCGGCGCCATGAAATTCCGACGAGCAGACTCATGACCCGACAGTCGCGCAGAGCCGGTGTCCGTCTGTTTGAACCCCCGGGACGTCCGTCCGCTTCGCCGACGACGCGGCGCACCAAGCGAACGTGCTTCACATCATGCAGCGCCCCTCCGATACTATGATCGTCGAAAGATTCGTCAGTCGAAGGAGGGCGGCGTGGGCTCGTCGCGGGAAGACGCTGAGGAGGCGTTCGGTGCGGCTGTCCAGCGGTATCAGCGGGTGACGCAGGCCTTCGATGACGCGGTGGGTCGCGCGTTGGATCTTGGGGCGACCGAGCTGCGGTGTTTGGACTGGTTGACGGAGGGTGTGATGTCTTCGGGCGAGTTGGCGAAGGCTATTGGGCTGCGGCCAGCGGCGACGACCACGCTGGTCGATCGTCTGTGTCGTCGCGGTCTCGTGCGTCGTGGGCCGGCACCGGCGGACCGTCGGAAAGTCCTGATCGAGTTGACTCCGGAGGGGCAGGAGGTCCTCTGGAGGATGTACGGACCCCTCGTGCAGGATGGGCACCGGCTTCTGGGGGAGTTCGACGCCGAGCAGATCCTCGCCTTCGAGCGGCTCCTGTCCGCGATGGCGAGCAATGCAGAAGAACACACTCGGCGAGTGGCAGCGGGCGTCGGGACGTCTGGCCCGTGAGATGACAGCCCCGCCGCATTGAAGAAGTCGCGCGTGGCGAGGACAAGTAGAGGAGAAGTAGATGCCGGATATGCAGGCGCTTGTAGCGTTCGCCGTGATGTCGTTCGTGCTGATCGTGGTGCCGGGGCCGAGCGTGCTGTTCGTCATCGGGCGGTCGCTGGCGCTGGGTCGGCGGGGTGGGTTGTTGAGCGTGCTCGGGAACGAGCTCGGCGGTCTACCGCTTGTTCTCCTGGTGTCCGTGGGGCTCGGTGCCGTCGTCGCGCAGTCCGCGATGGTGTTCCTGGTGGTCAAGCTGCTGGGGGCGGGGTATCTCGTGTATCTGGGGGTGCAGGCGATCCGGCATCGGCGCGTGGACACCGGCGCGATGACTGCTTCCGGGAACGGCCCGTCGTCGTCGTGGCGCGTGCTGCGCGAGGGCTTCATCGTCGGCGTGACGAATCCGAAGACGATCGTGTTCTTCGTGGCGGTGCTCCCGCAGTTCGTCACTCCGCAGAACGGGTCCGTCGCGGTGCAGATGGCGGTCCTGGGGCTCGTATTCACGGTGATCGCGTTCGCCTGCGATGCGTGCTGGGCCCTGGTGGCCTCCGCGGCGCGTCAGTGGTTCGCGACCTCGCCGCGGAGGTTGTCGACGATGCGCGCGACCGGCGGCGGGATGCTGGTCGGCATGGGCGCGACCCTCGCCCTCGCCCCCGCGAAGAGCTGACCGGCGTGCACGAAAAGCGTAGAGCGGTGGCGGATCACCAGGGGGAGCATCTGCTGGAGCGGGCGAGGCGGCTCGACCAGGAGGCACGGGCGATGTGCGAGCGCCTTGGCCTGTGGCGTCGGCTGGAGAGCCTCGGCGCTCCGGTCGTGGTCGGCGCCGCCGGCCTGGGCGTGATCGATCGGCGGGACATCGACATCACCACCTCGTGCGTGGCGCTGAACGAGGAGACCATCGGACGCATCACCTCTCTGGGGGCGGAACTCGCCTCGCACGAAGACGTGCGGCAGGTCGTGCTCCGGGACGACACCGGCCGATGGAACACCGACCCGCGATACCCGGACGGCTACTACCTGGGGCTGGAGATCATGTCGCCGCGCGAGAAGCTGTGGACCGCGGATCTGTGGTTCGTCGGCGAGCCCGAACGCCAACCCGACCTCGAGCACCTCCGCCGCTTCGCACCACTCGTAACCGACGAATCCCGGGGGGCCATCCTGGCCCTGAAGCGCTCGGTCCGAACGCGTGGCACAGGTGATGACCCCGTCCCCGGATACCTGGTCTATGAAGCCGTCATCCAGGACGCCGTCCGCTCGGAGACGGAGTTTCAGGAGTGGTTGAACCACCGGAGAACCGAATCCGCGACCCACGACGAAGGACCACACGCATCATGAACGACAGACTCTCCGCGCTCGGGCGAGTCAACGCGCTGCTCGTCGCGCCGCACGCGACGAGGCCGGAGCTCGCGCTCGGATACGGTGCTGCCCTGATGGGAGCTGCGGCTGCGACAGCAGGCGGAATCGTCTCCGGATACGGGGCCGCGCACGTGCTCGTCCTCGCCGTGCTCGGATTCGACATCGCCGGCGGTGTCGTCGTCAACGCCACACGGGCAGCGGCACGACGCTTCCATCGCGGCCCGCACTGGCGACGGCGCTCCGTGCTGTTCGTCGCAGCGCACGTGCACCCGTTCGTCGTCGCGCTGCTCTTCCCCGCACAGTCCTGGTCGGCAAGCGCCGTCCTCTACCTGGGACTGGTCGCATCTGCGCTGCTGATCACCTCGACGCCGCTCGCGCTCCGTCGGCCAGTGGCTTTCGCCTGCGCCGCCGCGTTGATCACGTGGACCGTCGTGACCGGGCCGACGGAGGACGCGCTGGTCTGGGTCGCGCCGCTGCTCGTCATCAAACTGCTGCTCGCGCACCTGCTCACCGACAGCATCCCGACACCAGAAGCCACATGAGCATGGGCGTGTCCATGATGTCTGATATCTCATCCGGATCAGCGGCGGCTAGCGGAGCATTCCGAGCGACGACCTCATTGAGAGAGCGAACCTCGGCCTGGCGCGGCTCGATGCCCTCGCTCTGTGGCTAAGTGACACCGCGAAGGACATCCCTTAGGCGCTTCTGAGCCTGCAGTGGCCTGTTGGTCACCCCAAAGCTCGCTGCAGAAAGTCATCAACGCCGTCAGTCAAGGCTGAGCAGCGTAGTGAATCGAACCGGTCCAAGGTGTGGTGCCCCCCGGGTAGCTCGACGTAGACGACCTGATCGGCCGAGGCATCGCGCAACTGCTCGGCCATCGTCCGCGCCATTGCCGGGGCGACCATGGGATCGCGGTCGCCGTGAACGATCAGGGTCGGCGGTATGTCGACTGACGAGGTTCTTCCGGTTGCCTCGCTGAGGTAGTCTTCGGGCGCGGAGGGCAGTCCGCGTGTTGGCGCGGGACCGTAGTACCCGTACAACCCGATGACGGCCGACACTCTCGTATCGGCGTCTTCGAACCCCGGCTGGAACCGTGGGTCGCCCGCAGCAAGAGCGCAGATCGTCGCGATATGAGCACCGGCGGACCCTCCGACGAGAACGACGGTCTCAGGATCAGCCCCGTAGTCTCTGGCGTGCTCCCGTGTCCAGGCAAGCACCCGTTTCGCGTCGACTACCTGGTCGGGGAACACCGCGGGTTCGAGGCGATAGTCGGCGCTGATGCCGATCCAGCCCGCTGCTGCCAGTTGTTCCATCAACAGGCGCGCCTCTTTGCTTCGGCGGCCGCTAAAGAAGCCCCCGCCATGGAAGTGGATGACGAAGCCCTTGGCGGCTTTCAGATCACGTGCACGATAGAGATCGAGGAGGTGTGCTGCCCGGTCGGGGCCATAGCGGATGGCGCTAGG
>NZ_BCRA01000025.1 GCF_001552355.1 Microbacterium resistens NBRC 103078
CGCCACCCGCACGTCGTGCCGGGCGGCGGTGGCCTCCTTCTGCGCCGCCTGCAGGTCCAGCCGGGCCGCGTCGTACGCGAGCCGCCGGCCGCCGGATGTCCGGAGGCGGCGGATCCCGAAGGCGCTCACGGCAGCCGCGCCGGCGACGACCGGCGCGGTCCACCAGAACTCCGCGGCGACCGCCCAGAAGGGATCCACACCGTCGAGCCTACCGATCCGCCCCGTCGGCCGAGCCGCGCGGACGCGACCCGGCCGACGACGATCACACCAGCGTCTGCTGCCACGCCGCGTGGAGCTGCGCGAACTTGCCCGTGCCCGCGATGAGCGCGGCGGGGGCGTCGTCCTCGATGATGCGTCCGTGCTCCATCACCAGGACGCGGTCCGCGATCGCGACCGTCGACAGGCGGTGGGCGATGATGATCGCGGTGCGGTCCGCCAGCAGCGTCTGCAGCGCCTCCTGGATGAGCCGTTCGGACGGGATGTCCAGCGATGCCGTCGCCTCGTCGAGGATCAGCACCGCCGGGTCGGCGAGGAACGCGCGCGCGAAGGAGATGAGCTGGCGCTGCCCGGCCGAGACGCGCCCGCCGCGCTTGTTCACGTCGGTGTCGTACCCGTCCGGGAGCGCCTCGATGAACGCATCGGCGCCCACCGCCCTGGCGGCGGCACGGATCTCGTCCAGCGTCGCGTCGGGCTTGCCGAGGGCGATGTTGTCCGCCACCGTGCCGCTGAACAGGTAGGCCTCCTGGGTGACCATGACGATCGCGCGGCGCAGGTCCTTGGGGTGCAGCGAGCGCAGGTCCACGCCGTCCAGGGTCACCGCGCCCTCGGTCGGGTCGTAGAACCGCGACACGAGCTTGGCAAGGGTCGACTTGCCCGCGCCCGTGGTGCCCACCAGCGCCACGGTCTGGCCCGCGGGGATGTCCAGCGAGAAGTTCGGCAGGATCGTCTTGTCGCCGTTGTACCCGAAGGTCACCGCGTCGAACCGGATCGCACCGCGCGCCTCCCAGAGGTCGACCGGCTTGTCCGGATCGGGGACGCTCGGCTCCTCCTCGAGCACGCCCGAGACCTTCTCCAGCGCGGCGGTGGCCGACTGGTAGGAGTTCAGGAACATGGCGATCTCCTGCATCGGCGCGAAGAAGTTGCGCACGTACAGCACCGCCGACAGCAGGACGCCGACGCCGAGAGCGCCGGTCGACACCCGGATCCCGCCCCAGAGGACGACCAGACCCAGCGTCAATGCCGCCACGCCCATCAGCCCGGGCTCGAACGTCCCGAACAGCACCATCGACCGGCGGTTGACGTCGCGGTAGTCCCCCGCGAGGCGGCGGAACGTCTTGTCGTTACGGGGCTCCTTGCGGAACGACTTCACGGCGCGGATGCCGGTCATCGTCTCGACGAACTGCACGATCACCTTCGCGCTGACGACGCGCGACTCGCGGTACACCACCTGCGAGCGGGTGTAGAACCAGCGCATCAGCAGGACGAGCGGGATGCCCGCCACGGCCAGGATCACGCCGGACTGCCAGTCCGCGATCACGAGGGCGATGAAGGTGAACACGCCGAAGAGCACGCCCGAGACCAGGTTGTTGAGTCCGCCGTCGAGGAGCTCGCGGATCGAGTCCAGGTCGCTCGTCTGCCGCGAGATGATGCGGCCCGATGTGTAGGACTCGTGGAACTCCAGGCTCAGCCGCTGGGTGTGCAGGAAGATGCGCTTGCGCAGGTCCAGCAGCACCGCCTGGGTGATCCGGGCCGCCATCACGACGTACCAGCCGATGAGCGCGGAGCCGGTGAGTCCCGCGAACAGGTAGACGACGCTCACGAGGATCGTCGGGCCCCAGCTCGCGCTCTCCAGGAGCGCGGGCAGCGCGCGGTCCAGCCCGATGCCGATGAGGATCGGCCCGGACACCTGCAAGGCGGTGGACACCACGAGGACGATCGCGGCCATGGCGATCCGCACCCGCAGCGGGTGGATCAGCGAGCCGAGCAGCCGCAGGGAGCGACGGCGGATCGCGCGGCTCTCCTCCCGCGTGAGCTGGGAGCGGTCCTCGTCCCGTGTTCCGGTGATCGCGGTGGTCATGCCTGCACCTCCTTCTCGGTGAGGGTCTGTTCGTTCTCGTCGGCGGCGTTCTCGACCGCGGCCGTGGCGACCGGGGGCTGGCCCCCGACGATCGGGATCGCTCCGGTGCGCACGGCCTCCTCGGCCTCCAGGCTGGAGATCACGTGACGGTAGTGCGCGCTCGTGCGCAGCAGCTCGGTGTGCGTGCCCACGGCGGTGATCCGACCGCGCTCGAGCAGCGCGACCCGGTCCGCCAGCGCGACGGTGGACGGGCGGTGCGCCACGATGAGGGCGGTCGTCTCGGCGAGGACGTGGCGCAGGGCCTCCTCCACCAGAGCCTCGGTGTCGACGTCCAGCGCCGACAGCGGGTCGTCCAGCACCAGCACCTTCGGGGCTGCGGCGACGGCGCGCGCCAGCGCCAGACGCTGGCGCTGGCCGCCGGAGAGGCTCAGCCCCTCCTCTCCGATGACCGTCTCCGTGCCCTCGGGCAGGGTGTCGACGAACCCGGCCTGCGCGACCTCCAGCGCCTCGCGCAGGACGCGCTCGGCCTCCTCGCTGTGCAGCTCCAGGTCCGCACGTCCCAGCAGGACGTTCTCCCGGACCGTCGCGGAGAACAGCGTCGCGTCCTCGAAGGCCATCGCGACGTGCGTGCGCAGTTCGGTCAGGGTGAGGTCTCGGACGTCGACGCCGTCGAGCGTCACCCGCCCGCCCGTCACGTCGTAGAGACGAGCCGGCAGCGTGGTCAGCGTGGTCTTCCCGCTGCCGGTGAGCCCCACCAGCGCCATGGTCTCGCCGGGCTCCAGCACCAGGTCGATGCCGTCGAGCAGATCGCGCTCCCCGTCGCGGGCGTCCTGGTAGCGGAAGTGCGCCCCCTCGAACGCCAGCCGGCCGCGCGGATCGCGGATCGTCTGCGGCGTCTCCGGGTCGGTGATCGTGTTCGTCTCGGAGAAGATCTCGAACACTCGGTCGGTCGCCGTGCGCGCGTCCAGAAGGAACGAGAACAGGAACCCGATCGACTCGATCGGCCAGCGCAGCACCGTCGCCATCGCGAAGAACGCGAACAGCTGCGGCAGTTCGATCGCGCCCTGGAAGATCAACCAGATGCCCGACAGCAGGCTCAGGCCGAACGCGATCTGCGGCATCAGGTCCAGCCAGAACCAGATGGTCCCGACCGCACGGGCCTTGCTCATCTCCGTCTCGCGGAGCGTCTCGGCCTGGGAGCTGAAGCGCCGCAGGGCGTGGCGGCCCCGACCGAACGCCTTCAGGACGCGGATGCCGTGCACGCTCTCCTCGACGCTCGTGGCGAGGTCTCCGGCCTGGTCCTGACTCCGCCGGGTCAGCACGCCGTAGCGCTTCTCGAAGAGGTAGCCCTGGATCCACATCGGGACGCCCGTCACGAGGAAGATCGTGCCCAGCAGCCAGTGCCACTGGAACAGCAGAACGGCGCCGATGACGATCGTGAGGATGTTCACGACCAGCAGGATCATGCCGAAGGCGATCCAGCGTCGGATGAGGTTGATGTCCTGCATCATCCGGCTCAGCAGCTGGCCCGAGCCCCAGCGGTCGTGGAAGGCCACGGGCAGTGTCTGCAGGCGCGCGTAGAGCTCCGAGCGCATCTGGTACTCGACCTCGGTGGCCGGGGTCAGCACGAACCAGCGGCGCAGCCACACCATGACGGCCTCGCCGACGCCCAGGGCGAGGATGGCGAGGGCGCCCAGCGCGATCGGCCACGGCTCACCCGACTGGACGGGGCCGCGCACGATCTGTTCGAGCACGATCGGGATCATCAGGGCGATGACGGCCGCGCCGAGCGCGCTCAGCGCGCCGCCGACGAGCCGGCCGATGATCGGGGCGATGAAGGGCTTGAGCCGCCAGAGCGCGGCGGTGGTGGACAGGGACGACGAAGACGTGGAAGACATGATTCTCAGCAGCGACGATGACGAACGGAGGAGGGGAAGGGGGAACGACGGATGCGATGCATCCGCGAGAAATGACGCAGGCCGTGCGGCGGGGGCTCTATCCCAGAACGAGGATGACGGAGCCCTGAACGGGAGCGTAGGCCGGGGCGAGGACATCGCGGGTGATCGACGCAAGGGTGATCGTGGGCATGACATCCTCCTGGAGCTCGGCGTGATCGAGCCGGTCGGCGCGACAGCCCACCAGCCTATTGCTGGGAACCGGCTGAAAGCAACAGGAATTCCCGTTCAGCCCGGATCCGACAGCCGGGCCGCCCCCGGTCGTTGAGCGAGGAGCGCAGCACCGAGACGAAACGGTTCCAGCCCCGGTCACCGCGTTTCGACTCGCTCCGCTCGCTCAACGACCGAGAACCGCCACGCCCCGGTCGTTGAGCGAGGAGCGACGCACCGAGACGAAACGGCTCCCAGCCCGGGTCACGACGTTTCGACTCGCGGAGACCCGCACTGAGCGAGCGAAGCGAGTCGAAGTGTCGCTCAACGACCGAGAACCGCCACGCCCCGGTCGTTGAGCGAGGAGCGAAGCACCGAGACGAAACGCGCCCAGCACCGAAACGAGACGCGCGGCGTCGCTCGACGACCGAAGGGATCCCTCAGCGAGCGGCCTCCCGGGCGAGCAGCCGCTCCTTCACGTCAAGCCCCCAGGCGAACCCCCCGAGCGATCCGTCCGTGCGCAGCACGCGATGGCACGGCACGAACAGCGCGGGCGCGTTCCGGGCGCAGATCGACGCGGCGGCACGGACCGCGCGCGGGTTCCCGAGCTCGGCGGCGAAGGCCGTGTAGGTCAGCGGCTCGCCCGGGACGATGCGCCGCAGCAGGTCCCACCCCGCGCGCTGCAGACCCGTGCCGTACTGGCTCACGGGCACGTCGTCGATCGCGGCGAGCTCGCCCGCATAGTAGGCGGCCACGGCTTCGCCGGCGGCCGAGCCGCCGTCGCGGACCCGCACGTCGGTGGGGCGGTGCGCGGGCGAGAGGCGGGCCAGGATGCGGTCGTGATCGGCGCTCCAGCCGGCGACGAGCACGCGGTCCGCGTCGTCGGAGAGGATGGTGAAGGCGCCGTCGGGGGTGTCGACGGTCTCGATGGAGGCGGACATGGACGTTCCTTTCGTCATGCGCGGACGGGGTCGGACGAGGCGGACGCACGGCGCGTCGGCCGGACCGGCGCCGCGCGCCAGAGGTGAGCGGTCAGATAGCTGCGCCAGGGCGCCGTGCGGGCGGCCCAGCGATCGAGGCCGGCCGGATCCGCGGGGATCCCGGCGACGGCCGCACCGGAGCGGACGGCCACGTCTCCGGGAAGGATGACGTCCGGATCGCCGAGGATGCGCATCCGCACGTAGTCCGCCGTCCACGGGCCGATCCCGGGCATCGCCAGGAGGGCGGCGCGCTGGTCGGCGCCGTCGTCGCCGAGCGTCAGCGTCAGCGAGCCGTCGGCGAGCGCCGCCGCGGTCCCGGTCACCGCGCGGATGCGGGCCGCAGGTCCGCGCAGCACCTCGGCGCCGCGTTCCGCGATCGCCGCCATCGTCGGGAAGAGCACCCCGGCGTCCTCGCCCTCGCCGACCCGCTCGCCGAGGGCGTCCGCGAGCGCCGTCAGCGCCGTTCGCGCTGCCGCGACCGTGATCTGCTGGCCGATCATGGCGCGGATCAGCATCTCGTGCGCATCGATCGCACCGGGGACCCGGATGCCCGGAGTCGCCGCGACCAGCGGGGCGAGCTCGGCGTGGCCGGCGAGCGCGGCGTCCACGGCCTGCGGATCCGCGTCCAGGTCGAACAAGCGCCGGGCCCGCGCGACGAGGGGCGCGAGATCGGAGAGGTGAGTCAGCCGGGCGCGCAGGCGCATCCGGCCGTCCGCCGCCCGGCGCAGCTCGAACCAGGCCGGTCCCGCGTCGAGGCGGACGTGCCGGGCGAAGGACTCCTCCCCCGCCGCCTCCATGCCCGGAAGCGCCCTGGCCCGCATCCACGCGAACAGGCCGTCCGCGTCGAACGGCTCACGGTGCGGGAGGACGAGCTCGATCTCCCCCGGAGCCGACGCGGCGCGGGCGGCGGCGTCCGTCCCTCGGCCCGGCGCCGGGCGCCGGGCGCGCAGCTCTCCCGGCGCGAGCCCGAAGACCTCGCGCACCGTGTCGTTGAACTGACGGACGCTGGCGAAGCCGGCGGAGAAGGCCACATCCGAGATCGGCAGATCGGTCCCGACGAGGAGCATCCTCGCCGTGTGGGCACGGTGGGCGCGAGCGAGCGCCAGGGGGCCCGCACCGAGCTCCGCCGCGAGCAGCCGCGTGAGGTGCCTGCTCGAGTATCCGAGGCGACGGGCGAGGCCGGGGACCCCCTCCCGCTCGACGACCCCGTCGGCGATCAGCCGCATCGCCCGGGCGGCGAGATCGCCGCGCACGTTCCATGCGGGAGAGCCGGGCGCGGCCTCGGGGAGGCATCGCTTGCAGGCGCGGTAGCCCGCCTCGTGGGCGGCCGCGCTCGTCGGGAAGAACGTCACGTTCGCCGGCTTGGGCGTGCGCGCCGGGCAGCTGGGCCGGCAGTAGATCCCCGTGGAGCGCACCGCCGTCACGAACTGGCCGTCGAAGCGGGTGTCCCGGGCGCTGATCGCACGGTACCGCTCGTCGAAGGTCATCACCGGGAGGCTCATCGTGTCCTCGTCGGTCGTCCTGTGCATCGCATGCGTCCAGCCTGGCATGTCCGAAAACCGCCTGCTCGCGGAAATCGGACATCGCGGTGCGCGGTGGCTCCGGCGGCTAGACGGGGCCGGCCTCGTCGTCCAGGGCGTGCCGCGTCGTCGGGATCGGGGCGGTGAGGGGTCTGCCCTCCCGCAGCAGGCGCCGCTTGCGCAGCTGCCACAGGATCGCGAGCAGGACGAACCAGACGGGCGTGGCGAGGAAGGGCAGGCGCGTGTCCTCGCCGAACACGAGCGTGGCTGCGATGAAGACGAAGAACCCGAGCACCATCCACGGGGTGACCCGGGACAGCGGCATCCGGAACCGCGACACCGCGTGCCGCTCGGGGTGTCTGCGGCGGTAGACGATGTAGCTGACGACGATCGACCCCCAGGTGAACAGCACCAGCGTCGCGCACACCGAGGAGACGAACGTGAAGGCCGCGACGACCCCGTCCCCCGCGAACAGCAGCGGGACCGCCGTGAACAGGAACACGCACGTGAAGAACACCGAGCGCAGCGGCACCCCGCGTCGGTTCGTCGTCGCGAACGCGAGCGGGGCGTGGCCGTCCTGGGACAGCCCGAACAGCATGCGCGTTCCGGAGTAGATACCCGAGTTCGCGCTGGAGGCGGCCGAGGTGAGGACCACGAGGTTGATGACGACCGCGGCGATCCCGAGACCGGCGTAGAGCAGCGTCGTGACGAACGGGCTCTCGTCCGGCCTGATGCGGTCCCACGGGGTGATGCTCATGATGATGGCGAGCGCCCCGATGTAGAAGATCAGGATCCGCACGACGATCGAGTTGATCGCCTTGGGCAGCGAGCGCCGCGGGTCCTTGGTCTCGGCGGCGGCCGTGCCGACGAGCTCCACACCGATGAACGAGAAGATCCCCATCTGGAAGCCGAGGATGAACCCGCTCAGGCCGAACGGGAACAGCCCGCCGTGCTCCCAGAGGTTCGCGACCGATGCCGACGTCCCGGTGTCCGGGTTCTGGAAGCCCGTGACAATGAGGACGATCCCGGTGACGATGAGCGCCAGGATCGCGATGATCTTGATGAGCGCGAACCAGAACTCGACCTCGCCGAAGTACTTCACCGGCTGCAGGTTCAGCAGCGTCAGCGCGACACAGGCGATCAGTGCGGGGATCCAGGCCGGGATCGCGGGGTTGAAGAACTTCACGTACCCGGTGATGGCGATGATGTCGGCGACGCAGGCCACGACCCAGGAGAACCAGTAGGTCCACGAGACGAAGAAGCCCGCCCACGGCCCCAGCATGTCCTTGGCGATGTCGCCGAAGTTCTTGTAATGCAGGTTCGACAGCAGCAGCTCCCCGAGCGCTCGCATGACGAAGAAGATCATGAAGCCGATGACGAGGTAGACCAGCAGCACCGCCGGCCCGGTCACGCTGATCATCTTCCCGGACCCCATGAACAGGCCGGTGCCGATCGCGCCGCCGATGGCGATGAGCTGCAGATGGCGGTTGCTGAGCCCGCGGGCGAGCCCCTCGCCGGTCGTCGGCTCGGTCTTCACGGTCATGCGCTCACTCCTTCGTGATGCGGAACGGGGAGCCTTCAGAGGGTACCCCGGGGATCCAGGTGGATACCCGCGACCATGCAGCGGACCGACCCTCCTGCCAGCTCGATCGGCCCCACGTCGATCGGGAGCAGCCGGCAGGACTCCGCGATCGCGCGGCGCTGAGACACGGTGAGGGCGGCGTGACCCGTGGCCGAGATCGCCAGCACCCGCTCGTCGTCCCGGCCGCGCAGCTCGATCGCGTTCGCCGCGAAGGAGGCGACCTGCTCTCGGGTGAGGCGGACCACCGTGCGGCCGCTCTCCTCGATCCGGCGCACGATCTCCTCCCGCCGCGCCGCGGGGACGATCGTCTCCGCACCGACCAGCGCGACATCGGTCCCGATGCACATCATCACGTTGGTGTGGTAGATCGCCGTCCCCTCGGCGTCGACCGCGTCGAACACGACCGGCTCGTAGCCGAACACCGTGCAGAACCGCTCGACCAGCAGCGGGTCGCAGCGATGCGAGCGCACCGCATAGGCGATCCGTGAGACGTGGTCGAGGACCATCGCCCCCGTGCCTTCGAGGAACAGGTCGTCCTGTTCGAGCCCGGAGTAGTCGATGACCTCCTGGACCCGGTAGGCCTGCTTGAGGAAGTCGACGACGTCCGCCCGGCGCTCCCCCCTCCGGTTCTGCGCGTACATGGGATACAGGGCGACGCGGCCGCCTGCGTGGGTGGAGAACCAGTTGTTCGGGAAGACGCTGTCCGGGTGCGCGTCGCCGGTGTCCTCGAAGAGGTGCACCGCGACCCCCGCCTCCGTCAGGGCGTCCGCGACCCTCGTCGTCGCGTCGTACGCGGCACGGGCCACGTCGTGATCGGCGGTCTGCTGGAAGGAGTTGTCCGCGGCGGTCTGCGGGTTCGGGCGGAACCGATGCGGGCGCACCATGACCACGGCACGGGGCGCCTGCGCCGAGATCGCGCTCACACCGGGGCCCCGACCGCCGCGCCGGCGGCCACGAGCGCGAACAGGTCCTTGGGATCCGCCGGATCGGCGATGAGGTCGACGTCCGCGTAGTAGTCGGTGCCGTCGAGGGCGGCGGCGAGGTGACGCAGGGCGGAGAAGTCCTCCAGGGCGAAGCCCACGGAGTCGAAGACCGTGATCTGGTCGGGCGAGGTACGGCCCGCGGCCTCTCCGCGCAGCACCCGCCAGAGCTCCGTCACCGGGTGGTCCGCCGCGAGCTGCTGGATCTCCCCCTCGATCCGCGTCTGCGGCGGGAACTCCACGAACACGTCGGCGCGCCGCAGGATCGCCGCGTCGAGCTCGGTCTTGCCCGGGCAGTCCCCGCCGATCGCGTTGACGTGCACGCCGGGAACGACCATGTCGTCGGTGAGGATGGTCGCGTACGTCTTGTCGGCCGTGCAGGTCGTGATGATCTCCGCGCCGCGCACGGCGTCGGCCGCGCTGTCGGCACGGACGACGTCGAACCCGAGCGGGCGGATGTTGCGCTCGAACACGTCCATGGCGTGGGGGTCCGTGTCCCAGATCCGCAGCCGCTCGATCCCGAGCAGGCGCCGGAAGGCCAGCGCCTGGAACTCGGACTGGCTGCCGGTGCCGATCATGGCCATGGTCGTGGCGCCGGCCGGTGCGAGCACCCGGGCGGCGACCGCGGAGGTCGCGGCGGTGCGCAGCGCCGTGAGGATGGTCATCTCGGCCCACAGCGTCGGGTACCCGCTGTCGACGTCTGCGAGGACGCCGAAGGCGGTGACCGTCTGCAGCCCTCGCGCCGGGTTCGTCGGATGCCCGTTGACGTACTTGAAGCCGTACGTGCGGTCGTCGCTGATCGGCATGAGCTCGATGACGCCGACGTCCGAGTGGCTCGCGACCCGCGCGGTCTTGTCGAACGCGGGCCAACGGCGGAAGTCCTCCTCGATCGTCCCGGCGATCCCGGCGATCGCGGTCTCGATCCCGGTGTCGATCACCCAGCGCTGCATGTTCGGCACGTCGACGAAGCGGACCATCCCGCCCCCGTTCTCCTCGGTCCTTCCACGGTAGGAGGCGGTCATCATCACTTTCAATCAGCAGTGTGGATCATTTCTACGAATGGTTAACCACTATGGGCAGCAGTGTCGTACATTGTGCTCATGCAGGATCTCGACGACCTGGACCGGCGACTGCTGTCACTGCTCCGCGCCAACGGGCGGGAGTCCGTGGCCGACCTCTCCCGGACGCTCGGAGTCACCCGGGCGACCGTCGACAGCCGCATGCGCCGGCTGACCGAGAACGGGGTGATCGTCGGCTTCAGCGTGCGCGTGCGCGACCCGGCCGCCGCGTCGGTGGTCCGCGCGATCATGCTCATCGCGGTCGAGGGCCGCAACACCGGGGACGTGATCCGGAGTCTGCGCGGCGTCCCGCAGATCGCGGCGCTGCACACGACGAACGGCCGCTGGGACCTCGTCGCGGAGATCAGTTGCGAGAGCCTGGCGTCCTTCGACGCGACCCTCGGCACCATCCGCGGGATCGAGGGGATCCGCGACAGCGAGACGAGCATCCTCCTCAGCTCCGCCACACCCTGAGCGCGGTGGCGCCGGGCGCGGCGGAGCCGACGAGGCGTCAGTGGAAGAAGTGGCGCTCGCCCTCAACACTCAACGCTTCTTTAACGATCCTGCCGAGTAAGAACGCCGAGTTGTTGTCCGCCGCGGTTGCTGAGCTTCAAGGAATCGTCAGCCTCCAGGTTTCCCGTCTCGGCATGCGTCAGCCAGACGGTGACATCGGGACATTCTTTCTGCGTACCGCCCAAGAACTTCATTTCAAACGAATGCTCCGTCAGAGACCACGTACCCGCCACCGTGTTGCAGTTGTCGAACCCAACGAACGTACCGTCCTGACTGATATCGATAAACTCACCAGAGGAACCACGCCACATCCCTACAAAATTGGACATCTTGACCGTCGGTTCAGGCGGGCGCGGAGGCTCCGAGGAACACCCTGCGAGCAAAGCGCCGGGCAAGACCAGGGCGAGCGAGGAGAGTGCACGAGTAGATCGATTCACGGGACCGTGTTGCCTGACGCGTCGATCACCAGATTGACGCGAGTCATCGACAGCGCGTTCCGCACCTGACTAAATGCGGAACCTCCGCTGACGGCGCTGCCGTGGTGGATGCCCAAAGCGGTGGTACCTGAGTACCACGGCCCTCCCGAGTCCCCCGCTACCGTGATGGTCTGCTGCGTCCTGCACAGACCACCAACCGGGTAGGTCTGCCCCGTGTCCGGCACCCGGCTGTTGGATCGAACCCCGCACTCGGCGACGTTCGAACAACCCCAGTCTGTGTTTTTCCCATACTTGCAAACGAATTGTCCAACCACAGCGTAGGCGTGGGTGTTGAAGACTCGGAGCTGTCTCTGATGACCGATAAAGGTCTGCCCGCTCAATCCGTACTTGCTGTGATTCCATCGAAAGTCTCCACCTCCGCTCCCCGGGCTCGTGGAGAGCGAATAGGGAACCGGATCGTGGAAGGCATTCGCGATGCCATCATACGAACCGGTCCCGGGACAATGTCCCGCCGTGAAGATTCCCAGCTCGGGGCCGTACTTGTGCTTGACGGGGAATGCCCCAGTACATGCTTGGGCGAGCACGCGAGCGCCGTGCTGAAGGACCTCTGCAACCATGCCGTCTTCGACGGCTTCAGAGCGAAGAGAGAAGCTCCCGAAGTCGATGACACGGGCCGCGGTCCGCATCGACTTCTCAACAGCTTCGGCTGAGAAGCGCACGATCAAAGAAGGGGAGTATTCGACGACGATCTCCCGATCCCTCGGGACCGGATAGACGGTAACCGGAAAATCGCTTCCGTGCGTTTCCAAAAGCGAGTGAAAGAGTAGATCTACCGACGTATCGATCTCCCTCTCGCTCAGCCCGAGGCCCTCCCGCAGTGAAACTCCTGGCAGGTTCGCGACCGCATCCTCCGCTCCGGCAGGGACCCCCTCCTTGAAGGCGATCCAACCAGAGCGTTGGTCCGCGGCCACCTCGGCAGCCCCGAAGTCCTCCGGGAAGGCCTCCCTAATTCGATCAACGACGCGAGAGAACGACACTCCCCAGGTTTCCTCTCCCGCTTCGGCCGCCGCGTCGTCGCGCTCCACCAGCTCTTCGAAGCTCGGCGAGTCCGAAGATTGCATCGCAGATTGTGAGGCCGCCAAGTCGACCGCTTGGGCGCCAGGCGTGACCGCCGGCGTCAGCGAGAACGCAGCCACCGCGAGCAGTCCTGCACTCGCACGCACCATAGCGGTCATCGTCATTGAACCTTCCCCTTCGCGTGGTGAACGATTCCCGAATGATAACCATCGCGAATTGCATGCCACAAGGGGAGTCATGATGCACACCGATATCGAATCGGGCTCTGAGCGGCCGACCGTCGAGCACTCGATGCCCGAACGGCCGCTGGGACCTCGTCGCGGAGATCAGCTGCGAGAGCCTGGCGTCCTTCGACGCGACCCTCGGCACCATCCGCGGGATCGAGGGGATCCGCGACAGCGAGACGAGCATCCTCCTCAGCTCCGCCACCCCCTGAGCGCGGTGGCGCCGGGCGCGGCGGAGCCGACGAGGCGTCAGTGGAAGAAGTGGCGCTCGCCCGTGAAGAACATCGTGACGCCGGCCTTGCGCGCGGCGTCGACGACCTCGCCGTCGCGCACGGATCCGCCCGGCTGCACGATCGCGGTGATCCCCGCGTCGATGAGGACCTGGGGACCGTCGGCGAAGGGGAAGAACGCGTCCGATGCCGCGACCGAGCCCGCGGCCCGGTCGCCGGCCCGCTCCACCGCCAGACGGCACGAGTCCACGCGGTTGACCTGGCCCATGCCGACGCCGACCGTGGCGTTCCCCTTCGCGAGCACGATGGCGTTGGACTTCACCGCGCGGCAGGCCTTCCAGGCGAAGATGAGGTTCTCCATCTCGGCCTCGTCGGGGCGCTCGCCGGACACCAGCTCCCAGTTCTTCGCGACCGAGAAGATGTCGTCGGGGAACCGGTCGGCATCCT
Organism: Microbacterium resistens NBRC 103078; assembly: GCF_001552355.1. Lineage (GTDB taxonomy): Bacteria > Actinomycetota > Actinomycetes > Actinomycetales > Microbacteriaceae > Microbacterium > Microbacterium resistens. Next base: position 13,231 of record NZ_BCRA01000025.1, read on the forward strand.
GGAGGAGCAGGCCCCCCGAGACGAGGCGCACGTCCATGCGCTCCTGCTGCCAGTCCTCGGGAAGCTGCAGCAGACGGAGGTTCTTCTTGGCCTTGAAGACCTCCAGCGCCGCCGGCTCGAACGCGGGCGCGACGATGACCTCGGTGAAGATGTCCTTGAGGTTCTCCGCCATCTTCAGCGTGACCGTCCCGTTGGCCGCGATCACGCCGCCGTAGGCCGACACCGGGTCGCACTCGTGCGCGCGCAGGTGCGCGCTGGCGATGGGGTCCAGGGCATTCGGGGCCGTCGTGGCGATGCCGCACGGGTTCGCGTGCTTGATGATCGCGACCGCCGGCAGCACCATGTCGTACGCGGCGCGCAGAGCGGCGTCCGCGTCGACGTAGTTGTTGTACGACATCTCCTTGCCCTGCAGCTGGGTCGCCTGCGCGATGCCGTGCCCGCCGACGCGCGTGTAGATCGCCCCGCGCTGGTGGGAGTTCTCGCCGTAGCGCAGCGTCGCCAGGCGCTCGGCCTTGATCGTCAGGTGGGCCGGAAGGTCCTCGCCGTCGCCGAGCGTCCCCTCCGTGAACCACTGGGCCACGGCCGAGTCGTACGTGGCCGTGTGGGAGAACGCGCGCGCGGCCAGTTCGCGCCGCTGGACGAGGGAGGTGCCCCCCGCGCCCACGGCGTCGATGATCGCGGGGTAGGACTCCGGCGAGACGACGATCGCGACGTTGGCGTAGTTCTTGGCGGCGGCGCGGACCATGGCCGGGCCCCCGATGTCGATCTGCTCCACCACGTCGTCGCCCTCGGCTCCGGAGGCCACCGTCTCGACGAACGGGTAGAGGTTGACCACGACGAGCTCGAACGGCGCGATGCCGAGCTCGGCGAGCTGGCGCTCGTGGTCCTCGAGGCGAAGGTCCGCCAGCAGCCCGCCGTGGACGCTCGGGTGCAGCGTCTTGACCCGCCCGTCGAGCATCTCCGCGACGCCGGTCACCTCGGCGACGTCCGTCACCGCCAGCCCCGCCTCGCGGATCGTGGCCGCGGTGGACCCGGTCGAGACGATCTCCACGCCCGCGTCCGCGAGGGCCTGGGCCAGCGGCAGCAGACCGGTCTTGTCACTCACCGAGACGAGCGCGCGACGGATGGGGACGGCGTCACGGGAGCGGTACAACGACGGGTCGTGGCGGGGGCCGGCCATCAGGGGGTCCTTCCGGGTCGGGGGCGGTGTGCGGCGGAACGGGGATGACGGAGTCAGGAGGGCGCGGTGGTGCGCGCGGCAGCGAGGTCGATCTCGCCGGTGGCGATCCGGCGCACGACGTCGATGAGGAGGCGTCGTTCGACGGGCTTGATGCGGTCGTGCAGCACGTGCTCGGTGTCCCCCGGCAGCACCGGGATGCGCTCCTGCGCGAGGATCGGCCCCGTGTCCACCCCGTCGTCGACGACGATGACGCTGGCGCCGGTCTGTGAGACGCCGGCCGCGAGCGCGTCCCGCACCCCGTGCGCACCGGGGAACTCCGGCAGGAAGGCAGGGTGGGTGTTGATGATGCGCGGCGCCCAGGCGGCCACGACCGACGGCGGCAGCAGACGCATCAGGCCGCTCAGCACCACGAGGTCGGGCTTCCACACGCGCAGCTGCTCGTCGAGCTCGGCGCCCCACGCCTCACGGGAGTCGTGCGCGCGCCACGGCACCGTGAAGGAGGGAATCCCGAACTCCTCGGCGTGGGCGAGGCCGTCGGCCTCGCGGTCCGCCCCGACCACGACGATGCGCGCCGGGTAATCGGGGTCGGCGGCCGCATCGAGCAGGGCACGGAGGTTCGAGCCGGTGCCCGAGATGAGAACGGCGACCGAAAGCACGCGTTCAGTCTAGCCGCGCGGATCCTCGCGCCCGACCTCGTCCGTGCCGAGCAGCTCCTCCGCACGGAGCTCGTCCCGATGACGGGGACCGAGCAGCAGGATGCCCGCGCCGACGAGGACCTCGATGCCGACCGCGAGGGCGACGGGTCCCGCGTCGGGACCGACCTCGGCGAGGCGGCCCGGCCCGATCGAACCCGACGACAGCACGGCGAGGAGCGCCGCGCCGCCGGCGGCCAGCACCGCGATCGCCAGCGCCGTCGTCGCCTGCGGCAGCACGTCGGGCTCGTTCCCGGCCGAGGCCTGGCGCGAGCGGATGATCCATCCCGCCAGCGCGCCGGCGCCGATGGGGATCAGCACGACGACGAGCATCCAGGGAGAGGTCGCCTCGGGGAGCAGTCCCAGCATCGGTATGCCGGGGACGACGCCGAGCTCGGTGCCGGCCGGCGAGACGGCGGTGCCGGTGCCGAGCGCGAAGCCGGGACCGGCCAGCCACGCCACCGCCCAGCAGACGAGGGTCGGCAGGTAGGCGAGCTGGCCCAGGCTGATCGCGGTGACCCCGAGGCCGTCCACGCGAAGGGCTTCGAAGAGGGCGACGACCTCGCCGCCGCGCAGCAGCGCCGCCA
>NZ_BCRA01000026.1 GCF_001552355.1 Microbacterium resistens NBRC 103078
GAGCCGACGAGGGCGACCAGCGCGGCGCTCGCGCCGCGGACGGCGTCCCCGGGAACGCCCGCCCAGTCGCCCGCGGCGTCCACCCGGTCGTGCACGGCGTCGACGATCCCGCCGTCCCCGTCGATCCACGCCGTCGCCACGGCGCCGGCGAGCGCCCCGCACAGGTAGGTCAGGGCGGGGAAGATCACGCCGAGGGCCCACGGCGTGGTCGCGACCGCGCCGACGCCGGTGAGCACGACCAGCACCGAGATCGCGGTGAAGGTGAGCACCCCGGCGATTACTCCCGACGGCCACGAGCCGGCGGAGGCCGCCCGACGGCCCGAACGGGCGGCGAAGATCGCGGTGAAGGCGAGGAACAGCAGGGGTGCCAGCGACACGACGAACGACGCCGCCTCGGGGGCGATCCCCACCTCGCGCACGACCGCATCGGGGAGGGCGAGCGAGACCGGCACGCCGTGCCCGAGCTGCCACAGGGTCGACGTGGTCGGCCAGAGCGCGCCCCAGTCCGCGTCGACGCCGAACGCGACGATCCAGGCGACGGTCAGAGGTGCCAGCAGGAGCGCGAGCCCCACCGCGGCGGCGACGGCCGCATCGACGGCGGCGAGGAGCACGATGAGGACGCGAGGCATGACCCCCTGAGCCTACGGGCTCCGGCTCGGAGGACGCTCGGGGCGCGCGCGGGTGTCCCGAGCCGATAACGTCGTGCATCGGAGGTCCCCCATGTCAGCTGTCCCCCCGTCCCCCGTCCCGTCCCCGGAGGCGCTCGCCGAGCCGCGCGGCGCCGTCGACCGCTTCTTCGAGATCACCCGCCGCGGCTCCACTGTCGCCGCGGAGGTCCGAGGCGGCGTCGTGACGTTCGTCACGATGGCGTACATCGTCATCCTGAACCCGATCATCCTGTCCACGACCGCCGACATCGACGGGACGAGACTCGACTTCGCCCAGTTGAGCGCGGTGACCGGCCTCACCGCCGCCGTGATGACGATCCTCTTCGGGCTCGTCGCGCGTCTTCCCTTCGGCTTCGCGGCGGGCCTGGGCATCAACGCCTTCCTCGCCTTCTCCGTGGTCGGGGAGGTCACGTGGGCGGAGGCGATGGGACTCGTCGTGATCAACGGGCTCATCATCGTCCTGCTCAGCGCCACGGGGCTGCGGCGGATGATCTTCGACGCGGTGCCGATGCAGCTCAAGCTCGCGATCACCGTCGGCATCGGTCTGTTCATCGCCTTCATCGGCCTCGTGAACGCCGGGTTCACCACCGCGACCGGCAGCGACTCCCCGCCGGTCGGTCTCGGCGTGGGCGGATCGGTCGCCACGATCCCGACCCTGATCTTCGTCGTGACCCTGCTGCTGACGGCGATCCTCGTGGGTCTGAAGGTCAAGGGCGGCATCCTGATCGGGCTCGTCACCGGCACCGTGATCGCGGTCGTCGTCGAGGCGATCTGGCACCTGGGGCCGAAGGTCTCCGGCGACACCGTGAACCCCGGCGGATGGGGACTGACCGAGCCGAAGCTGCCCGAGCAGCTCCTCGCCGTCCCCGACCTCTCGCTGGTCGGCCAGGTCGACCTCTTCGGCGCGTTCGGCAGGATCGGCGTCCTCGCCGCGCTCATGCTCGTCTTCACCCTGGTCTTCACGAACTTCTTCGACGCCATGGGCACCCTGACGGGCCTCTCCAAGGAGGCGGGCCTCGCCGACGCGGACGGCAACTTCCCGCGGCTGAAGTCCGCGCTGATCGTGGAGGGCGTCGGCGCCGTCGCGGGCGGTCTCACGTCCGGATCGTCGAACACGGTGTTCATCGAGTCCGGCGCCGGGATCGGCGAGGGGGCGCGCACGGGGCTGGCCAACATCGTGACCGGCCTGCTGTTCGCCGTGGCGATGTTCTTCACGCCGCTCGTGTCGATCGTGCCCACGGAAGTCGCCGCCGCGGCGCTGGTCATCGTAGGAGCGCTCATGATGAGCCAGATCCGCCACATCGACCTGACCGACTTCACGGCGCTGTTCCCGGTGTTCGTCACCGTGACCGTGATGCCGATGACCTACTCCATCGCCAACGGCATCGGCGCCGGCTTCATCAGCTGGGTGCTCATCCGCTCCTTCGCCGGGAAGGCACGGGAGATCAGCCCGCTGCTGTGGATCGTCACCGCCGGGTTCGTGGTCTTCTTCGCGCGCGGTCCGATCGAGGCCCTCCTCGCCGGCTGACCCGCCCTCTCCCGTCCCCGGCTCCGTACCGCCGAGACCCCCTCTGCCCGCCGATACCCCCTCAGGGATACGCGTGGGCGAGGGGGTCTCGGCGCGCAGAGGGGGTTTCGGCGTGCACGGGCGCAGGGCGAGCCCGGGAACGGACGCGAGGACCAGAGAGGGACCAGAGGAGCGACGGGGAGCAGAGATGCGCCGGAGACGAAAGAAGGCCCCGAGGTGGAGCTCGGGGCCTTCTCGTCGAGTCTAGCGCTTACAGCGCCGCGATGATCTCGCGCATCAGCGCCGCGGTCTCGGACGGGGTCTTCCCGACCTTGACGCCGGCGGCCTCGAGGGCCTCCTTCTTCGCCTGCGCGGTGCCCGCCGAGCCCGAGACGATGGCGCCGGCGTGGCCCATGGTCTTGCCCTCCGGAGCGGTGAAGCCCGCCACGTAGCCGACGACGGGCTTGGTGACGTTGGCCTTGATGAACTCGGCCGCACGCTCCTCGGCGTCGCCGCCGATCTCGCCGATCATCACGATGGCCTTGGTCTCCGGGTCGGCCTCGAACGCCGCGAGCGCGTCGATGTGGGTCGTGCCGATGACCGGGTCGCCGCCGATGCCGATGGCGGTGGAGAAGCCCAGGTCGCGCAGCTCGAACATCATCTGGTAAGTCAGGGTCCCCGACTTCGACACGAGTCCGATCGGGCCCTTTCCGGTGATGTTGGCCGGGGTGATGCCCGCCAGCGCCTCGTCCGGCGTGATGATGCCGGGGCAGTTCGGGCCGATGATCCGGGTCTTGCCGCCCTTCTCCACCGCGTACGCCCACGCCTCCGCGGAGTCGCCGACGGGAACGCCCTCGGTGATGACGACGAGCAGGGGGATCTCGGCGTCGATGGCTTCGATCATCGCGCTCTTGGTGAACGCCGGGGGCACGAACGCGACGGAGACGTTCGCACCGGTCTTCTCGATGGCCTCCTCGACCGAGGCGAAGACCGGCAGCTCGACGGCGTTGCCGTCCTTGTCGGTGTGCGAGACCGTGGTGCCGGCCTTGCGCGCGTTCACGCCGCCGACGATGTTCGTGCCGGCCTTGAGCATGAGCGCGGTGTGCTTGGTGCCCTCGCCGCCCGTGATGCCCTGGACGATGACCTTGGAGTCCTTGTTGAGGTAGATCGACATTTCTCTAATCCTTATCCGGTCGCTGAGCTCGTCGAAGGTCAGGCGTTCGCCAGTTCGGCGGCCTTGTCGGCGCCCTCGTCCATGGTGGCGGCCAGGGTGACGAGCGGGTGGTTCGCGCTCGCGAGGATCGCACGCCCCTCCTCGACCTGGTTGCCGTCGAGACGGACGACCAGCGGCTTCGTGGCGGCGTCGCCGAGGATCTCCAGCGCCTTGACGATGCCCTCCGCCACGGCGACGCACGAGGTGATGCCGCCGAAGACGTTCACGAAGACGCTCTTGACCTGGGGGTCGCCCAGGATGACGTCCAGCCCCGCGGCCATGACGGTCGCGGAGGCGCCGCCGCCGATGTCCAGGAAGTTCGCGGGCTTGACGCCGCCGTGGTTCTCGCCGGCATAAGCGACGACGTCCAGGGTCGACATGACCAGGCCCGCGCCGTTGCCGATGATCCCGACCTGGCCGTCGAGCTTGACGTAGTTGAGACCGGACTCCTTGGCCTTGGCCTCGAGCGGGTCCTCGGTCGCCTTGTCGGCGAGCTCCTCGTGCTGCGGGTGGCGCACCTCGCTCGCGTTGTCGTCGAGGGAGACCTTGCCGTCGAGGGCGATGACGTCGCCCTCCTCCGTCAGCACGAGCGGGTTGACCTCGACGAGCGTCGCGTCCTCGCCCTTGTAGACCTCGTAGAGCTTCACGAACACGTCCGAGACGGCGTCCAGGAGCTCCTCGGGGAAGTTCGCGGCCTTCGCGATCTCCAGCGCCTTGTCCTTGTCGATCCCCGTGAGCGGGTTGACCTCGATACGCGCCAGCGCCTCGGGCTTCTCGACCGCGAGCTGCTCGATCTCCATGCCGCCCTCGACCGAGCAGAGATTCAGGTACGAGCGGTTGGCGCGGTCCAGCAGCACCGAGAAGTAGAACTCCTTGGCGATGCGGGCGCCGGCGGCGACCATCACGCGTCGGACCACGTGGCCCTTGATGTCGAGGCCGAGGATGGCCTTGGCGGCCTCGTACGCCTCGTCCGGGGTCTTGGCGACCTTGACACCGCCCGCCTTGCCGCGGCCTCCGGTCTTGACCTGCGCCTTGACGACGACCACGCCGCCGAGCTTCTCGGCCGCTGCCTTCACCTCCTCGGGGGTGTCGGCGACGATGCCGGCGAGAACCGGCACTCCGTAGGATTCGAAAAGGTCTCGTGCCTGGTACTCGTAGAGATCCACAGTGCAGTCCTTCGCTGGTTGCGGCGGGTGGGACGCGACAGGTGCTGTCGGGTGTCGATATCATTCGACCCGATCCCCCAGCCTACTACCGCGGATCCGCGCCCCCGACCGCCGTGGCGCGCACCGCGAGGGGGCTAGGCTCTCCTGCTATGACCGAGCACGCCGACGTGTCCCCCACGCGCACCGCCGTCGTCGCGGCGGCGCTGGAGCTGTTCGCCACGCGCGGCTTCGACGCGACCTCGGTCGAGCAGATCGCCAAGGCCGCGGGGATCTCGCGCTCGACGTTCTTCCGGCAGTTCGGCGGCAAGGACGACGTGATCTTCGCCGACCACGAGGAGATGCTGACGTCCCTGCGCACGTACCTCGACAAGCCGCACGCGAACCCGTGGGTCGCGGTGTGCGAGGCCTCGGTCATGGTCTTCCGGCGCTTCGCCGCGGATCCGGAGCTCGCCCGGCGGCGCTACCAGGTGGTGCGCCAGGTGCCGACCCTGCGCGACCGGGAGATCGTCACGGTCTTCCGCTACGAGCGTCTGTTCGACGAGTACCTGCGCCGTTCGCTGCCCGGCCTCGATCCGCTCGATGCGGTGAGCTTCGCCGCCATCGTGACCGCCGTGCACAACCACGTGCTGCGGCGGCTGCTGCGCGGAGCCCGCACGCCGGTCTCGGTCCTCCGCCGCGCTCTCGATGACGCGATGCGTCGTTTCGGGGTCCACCCGGACGACGCCGCGACCCCCGGGGAGGACGCCATGGTCGTGGCGCTCTTCCCGCGCACCATGCCGTTGGCCGAGATCACGCGACGCCTTCGCCAGGACCTCGCCGACTGACCGCGTTCCACTCCCGCTCCCCGACGGTTCGGGGCGCGTTGCCGGGCGTCGGGGTCTGCGACGGGGCGGATCCGTCCCATACCCCGCCCTGAATCGCGCGGGGAACGCGCACGATTCCGAAGAGTGGGGAGAACCGGCGCGCCTTCCGCTCTGTGCAGGGCGAGCGGTGCCGGGAGCGGCGAACGCGGTACGCTGTTCCATGCGACGTGAGACTCAGTCTCATTCCCTCGTCGCTTCGGAGGACCCCATGAGCAACGAAGCCCCCTTCCCCGGCGAGCGCGTCTCGTCCTACACGCTGACCGGTCGGCGCGACACCGACTACTACGCCGTCTTCGCCGACATCCCCGAGGAGGACCGCGCCGCGTGGGACCGTGCGCGCGCCTACGTCGACGAGGTGGCGCCCCGGATGACGGAGGCCTGGGACAAGGCGGAGTATCCGCTCGAGGCTGCGCGGGCGATGGGCGCCTACGACCTCGTCGTCGACGGCGTGGTTCACCCGACGCTCACTCCCATGAGCCCGCTCGCCGCCGGCCTGGTGAACATGGAGATCTCGCGGGGGGACGGATCCCTCGGCACGATCCTCGCGGTCCAGGGGGGCCTTGCCCTGCGCACGCTCGCGCTCTTCGGCAGCCCGGCGCAGCAGGAGCGCTGGCTCGGCCCGCTCGCCGACGCGAGCGTCCTCGGCTCGTTCGCCCTGACGGAGCCGGATCACGGCTCCGACTCGGTCTCGCTGGAGACCACCGCGCGCCGGGTCGCCTCGCCGGACGGGAACGGCGAGTGGGTCATCCGCGGGGCGAAGAAGTGGATCGGCAACGGTGCGTCCGGCGGGATCACGTTCGTCTGGGCGCGCGTGGAGGACGAGGGCGCCGACGACCACGGCGCGGTGCGCTGCTTCCTCGTCGAGCAGGACCGCCAGGGGTACGAGGGGACCGTGATCACCGGCAAGGCCTCGCTGCGCGGCATCTTCCAGGCGCACATCCGCCTCGACGACGTCCGCGTGCCGCTGGACGCCGTGCTCCCGGGGGCGAAGAGCTTCAAGGACGCGTCGACGGTGCTGTACGCGACGCGATCCGGCGTGGCCTGGTCCGCGCTCGGCCACGCCACAGCCTGCTACGAGGCGGCCCTGACGTACGCCACCGAGCGCATCCAGTTCGGCAAGCCCCTGGCGAAGTTCCAGATGGTCCAGGAGCGGCTGACGCACATGCTCGAGGACCTCACCGCCATGCAGCTGTACTGCCGCCGGATGGCCGACATGGATGCGGCCGGGACGCTGCGACCGACCCAGGCGTCGCTGGCGAAGTTCCACAACACGCGGGCCGCGCGCCGGATCGCCGCCACCGCACGCGACCTCCTCGGCGGCAACGGGATCCTGCTCGAGAACGGCGTCATGCAGCACATGGCGGACATCGAGGCGATCCACACCTATGAGGGGACGGAGAGCGTGCAGGCGCTGCTCATCGGTCGCGACATCACCGGGATGAGCGCGTTCGTCTGAGCGCGATCGGGTGTGAGCGCGTCCGCTCGCACCGGCGCAGGTCTCAGTCGCAGGCGCAGCCGCCGGCGGGGGTGCGCACCATGAAGCAGACGTCGCACACGCCGTAGTCGCGCTCCTCCACCGGCTTCGGCTTCGGGGCTCGGGGCTCGGCCCGCGCGACCCGGGGCCCCGCTGACGGCCGGGGCGTCCGCCGGGCGGCGGCGGACGAGGACGACGCGGGCAGCTCGCTCGGATGCACCACGTAGAAGTACGGCGCCCGGCCCTCGCTGGGCAGCAGCGGCAGCGGCCGGGACCCGACGACGACCTGCTCGTCCTCGGTGAACCCGTTCGTGTAGGTGCGTCCGATGTGCAGCGGCGCGCCGTCGCCGCGACGCAGAGCCTCGATGTAGCGGCCCCGGTCGATGAAGGACGTGATGCCGACGGCGTCCACGACCGCCGTGATGAACGCGTGGTTCTCCGGAGGGATCCGGTGCGCGCGCAGAGCGTCGGCGAGGGACTTGTAGGGGCGGGAGGTTCCGGTGGGGGTGGGCCCCTGCACTTCGTTCATCCCTTCCAGGATCGCACGTCCCGGGCGGTCCGTCCGCCCCGATCGGAACGCGCGTGACAGACTGGCCTCATGCCCCGCGCCACCGTGATCGGAAGCGGCCCGAACGGGCTCGCCGCCGCCGTCAGCCTCGCCCGCGCCGGATACTCCGTGCACGTGCGGGAGGCCGCCGCCGGCATCGGTGGCGGCGTCCGCAGCGAGGAGCTCACCCTCCCCGGCTTCGTGCACGACGTGTGCTCCTCGGTGCACCCGGTCGCCTACGCCTCGCCGTTCTTCCGCGCGTTCGGCCTCGACCGGTTCGACTGGATCATTCCCGAAGCGGCATATGCGCATCCGCTGGACGACGGACGCGCGGCCGTCGCGTGGCACGACATCGAGCGGACCGCGGAGGAGCTGGGGCCGGACGGACGCGCCTGGCTGGCACTGCTGCGTCCCCTCAGCCGGCACATCGACGGGGTCACGGACTTCACCGGCTCGCCGCTGCTGCGGTTCCCGCGGCACCCCGTGACCGCCGCACGCTTCGGGCTGCGGGTGCTGGAGCAGGGGACCCCCCTGGCCGCGCGGACGTTCCGCACCCCCGAGGCGCAGGGATTGATCGCGGGCGTGATGGCCCACGCGAACACGGCACTCCCCTCGCTCAGCGGTGCGGGGGCCGGGGTGATGCTCGCGGCCCATGCGCACGCGGGCGGCTGGGTGTACCCGCGCGGCGGGGCCCAGCACCTCGCGGACGTGCTCGCCGCCGACCTGCGTGCCCATGGCGGCACGATCGAGACCGGTGCGCACGTGACCGATCTCGCGGCGCTCGACTGGGGCGACCCCGACGCCGGCGACCTGCTGATGCTGAACACCTCCCCGCGACTGCTGCTCACCCTGCCGAACGTCCCCGAACGGTATGCCCGCGCGATCCGCGCATACCGATACGGCGCCGCGGCGGCGAAGGTGGACTTCGCGCTCGACGGTCCGGTCCCGTGGGCGAACCCCGAGGTGGCCCTCGCCCCGACCGTGCACGTCGGCGGACCCCGCACCGAGGTCTGGGCGAGCGAGAACGCCGTGGCCCGCGGGGGCGTGAGCCGTACGTCGTACGCCCTGACCGTGCAGGCCTCCGTGCTCGACCCGACCCGCGCCCCCGAGGGCAAGCACACCCTGTGGTCGTACATCCACGTCCCGGCCGACTCGGATCTGGATGCGACGGAGATCATCACGCGCCGGATCGAGCGTTTCGCGCCGGGCTTCCGGGACCGGATCCTCGCCTCGCACGCGGTCACGGCGCGCGAGCGCGTGCACATCAACCCGGCCGAGATCGGCGGGGACATCCTCGGCGGCGCGTTCACCCTGTGGCAGGCCGTGAAGCGTCCGGTCGTCTCCCCCGCGCCGTGGCGCACGCCGATGCGCGGCGTCTACCTCGCCTCGGCCGCGACGCCTCCCGGCCCGGGCGTCAACGGCATGGCGGGCTGGTTCGCCGCGCGCACCGCCCTGGCCGACGCGGGAGAACCCGCCGAGCTCGCCGACCTCTTCGGCTGAGCTCGCATCGAGTGGTCAGTTTCTGTGGGTTGAATCGCCCCGAACCCGCAGAAAGTGACCACTCGACGGGCGTGACGCGGGGCGAGGCGACGGGGCAGGATGGTGCCATGCGCTACGAGATCCCGGCCCCGATGCTCGCGAAAGCCGCGACGGCGGTCCCCGACCCGGCGAAGGTCGACGGCGGGCTGCTGTACGAGCCGAAGTGGGACGGCTTCCGCGGGCTCGTGGCGTGGGACGGAGAGGAGCTGGAGATCGGCTCCCGGGGCGCCAAGCCGCTGACCCGCTACTTCCCCGAGCTCGTCGACGCGCTCTCGTCCGCCCTCCCCGGTCCCTGCCTGCTCGACGGGGAGATCGTCGTTCCCACGGGCCCGCCGGGCTCGCAACGGCTGGACTGGGAGGCGCTGAGCCAGCGCATCCACCCCGCGGCCTCCCGGGTGCAGCGCCTCGCCGTGGAGACGCCCGCGCTGTTCGTGGCCTTCGACCTCCTCGCCGTCGGCGACGAGGACCTCCAGTCCCTGCCCTTCGCGCAGCGCCGCGCGCGGCTGGAGGATCTCATCGGCGGATCCGCTCCTCCCCTCCATCTCACCCGCACGACCCAGGATCCGGACCTCGCCCGTCGCTGGCTCGCCGAGTTCGAGGGCGCGGGACTCGACGGCATCGTCGCCAAGCCGCTCGCCCAGCCGTATGCGCCGGGCAAGCGCACGCTGATCAAGGTCAAGCACGCGCGCACCGCCGACGTGGTGGCGCTCGGCTACCGCATCCACAAGAGCGGGTCCGGGGTGGGATCCCTGCTCGTGGGGCTCTACGGCGAGGACGGCGAGCTCCGCCAGGTCGGCGGGGTGGCGGCATGGAGCGACGCGATGCGGCAGCAGCTCGTCGAGGAGCTGGATCCGCTCGTGGAGCGGGACGAGACCGGCGAGGCGGTGACCGGCGAAGGAGAGCGGTCCCGCTTCTCCGGCGCCAAGGACGTGTCCTTCGTGCGACTGCGTCCGGAGCGCGTGCTCGAGGTCCGCTACGACCAGCTCGAGGGGTGGCGCTTCCGCCACACCGTGCAGTTCGACCGTTGGCGTCCGGATCGGGATCCGCGATCGTGCACGTACGAGCAGCTCGAGACGGTCGCCGGCTACGATCTCGCCGACGTCCTGACCTGACGACGCAGACGGCGACGGGCGACCGTGCCGCGGAGGCGGACCCGTCTCAGTCGGCGATCCGGTTGCCCTCGGCGTCCCAGTTCGCGTCCACCCGCTTGCTCGGCTGGACGCGGGGCGGCTCGCCGGGCATCTTCGGGAACTCCGGCGGGAACGGCATCTCACCGAGGCCGTTGTCCACATCGCGCTCCCACCACTGCAGGAGGGTGTCGATGCGTCCGGGTGCGTCCTGCAGGGTCGCCCACGGGTCCCCCGTCTCGGCGAGGCGCCCCGGGATCGTCCGGACGGTGAAGCGGGTCGGATCCAGCTCGTCCAGCTCGTCCCAGTGGATCGGGGTCGACACGGGCGCCCAGGGCAGCGCTCGCGGACTGTATGCGCCGGCCATCGTGCGGTCGCGGTTGGCCTGGTTGAAGTCGACGAAGATCCGCTCCCCGCGCTCCTCCTTCCACCACGCGGTCGTGACCCGGTCGGGCATCCGCCGCTCGAGCTCGCGACCGGCCGCGATCACGGCGTGCCGGACGACGAGGAACTCGTGCTCGGGCACGATCGGGCAGAAGACGTGCAGGCCCCGGTTCCCGCTCGTCTTGATGTACGGCTCCAGGCCCGCCTCCCGGAGGACCGAACGCAGCTCGTGCGCGGCCGCGACGGCCTCGGCGATGCCTGTTCCCGGCTGCGGGTCCAGGTCGATCCGCAGCTCCACCGGGTTGTCGGTGTCCGCGGCGAGCGACGCCCAGGGGTGGAACACGACGGTGTTCATCTGGACCGCCCAGACGATCGCGGCGGCCTCCGTGAGCACGATCTGCGGATGCTTGCGTCCGCTGTTGTACGTGCACATGACGCTCTCGACGAAGTCCGGCGTCCCCTTGGGCGGGTTCTTCGAGAAGAAGCTCTCGCCGCCGATCCCGTCGCGGAACCGCTCCAGGGAGACCGGGCGGTTCCCGTTCGCGGCGAGGAACGGCTCGGCGACCGCCTGGACGTAGTCCGCGAGCTCTGCCTTCGTGATCGGGCCGCCGTCCGCGTCGGGCCAGACGGCGCGGTTCGGGCTCGAGAGGTCCAGGGTGCGGTCGCCCTTCGGGCCGGGGACGGTCAGCGTGATGCGCTCGGAGGCCATGCCACGACCCTATGGCCCCGAGAGCGGGCTGACCAGGCCCCGGACCACGGGACGCGCGGGGGGACGCGCGTCACCGCAGCAGGAGGGAGGCGTGGTCGCGGACCTCACCGGCGATCGCGTCGAGCAGCGGCGAGCGCAGGTTCCATTGCTGCCAGAACAGGGGCACGGCCGTCTCGCTGTCGTCGAGCCGGACGAGCTCGCCGGAGACGAGCGCCGGCTCGGCCTGGACGACCGGCAACAGGCCCCAGCCGAGGCCGAGGCGGACCGCGACGGCGAAGTCGTGCGACGCGGGCACGTAGTGTCGCGGCACGCTCCAGGGGTCCACGTCGCGTGCTCGCAGCCAGTCGTGCTGGAGGGAGTCCCTCCGGTCGAAGTCGACGAACGGCGCGGTCGCGAGTGCGTCCGAGGTGAGGCCTCGGGAGAACCACCGGTCCCGGTATTCCCGGGTCGCCACGGGCACGTAGCGCAGGCTTCCCAGCCCGGCCACCGTGCACCCGCCGACGGGCACGGACTCCGAGGTCACCGCGGCCATCACGGTGCCGCTTTCCAGCAGCCGGGCGGTGAAGCTCTGGTCGTCGCGGTGCAGGTCGAACTCGACGCGGTGGAGCTGCGCGATGCGCGCCAGCGGCGGCAGGAACCAGGTCGCCATGGAGTCGGCGTTGACGGCGAGCGGGACGCGGATCCGCACATCCGTCTCGCCCCCGTCCGCGGCGAGGCCGAAGCCCGCGATCGTGTCCCGCTCGAGCAGCGAGATCTGCCGCCCGAAGCGGGCGACCGCCTCACCGGCCTCCGTGGCGCGCACGGGTTTGGACCGGACCAGCAGCACGCGGCCGAGATCCTCCTCCAGGGTCTTGACCCGCTGGCTCACGGCCGAGGGTGTCACGTGCAGTCGCCGAGCGGCGGCATCGAACGTCCCCTCGTCGAGAACGGCCGCCACGGTCTCGGCCAGGATCGGATCCAGTCTCATGAAGTCATGCTAATGATCATTAAGGAATCTTCGCTGGATCTACGGATGCACCGCCGCCTAACCTCGGGACATGCTCACCGTGCTCGCCGGCCTCGGACTCGGCCTCTCCCTCATCGTCGCCATCGGCGCCCAGAACGTCTTCGTCCTGCGCCAGGGGCTGCGGCGCGAGCACGTCCTCCCCGTCGTCCTGATCTGTGCCCTCTCCGACGCGGTGCTCATCGTGGCCGGGGTGGCCGGGCTCGGCTTCCTCGTCCAGTCCGCGCCGTGGCTGGTCGCGGTCGCCCGCGTCGCCGGCGCGGCGTTCCTCGTCGTCTACGGGCTGCTCGCCGCGCGGCGGGCGTGGCGGGGAGGCGAGTCCCTCACCGCGCCCGCGACGGAGAGACCCACGCCGCAGGGCGTGAGCCCGAGCGGAGCCGCGGGGGGAACCGCGACCCTGACGCGCGGCACCGGACTGCGCACCACCGTCGTCACCGTCCTCGCGCTCACCTGGCTCAATCCCCACGTGTACCTCGACACGGTCCTGATGCTGGGCTCCGTCGCCGCGACGCACGCAAGCGAGCGCTGGCTGTTCGCCCTCGGGGCGATCACCGCCAGCGTCCTGTGGTTCACAGCCCTGGGGTTCGGCGCCCGCTACCTCGGCCGGTGGCTGCGCACACCGCGGGCCTGGCGCCTCCTGGACGCCGGGATCGCCGTCGTGATGATCGCCCTGGGCATCAGCCTCGTGCTCCCCCTGGTCGGGGGCTGAGCACCGCGCTCACAGCATCACGGACCGGTGCGGGGAGGTCGTCGAGCGCCGCTCGGATGCCGTCGATCCCCGGCAGCCCGGCGCCTGCTCCGGGCACGGCCACGGCTGCGGCGCCGCAGACGTTCGCCAGGGCGCCGACGACCATCGGGTCCGTCGCGCCTCTGAGCAGTCCGGCGATCAGCCCCGCGCAGAACGAGTCTCCGGCCCCGGTCGTGTCGACGGGGCGGACCGTCGGGACCGGTGCCCGCACCGCGCCCGAGGCGGTGCACAGGAGCGAACCCGCCGAGCCCCCGGTCAGAGCCACGACCGAGGGCCCGCACACAAGGATCGCCCGCGCCGCGGCCTCGTCGTCGCTCTCCGTCGTCAGCCGCCGCGCGTCCGCAGCCCCGACGACGATGACATCCACCAGGCGGAGAAAGTCGCGCAGCACGGCCGGCACTGCGGAGACCGGGTCCACGGGCACGTCCAGCGAGACCGTCATCCCCGCCGCGCGCGCACGCCGCGCCGCCTCCTGCGCGGCGGACCGCTGCGGCTCTGCCAGGAGGGCGTACCCGGACACGTGCAGGTGCGCCGCGCCGGCGAGGTCCGTCGGCACGTCGGCCGAGCGCAGTTCGGCGCTCGCCCCGCGGTAGGCGAACATGGTGCGCTCCCCGTCGGGCGTCACCGTGATGACGTTGAGCGAGGTGGCCTCCATGCCGCTGCGCCGGACGAAGCCGGTGTCCACGCCTTCCGCGGCAAGACCCGAGATCGCCTCGGCTCCCCGATCGTCGTCTCCCACGCACGCCACGAGAGCCGCGCGCACGCCGAGCCTCGTGAGCATGACCGCCGTGTTGGCGGCGGATCCGCCGAACCCGATCCGCTGACGCGTCGCCACCCCGTCGCCGCCCGGCGCGGGGTACGCCGGGATGTCCAGGTGGAGATCGACGTTGAGGTCGCCGAGCAGCACGACCTCGGTGCGCACGTCCCGGGCGTCCGTGTCGGGCATCAGTCCCCGAGCGCCTGGGCGAAGTCGGCGATGAGGTCGTCGATCCTCTCGATGCCGACGGACACGCGGATCATGCCCTGGGTCACGCCCATCTGCTGCCTCTCCTCCTCGGGGATGTCGAGGAAGGCCATTGTCGCAGGGAGTTGCGTGACCGTGCGCACGCCGCCGAGACTGGCCGCGAACGACGCGAGCCGCAGGCTCTTGCACACCTGCGCCGCCTCCTCCTCGGTGCCCACGCTGAACGCGAGCATCGCCCCGGGCGAGTCCAGCTGCTCACGCGCCGCCGCGTACTGGGGGTGCGACGGGTGGCCCGGGTAGTACACCCGCCGCACCTTCGGGTGCGCGTCGAGCCACTCCACCAGCCGGCCCGCGTTCTCCGTCATCCGCTCCACCCGCAGGGGCAGCGTCTGGATGCCCCGCAGCAACAGCCAGGCGTTGAACGGCGACAGCGCTCCGCCCAGCTTCGTGAGCGTGTTCCAGCGGATCTGCTCCAGCCAGTCCTCGGGGAGGATCTCGGAACGGATGCTGATGATCCCGCCCACCGCGTCGTTGTGCCCGCCGATGAACTTCGTCGCGCTCTCCAGCACGATGTCGACACCGTGCTCGTGCGGGCGGCAGACGACGGGGCTGGCGAAGGTGTTGTCGCAGATCACGACGATCCCGCGCTCGTGCGCGAGGGCGGCGATCTCCCCGAGGGGAGCGACCTTCATGGTCGGGTTCGCGATGGTCTCCACGTACACGGCCTTGGTCTCCGGGCGGATCGCCGCCCGGACGGCGCCCACGTCGGAGGAGTCGACGAAGGTGACCTCGATCCCGAAGTCCTGGATCCGGTGGTCGAAGAACTCGTGCGTGGAGCTGTAGGTGGTGAGGTCGACGACGACGTGATCGCCCACCTTCAGCAGCCCCAGGACCGCGTGCGAGACCGCCGCCATGCCCGAGGCCACGGCGAGCGCGTCCGTCGCGCCCGAGATGAGCGCCATCTGGTCGTCGAGCTTGTACTCGTTGGGGTTCCCGCACCGGCTGTAGATGTTGACGCTGCGGCGCGCGCCGTCGACCACCCGGTCGTAGGCGTCGCCGTCGTACTGGTAGTTGGCCGACATGAAGATCGGGTAGCTGATCGACTGCGTGCTCTCCTCGGGCGAGTAGAACACGGCTCGGCTGGCGAGGCTCAGCTCGTGCGGGTTGTCCACGGAGCGTCCTTTCTGTTCGACGTGCGGGGCTCCGGCGTGCGCCGGGAGGTCATTGCTTGAGCGCGCCGCTCGTCAGCCCTCCGATGACATGGCGCTGGAACACCAGGTACACGAGGAAGGAGCCGAGCGCGGCGAGGAGGATCGCGGCGAGCAGCACGGGGTAGTTCGTGGTGCGCTCCCCGACGAAGTCGGTGAGCCCGAGCGGCAGCGTCTTGCGCTCCGGGCTGTTGAGGATCACGAGCGGGAAGAGGAAGTCGTTCCACACCCAGATGACGTTGACGATGCCTGTCGTGAACATCGCAGGCTTCGCGATCGGCACCATCACCCGGGCGAACACCGTCAGCTCGGACGCGCCGTCGATGCGGGCCGCCTCGATCAGATCGCGCGGCACCGTCGCGAAGAACCCCCGCATGATGAGCACGGAGATCGGCAGGTTGAAGGCGACCGTGGGGAGGATCACGCCCGGCAGGGTGTCCAGCATCCCCATCTCCCGGATGATCGCGACCAGCGGGACCAGCGCGATGTAGGCGGGGATCGCCATCGCGACGAGCATGATCAGCTCCACCGCCGGCATCCACCGGGTGCGGTACACGACGAAGGCGTAGCCCGCGGCGGTGGCGATCGCGACCGTGACGAGCACGGAGGCCAGCGTCACGAGCAGCGAGTTCCCGGCGTACAGGGCGAGCGACCCGTCCGCCAGCGCGGTGGCGTAGTTGTCCCATTGCAGGGCGGAGGGCAACGACCAGACCGACCCCTGGAACTCCTGGTTCGTCTTGAAGGAGCTGTACAGCATCCAGACGAACGGGAACAGCACGATGAGGAGGTGGACGCCCAGGAGCACCAGGACGGTGACCGTGCCCCACCCGAGCCGGGTGCGCGGCAGGCGCTCACGCTCGCGCCGCCGCTCCTGCCTGCGTGTGTGTCGCCGCTCGTCGGGGACCACGACGGCCATGGTCGCCTGGCTCATCGCATGACCTCCTTCGTCGTCCGCACCCGGCCGCCCGGCGTCCGGGGCCGCGACACAGCGAGCACGAAAACGCCGACGACGACAGTGATGAGCAGCTGGGCGATGCCGATCGCCGAGGCGTATCCGGCCTCGAAGTTCCCGAACCCGGTCTTGAAGAGGTAGGTCGAGACCACGTCCGTGGCGTTGCTGGGCCCGCCCCGGGTCATGACGAAGACGAGGGAGAACGTCTTGAACGAGGTCACGACCGCCAGGAGCACGGTCGCCTGCACGTTGGAGCGGATCATCGGGACGCTGATCCCGAAGAACGTGCGGAAGTGCCCGGCCCCGTCCAGCGACGCCGCCTCGTACACCGACTCGTCCACGTCCTGGAAGGCCGCGACGAACAGCAGGATGTAGAGGCCCAGATACGTCAGGTTCATGACCACCAGCACGGCGGGCATCGCCAGGTTCTTGTCTCCCAGCCACCCCTGCGCGAGATCTCCGAGGCCGATGACGCGAAGGAACCCGTTGAGCAGGCCGAAGTACGGGTTGTAGACGAACTGCCAGAGCAGGCCGATGCAGATCTCGCTGATGACGACCGGGATGACGTAGAGGAACATCGCGGCCCGCTTGAACCGCGGGATCACCCGCACGAGCCAGTACGCGATCACCATTCCCAGGCCCACCTGGAAGACGATCGCCGCGAGCGCGATGAGGACGTTGTTGCGCAGGGAGGTCCAGAAGATCCCGTCCCCGAGGAGGCGGGCGAAGTTGTCCAGCCCGGCCCACTCGCGGGGAGAGAAGCCGTCCCACACGAAGAACGAGAGCATCCCGGCGTTGGCCAGCGGGTATGCGACGAACACCGCGAGGAATCCCAGCGCGGGGACGAGGAACGCGACCGCGATCAGCGATTCCCGTCGTTTGGCCCGGTGCAGCCCGCCGCGACGGGAGCCCGCCGGCGCGCTCAGCGCGAGCGCTCCGGCCGCTCGGTCGTCCCTGCCCATCCGCTCACTCCCCCGCGGCCACGGCCTCGTCGATCGCGGCGACGGCCTGCTGCGCGTCGACGGATCCCTCGATGAGGCCCTGCAGCGTCGAGTAGTAGAGGGTGGTGGCCTTGGGCGGCAGGGCGGTGTCGTAGAACGCGTCGAGGTGACCGGCCGGCTCGATGATGTCGGAGACGACGCCGGACAGGATCGGGCCCGCCACATCCGGGGTCGTCGCGCCCTGCAGCGTCACCATCGTCTTGCGCAGCTCGACGTACTTCTTCATGACCTCGGGGCTGGTGATGTAGCGGAGGAAGTCGGCGGCCAGCGGGTTGTCCGCCGCCTTGTCGGACATCGCGAACGCGGCGGCGACGCCGGCCAGGGTGTCGGTCTGGTCACCGGCGCCCCCGGTGATGCTCGGGAACGGGAAGTACCCGAGCTCGAACCCGTCCGGAGCATCGGCCGACATGCCGATCTGCCACGTGCCGTTGAGCACCATCGCCGCCTGGCCGTTGAGGAACAGCAGGTTGGCCTCCTGGTCCGACATCCCGTTCGCGCCGGTGGGGAGGTACTTCCGGTCGGCGAGGGTCTGCAGCGGTTCCGCGCCCTTCGGGTCGAAGGCGATGTCGCCGCCGTTCAGGAAGTCGGTGACCTGCCCGCTGCCCTTCGTGCGCATCTGCCCGTACTGGAACCAGAACGTGGCCGGCCAGCTGTCCTTGTTGCCGAGGGCGACCGGAACCACGCCGTCGGCCGCGATCCGCTCGCTCAGGCTCAGGAACTCGTCCCAGGTCGTCGGAGTCTTCCATCCCTTCTCCTCGAACAGGGCCTTGTTGTACCAGACCACCGCGGCGTCGATGTCGATCGGGACGGCATAGGTCGAGCCGTCGAAGGTGACGGACTCCATCGCCGACGGCAGGAAACCGTCGCCCCAGCCGTCCTTCGCGAGCTCGTCGTCGAGCTTCGCGACCTGTCCGCTCTTCACGAAGGCGTCGAGGAAGCCCCCGGGCAGCGTGTAGAAGACGTCGGGGACGTCGCCCGTCGACATCGCGGTCTGCAGCTTGGTCTTGTAGGAGGACTGCTCGGCGGAGACCTCCTTGATCGTCGCGTCGGGGTGCTCCTTCTTGAAGCCGTCCATCGCCCAGGTCATGAACTCGACCTTGTCCTCCTGGCCGGCGTAGGCGTGCCAGATCGTCAGGGCATCCCCGCCGCCTCCTGCGGACGATGCGGATCCGGCGCCCACGCAGCCGGACAACGCCACGAGCGCTCCGACGGCGAGCGCCGCCACAGCGGTGGTGCGGAGATGACTGTTCACGGGAACTCCTTCGGACGGCACTGTCGGTGAAAGTGGTATCACTATATGCTCATCTGAATTGATGTGGTAGCACCACTTTTCGATCCGCCGAGGAACGAGGGAGGCGAGGATAGGACGCATGGCACCCCATGAGAAGGCTGGAGCGATGACGCTCCTGCGTGCAGCCCTGCCGAGCCTGTCCGCCACGGAGCGACGTGTCGCGGACTGGATCCTCACCCGTCCGGAGCACTTGCTCGAGGCCTCGATGCTGGACGTCGCCCAGGCGTGCGACGTCAGCGACACGACCGTGCTGCGCATGTGCCGCAACGCCGGCTTCGCGGGCTTCACGGATCTGAAGCTCGCTCTCGCTCGTGATCTCGCGACCCCGATGCAGCTCATCCACGACGACATCGCGGACGGCGACGACCCGATGACGATCGCGCGGAAGGTCTTCGCCCACGCGTCCCTCTCCCTGCAGGACACCGCGAACGTGATCGACGCGGACGGATTCGCCTCCGCCCTCGATCTGCTCGACGGGGCGCGCGGCGTCCTTGTCGGCGGCGTCGGCACGTCGGGCGTCGTCGGGCAGTCGTTCTACCAGCGCTGCCGGCGGCTCGGGATCAGCTGCGATGCCCCGCAGGACGCCCAGGTGCAGAACATCCATGCGGCCCTGCTCGGACCGGGGGACCTCGCCGTCGCGATCTCGTACTCGGGCGAGACGCGGTCCGTGGTGAGCATGGCCGAGGGCGCCCGCCGCGCCGGCGCCAAGGTGCTCGCGGTCACCGGGAACCGCGACTCGCATCTGGCGAAGGCTGCCGACGTCGTGCTCCAGAGCGTCTCGCATGAGACGCGCAATGAGCCGATCGCCGCCCGGCTCTGTCAGCTCACGCTGCTCGACGCCCTCTGCGTCGCGTACAGTCACCGGCATCTGGCCGACGTGCTCGCCCGGGATCAGCGCGCCGCCCAGGCGATCGTCGAGAGCTCCTTCTAACCTCCCCACCCCAGCATCGAGGAGTCACCATGATCGTCCAGATCTACACCGCGCAGTCCGCCGACGAGGCCGTCGCGCTGGCCGGGCTCGGCGTCGACCACGTCGGCCTTACCCCGACCTCCGTCGGACTGCCCGGGCAGATCACCGAGGCCGTCGCCGCCGAGGCCGTCGCCGCGCTCCGCGGGCGGGCGCGTTCGGTCGCCCTGAGCGTGGAGGTCGACGTGGACGAGATCGCTCGGATGGCCCATGCCGTGCGCCCCGACATCCTGCACCTGTGCGGCGAGATCGGAGCCGTGGGCCCGGAGGACGTGCGACGGCTGCGCACGCTTCTGCCCGCGGGGATGGAGATCATGCAGGCGATCGCGGTCGGCGCCGACGGCGATCTCGCCATGGCGCGCGCATACGCCGAGGTGGCCGACTATCTCATCCTCGACTCGTACACGACGGACGTGCAGGGGGTCGGAGCGGCCGGCGTCACCCACGACTGGTCCCGAAGCGCCGAGATCGTCGCGAGCGTGAGCGTTCCCGTGATCCTCGCCGGGGGCCTGTCGGCCGACAACGTCGCGGAGGCGATCGCCGTCGTACACCCGTGGGGCGTCGACTCCCTCACCCGCACCAATCGTCCCCTCGGGGGCGGACGGTTCGAGAAGGACCTCGACGCCGTGTCCGCGTTCGTCCGCGGAGCGGCCGGAGTGCCGACGCTCTGACCGGTCCGGCGGTGTCCCGGCCCCACGCCCGGGCCACCGCCTCAGTCCGTGAGGTCGAGGACGGCACGGACCATGCTGTCGGCGTCGATGCCGTGATGCCGGTACACCTCGGCGAGGTCGCCCGACTGCCCGAACCGACTGACCCCGAGGTGCCGGGCCGGCACCCCGTGCACGCCCGCGAGGAAGGCCAGCGCGTGCGGGTGTCCGTCGAGGACGGTGACCATGGGCACGGCGCGGTCGGCCGGCAGCACCTGATCGAGGATCCAGCTCTCCGCTGCGGCGTCCTGTCCGCCGCGTGACTGGACGGCCTCGAAGAGCAGACCCGGGCTCGTCACGCAGACGACGTCGACGTCGCGGCCGAGGCGGGACAGACGCTCCGACGCCTCGATCGCCTCGGGGACCATCGCCCCCATCGCCACGAGCGTCGCCGCCGGACGCGCGGCGGTCCGCCACCGGTACCCGCCGGAGACGACCTGCCGGCGGCGCCGTTCGCGCGCCGCCGGGTCGGAGGGAATGGCCGCCAGCGCCTGATCGACCGGTTTCGTCGACAGCCGCAGGTACGCCGAGCGCCCTCCCTTCCGTCCCATCTGCGCCATCGCGGCCAGCAGCGTCCACTCGACCTCTTGGACGAACGCCGGCTCGAACGCGACGCATCCCGGCTGCTCGAGACCGATCGACGGCGTCTTGACGGACTGATGCGCTCCGCCCTCCGGCGCCAGAGACACCCCGGACGGCGTGCCGATGAGGATCGACTGCCCGCCGGCGTAGATCCCGTAGGACCACGGCTCCAGCGCACGTTCGACGAACGGATCGTAGAGCACGCCGATCGGGAACAGCGGCTCGCCCCAGCGGCTCCACGTGGCGCCCAGCTCGCCGAGCAGGCTCACGAGGTTGACCTCCGCGATGCCCAGCTCGATGTGCTGGCCGCTCGGTCGCTCGCGCCAGTGCATGATCGTCTCGGGGTCGTCGTCGAACCAGTCCTGCCTGTCGTCCGTCGACCACACCCCGACCTTGTTGAGCCACCCGGCCAGGTTCGTGCTGGAGCTGACGTCGGGGCTGGCCGTCACCACCCGGCGCGCCACGTCCGGCGCCGAACGCGTGAGATCCAGCAGCACCCGCCCGAGTGCGGCCTGCGTGGTGCCGGTCCCGGACGGCGTGCGGCCGAAATCGGCGGGGACGCGCGGCGGGGACGCCTCCGGCACCGGGGTCCGCGTGAGCCGTGCCGCGGTCTCCGTGCACAGTCGTCCGGCCGCGGTGTCCGGGCCGAACCGCGCCCAGGGAGCGGCGGAGTCCATGCCGCACTCCGACGCGAAGCGGGCGTACTGCTCGTCGGTGAGCAGCGACGAGTGGTTCTGGGGATGACCCGCCGTCGGCAGGCCGTTGCCCTTGATCGTGTACGCGATGATGACGGTCGGGCGCTCGTCGTCGATCTGCGCGAACGCCCTGCGCAGCGCGGCCAGGTCGTGACCGCCGAGGTTGCGGATCGTCTCGACCAGTTCGTCGTCGCCGACGCCGTCCAGCAGTGCGCGAATGGCCGGGGCCGTCTGCCCCGCGCCGGGCAGCCGGTGTCGCAGCTCGGCGGCGGGGCAGCGCAGCAGGCGCTGGTACTCGGCGTTCGGCATGTCCAGGATCCGGGCGCGCAGCTCCGCGCCGCCCGGACGGGAGAAGAGCGCGTCGAGCCGCTGGCCGAACGGCACGGTCAGCACCTGCCATCCCGCCGCGGAGAACATCCGCTCGAGCTTTCCCGCCGCGATGTTGGGCACGACGCGGTCGAGGGACTGCCGGTTCAGGTCGACGATCCACACGAGCTCCCCGAGATCCGGGACGTGGGGATCCAGCAGCGCCTCCCAGACCGCCCCCTCGTCCAGCTCGGCGTCGCCGACCAGGGAGTACTGGCGCCCTCGCGCAGAGGCGCCCGAGATCGTCGCGGCGTAGCGGCGGGCCACCGCTCCCCAGATCGGGGCCGTCGCCCCGATCCCGACGGATCCCGTCGAGTAGTCCACGGTGCCGGGGTCCTTGGCTCTGCTCGGGTAGCTCTGGATGCCGCCGAAGGCACGCAGGGTGGTCATCTGCTCGTCGGTGAGCTCGCCGAGCAGGTAGTGGATGGCGTGCAGCACGGGCGACGCGTGGGGCTTGACCGACACCCGGTCCTCGGGACGCAGCTGGTCGAACCAGAGCGCGGTCATGATCGTGGCGATGGAGGCGCTGGACGCCTGATGCCCGCCCACCTTCAGGCCCGACGGATTCGGCCGGACGCGGTTCGCGTGATGGATCATCGACGTCGCGAGCCACAGCACGCGCTGCTCGATTCGGGCGAGCACGTCGAGATCCACGGGCGGGACGGAGGGAGCGAGAGGGACGACGGAGAGGGACATGTGCGCGGGTCCTCGGGAAGGAGGCACGGGCGCCTTCGCCCGCACCGGGTGCTCCCGGCCCTTCTGGGGCCCTGGCGTCGACGCCTGGTGCGCGTCCTCCGCAGGAGCAGGAACATAAGCAGAATCTGACCTCATTGGAGCATCAAGGGTCGTGATGGACAATAGACAACAGACAAACTGATCAGAACGCGCAGATCAGCCCTCACTACGGCAGGAGGACGTGAGCACCGTGGCAGAGAAGAGAGTCGCCGACCGGACCGATCGCGGACTGCTGCGGCAGCTCATCCGCACGCCGGGCGCCACCATCGTGGCGCTCGCCGAGGCGACGGGTCTCGCCCGCAACACGGTCCGCGCGCGCCTCACCCGCTACGACGAGGACGGCACGCTGCGCTCCTTCCAGCGCCGGATCGACCCGGCCGTCCTCGGATACCCCCTGAGCGCCTACGTGCTCACGCGGGTCACTCAGCGCAAGCTCGACCAGGTCGGCGCGGCGCTCGCCGACGTCCCCGAGGTGATCGAGGCCCTCGGGCTGTCCGGCATCACGGACCTCATGATCCGCGTCGTCGCGCGCGACGCGGACGACCTCTACCGGGTCGCCGGCCGGATCCTCGACATCGACGGCGTCAAGCGGACGACGACCGGCCTGGTGATGCGGGAGATGGTGCCCTACCGGATCGAGCAGCTGCTCTGAGACGGCTGCCGCGGGTCGCCGTTCGCCTGTCTCGCGCGAGCGCGGGTTCTTGCGCGAGGGTGCGCGGGCCCCCGCTGCGCGCACCGCGGGATCAGGCAGACGCGCGGAATCAGGCTGCACTGCCGCGCCAGCGCCTGTTCTCGCGCGTTTGCCTGTTCTCGCGCAAGCGCGGGTTCTTGCGCGCGAGAGATGCGCGGGCCCCGCGGAATTAGGCATACACGCGGAATCAGGCTGCTCTGCCGCGCCAGCGCCTGTTCTCATGCGTTTGCCTGTTCTCGCGCAAGCGCCCGTTCGCGCAGGTGGTGCGCGGGATCGCGACGGCGTCCGCAGACGACGAAGGCCCCCACCGTCCGGTGGGGGCCTTCGTGCGAGCCAACGGGCTCAGGTCTTCGCTCAGATGGCGTTGACGTCCAGCGGGATGCCGGGGCCGAACGTGGTCGACACCGCACCCTTCTGGATGTAACGGCCCTTCGAGCTGGACGGCTTGAGGCGGACGATCTCCTCGAGGGCCGCCTTCATGTTCTCGTCGAGCTGCTCGGCCGAGAAGGACGCCTTGCCCACGACGAAGTGCACGTTGGCGTGCTTGTCGACGCGGAACTCGATCTTTCCGCCCTTGATGTCCTCGACCGCCTTGGCCGGGTTCGGGGTCACGGTGCCGGTCTTCGGGTTCGGCATCAGGCCGCGGGGGCCGAGCACCTTGCCGAGACGGCCGACCTGGCCCATGAGCTCCGGGGTGGAGACGGCCGCGTCGAACGCGGTCCAGCCCCCGGCGACCTTCTCGATGAGCTCGGCACCGCCGACCTCATCGGCGCCCGCAGCGATCGCCGCCTCGGCCGCGGGGCCGGTGGCGAAGACGATGACGCGGGCGGTCTTGCCGGTGCCGTGCGGGAGGATGACGGTGCCGCGCACCATCTGGTCCGCCTTGCGCGGGTCGACCGAGAGCTTCAGGGCGACCTCGACGGTCGAGTCGAACTTCGCCGAGCCGGTCTCCTTGGCGAGGGCGACGGCCTCGCTCGGGGTGTAGAAGCGGTCCGCCTCGATCTTCGCGGCGGCGTTGCGGTAAGCCTTGGACTTGGTAGCCATCGTTATCTCCCTCAGCCCTCGACCGTGATGCCCATGGAACGGGCGGTGCCGGCGATGATCTTCGACGCGGCGTCGATGTCGTTCGCGTTCAGGTCGGCCTGCTTCTGCTCGGCGATCTGACGGACCTGCTCGGCCGAGATCTTGCCGACCTTGACCGTGTGCGGCGTGGCCGAGCCCTTCTGGAGGCCTGCGGCCTTCTTGATGAGCTCCGCCGCCGGCGGGGTCTTCAGGACGAAGGTGAAGCTGCGGTCCTCGTAGACGGTGATCTCCACGGGGATGACGTTGCCGCGCTGCGACTCGGTCGCGGCGTTGTACGCCTTGCAGAACTCCATGATGTTGACGCCATGCTGACCGAGCGCGGGGCCGATCGGCGGCGCCGGGTTGGCGGCGCCGGCGTTGATCTGGAGCTTGATCAGGCCGGTCACCTTCTTCTTCGGTGCCATCGTGATTCCTTTCTCGAGCGGATGCCGTGCGGCACCCCTCTCCCGCCGATCCGGCATCTCCGGATCGCGGTGACGTCCGCGGGCGCGCCGGAACGCGCCGCAAACCACACAAGTCTACCTGATCCCGGACCGTTGGTCCGATCACGTCCGTCGGAGAGACGGAGGCACGAGCGCGGAAGCCGAAGCACCGTCACCCGAGGGGCGCCGGCTCGCCGTGCGCGGAATAGGTCGCGAGGATCTGCTCCCCCAGATCCCGCAACGCGGCGCGGACCTCGGCGGGCTCCACGACCTCCGCGACCCCGGTCCACCCGGCGAGCTGCTCGGCGAGCGCGGACACCCGGTGCGCGCTCACCTCCACGAGGCTGCGCCCGTCGGCATCGGGCTGCGCGTCCGGCACCCGCGCCTGAGCACCGAACCGATCCGTCAGCGCGCGAACGGCCCACGGCTGCACCCGGACCCACGCGCGCGCGGCGCCGCGCAGCTGCTCGACGCGGTCGACCATGCGGGACCACTCCGCGTGCGCGTCGAAATCCGCGGGTCCCGCACCGGCCGCGGACAGCACCTCCTGGGCGCGGATCCGATCGACCCGATAGGTGCGCAGCCGCTGGATGTCGGCGATCTCCGTCCCCTCCGCCGTCGGCGCGCCGAGGAGATACCACCGGGCGCCGCGACTGCCGACGACGAGCGGGACGAGGACGATCTCGCGCTCTCCGTACGAGCCGGCGTAGGTCACGCGAGCCTGCCGACGACGCGCGATCGCGCGCTGCAGCTCGGCCACGGCTCTCGCCTCGGACGCGTCCGCCGCCTCGCCCCACGGCAGATCCCGCACGGTGGCATCCGCCACCCGCCGGGCCCCCTCTCGGAACGGCGCGGGCGCAGCCTGCACGAGCTTGCGCACCGCTGCGATCCGCTCCGGCTCCGCAGCCCCGCCCTGCGTGAGACCGATCAACAACGACGTCACCTCGCTCTCGGTGAGACCGGTCAGATCCGTGCGCGCCCCGCCGATCAGCCGCCAACCGCCTCCGCGTCCGCGGCTCGGGTAGATCGGGACGCCGGCCATCGCGAGCGCCTCGAGATCGCGCCGGGCCGTCGGCACGGAGACCTCCAGTTCGGCCGCCAGCTCCGCGGCCGTGATCCGCTCCCTCCCTGCAGGAGCAACAGGGCCTGGATCAGGCGGTCCGCGCGCATCTCAGAACTTCCTTCGACGAGGTTTTTGAAGTGATCAGAAGGTGATCACTTCACCCGTGAGCATAGAAGGAACAGCACCAACGCCGTGAAGGAGAAATCATGTTCCGTGGACTCGCCAACCTGAACCTCGTCGCCGACGACATGGTCGCCGCCGTGGAGTGGTACAGCGCCGTGTTCGACTCGGCGCCGTACTTCGTAAGGCCCGAGCAGGGGCCTGCACAGTACGCCGAGTGGCGCTTCGGCGACGACGAGGACGAGTTCGCCCTCATGGATGCCCGCTTCCGTCCCGTGCTCTCCCAGCCCGGCGGCGCGCTGGTGAGCATGCACGTCGATGACATCCAGGCGAGCTTCGAGCGCCTGATCGCCCTCGGCGCCCGCCCGTTCGACCCCGTCACCCAGCGCGGAGAGGGCTGGTGGTCGGCGTCTGTCAGCGACCCTTTCGGCAACCTGATCGGGCTCATCCAGAGCCCGCACTGGGCTGCGCAGCACGCCTGACGCGGCTCGGCCGGCACGGATGCACGACCAGGGACAGACGCCCGGCCGGATGCGGGGATCGCCTGTGCGTCCGCGTCGTGCATCGGCACCCGAAACGCGGAACGGCCGCCCCGAGGGGCGGCCGTTCTCGTGAAGCAGGTGTCAGACCATCTTGGTGACCTGATCGAACGACAGCTCGACCGGGGTCTCGCGCTCGAACAGCGAGACGAGCACGGTGAGCTTGCCGCTCTCCGGCTTGATCTCGGAGATCGAACCGGGAAGGCCCGCGAACGAACCCTCCTTGATGGTGATGGTCTCGCCGATCTCGAAGTCGACCTCCGCCGCGAGCGGGCGGGCGACGGCCGTGCCGCCCTTGGCCGCGACGGCCTTGGCGGTGGGGACGTCCTTGACCTCGACGAGCGACTTCAGCATGTTGAAGGCCTCTTCGAAGCGCAGCGGCGTGGGGTTGTGGGCGTTGCCCACGAAGCCGGTGACGCCGGGCGTGTGGCGGACGACCGACCAGGTGTCCTCGTTGAGCTCCATCCGCACGAGCACGTAGCCGGGGATCCGGACGCGCGTGACCATCTTGCGCTGCCCGTTCTTGATCTCGACGACGTCCTCCATCGGGACCTCGATCTGGTAGATGTCGTCCTCGACCTCGAGCGTCGACTTGCGCTGCTCGATGTTGGCCTTCACCTTGCGCTCGAATCCGGCGTAGGAGTGGATGACGTACCACTTGCCGGGGAGCATCCGCAGGTCGGCGCGGAAGGCCTCGTAGGGGTCCTCCTCGTCGGCGTCGTCGGCCGCCTCGTCCTCCCCGTTCACGTCGGGGCCGTCGTAGGGCGTGACCTCCTCGGCCGCGGCGGCCTCGCGGTCCGCGGCCTCCTCGGCCGTGGCGTCGTTGAGGACCTCAGCGGCGGCCTCGGACTCCGCCGCCTCGTCCAGGTTGAGAGCGTCGTTCACGATCGCGTCCGCCTCCGGGTCTTCGATGTCGATGTCTTCATCCGTGTCGTCCTCGTCCGCCTCGTCGCCCTCGATGTGCAGGGCCACGTGCTCGGCGGGGGTGACGGAGCGCTCCTGCTCGGAGAGCATCTCGCCCTCCTGCGCCTCGTCCTCCTCGCTCGACTGCTCAGCGGCGGTCGCCCAGTCGGCGTCGTCGGGGAATCGTTCAGACACTTGATTTCTTTCGGTCAGGTGGGGCGTCAGGACTCGACCCGTGGGATCACGCAGGGACGCCGAAGACTTGCGCCGTCAGCCACGAGAACACCATGTCGAGGCCGTAGACCAGCCCCATCATCACCAGGACGAACGCCAGGACGACCAGCGTGTACTTGACCAGCTCCTTGCGCGTCGGGGTGACGACCTTGCGGAGCTCGGCGATCACCTGGCGGAAGAACAGCGCGATACGACCGAAGAAGCCCAGCTTCTTCTCGCGGCCCGCGCCGCCGTTCGCTGCGGAGACCACAGCGCCCGATGCGTCCTGAACCATCCTGAATGTACCTTTCGTGTGCCAGCTTCGCGCTGACGCGCAGGGCGGACAGGAATCGAACCTGCAACCTGCGGTTTTGGAGACCGCTGCTCTGCCAATTGAGCTACCGCCCTAGAGACCCGGAGGTCTCTGCCCGCGTTCCCCGTCGGTCCCGGTCAGACCGGGGCACGGCGAAAGAATGCAGACAACAACTGCGGATCCAGTGTACGGCATGCCGGAGGCCCCCGCCGAACCGGGGCCGGTCCCGGGCGAGGCGCGGCGACGGCGACGCCGTTCCTGTGAGCGGGAGGGCCCCTGGTTGTTAGGCTCGGCACGCGGCCCGGACACCGGGCGAGGGCCGCAGGGAGGGAGCGCGGTGGGCGCCGAGATTCAGCAGTTCCAGGTGGATCTGCGCGGGGTCGTGGACCTGCTCAGTCGGCACATCTACTCCGGTCCGCGGGTGTACCTCCGGGAGCTGCTGCAGAACGCCCGCGATGCGGTGACCGCTCGCGCCGAGGTCGACGGCGGCGGAGGACGGATCGGGATCCGCCCGCTCACCGACGCCACCGGCGAGTTCGTCCTCACCGACGACGGCGTGGGCCTCACGTCCGCCGAGGTCGCGGACCTGCTCGCCACCGTGGGCCGCAGCTCCAAGCGCGACATCTTCGACCTGCCCCGCTCGGACTACCTCGGGCAGTTCGGGATCGGTCTGCTGAGCTGCTTCATGGTCGCCGACGCCATCGTGATCCGCTCCCGCAGCGCGCGCGGAGGCGCCCCCGTGGAGTGGACCGGGAACGCCGACGGCACCTTCCACGTCCGTGAGCTGGACGAGGATCTGCCCATCGGCACCAGCGTCCACCTCGCGCCGCGCTTCGGCCAGGCCGACCTGCTGCGCGCCGACGCGGTCCGTGACCTCGCGCGCACCTTCGCCGAGTTCCTGCCCGTGTCCGTGCAGCTGGAGCTGCCGGACGGCGGTGTCGCCGACCTCACCCATCCCGCCCCGTTCCTTTCCCTGCGCGAGGATCCCGAGTCGGCCGCGGCCTACGGCCGCGAGCTGCTCGGGGCGACGCCCCTCGACCTCATCGAGCTGGACGAGCCCGCCACCGGCACGCGCGGCGTCGCGTACGTCCTCCCCTTCGCCCCTCCTCCCGGCGCGCGCCAGGCCACCCGCATGTATCTGGGCCGGATGCTCCTGTCCGAGCGCGCCGACGACGTCCTTCCGGACTGGGCCTTCTTCGTCCGCGCCGTCGTCGACTCCACGGGCTTGTCGCCGACCGCCAGCCGCGAGTCGCTCGTCGAGGACGCCGCCCTGGAGCACGTGCGCGAGCACCTGGGCGCGGCGATCCGTCGATGGGTGCTGGAGCTCGGGCTGCGGGAGCCGCACCGCCTGGCGCAGTTCGTCGCGGTGCACGAGGTCGGGCTGAAGTCGTTGATCCGCCACGACGAGGAGCTGGCGCGCTTCATCACGCGGTGGCTCACCGTGGAGACCACGCACGGCACGATGAGCGTCGGCGACCTGGTCGAGCGGCATCCGCACATCCGCTACGCCGAGACCGTGGATGAGTTCCGCCAGGTGGCGGGGATCAGTCGCGCCGACCAGATCCTGGTCAACGGCGGCTACCTGTACGACGCCGACCTCGTCCGGCGGCTGGCGGACCTGTACCCGTCGGTCACGGTGGAGAAGGTCGACGTTGTGGGCGAGCTGGACCGCCTCGATCCGCCGCCGCTCGACGACCGCGCCTCCGCCGTCGCCCTGGAGGACCGCGCGGCCGCCGTGCTCGCCGGGATCGGCTGCGCCGTGGTGGTGCGCACGATCGGCCAGTCCGAGCTTCCCGCGCTGTACGTCGCCGACCCCGCGGTCCTGCGGCGGATGGATCGCACCCGGACGAAGGGCGTGACCGGGACGCTGTGGGGCGGCGTGCTGGACCGCATCGACGACGCGGTCGGGCCGGGCACGGACGACGATCTCGCCGCGCGCCTCTGCCTGAACTGGTCCAACCGCGTGGTCAGGGCGCTGCGCGGCGTGACCGACGACGCCGTGTTCGCCCGGACCGTCCAGCTCCTCTACATCCAGGCGCTGCTGGCCGGTCATCGCCCCCTCTCCGACGCCGACCGCTCCCTCATGACCGGGGCGCTCGCCGACCTCGTGGCGCTCTCCGCGGGGCTCGGCGCGGAGCATCCGCCCCTGCCGGAGCTGTGACCGCCGCGCTGTCAACGCGTGTCGACACGCTCCGCTCGCTCAACGACCGAAAGCAGCCTCAGGAGGAACCATGCCTGGCCCCAAGAACCGTCTCATCGAGCTGTTCGACGAGATCGACCGCACCCCGTGGGGTCCGCATGAGCAGGCCCTGACGGCCGAGGCGGTGGCGCTGGCCGTCGAGATCGGCGACGAGGAGCTGGAGTACCGGGCACGGATGCGCCAGACCGCGTCGGCG
Organism: Microbacterium resistens NBRC 103078; assembly: GCF_001552355.1. Classification (GTDB taxonomy): domain Bacteria; phylum Actinomycetota; class Actinomycetes; order Actinomycetales; family Microbacteriaceae; genus Microbacterium; species Microbacterium resistens. Next base: position 30,160 of record NZ_BCRA01000026.1, read on the forward strand.
AACATGGGCGGGATCACCGATCTCATGCTGACCTCGTTCGCCTGGTGCCTCGCGCACCACGACGCCGACCCCGTCCGCTTCCCCGCCGACATCGAGAACGGCGCGGCGGATCTCATGTGGCAGTTCAAGTGGATGGCGTCGTCGCTGCGCTCCTCCCCCGCCTTCGCCGCCGACCAGATCGCCGCGGTCCTGGACGACATGGAGGCGCACTACCGCACGGCCGGGCTGGGCATGAGCGGCGTGCTCATGGCCCGGTTCGAGGACGCGTGGGCCTCCGGCCGGATCGACGAGGCCGAGCGCCTGCGCGTCCGGCTCGAGGCGACGCCGCGCGATTCGCACAGCCACTGCGACGCCTGCGGACGCAGCCAGATCGCGGGCTTCTTCGCCGAGACCGGGCGTGAGGACGAGGCCCTGCGCCTCGTCGACGAGATGATCGAGGGCGGCTTCTCCTGCGGCGAGGAGCCCGAGCACGCCCTGTCGGTGTCCCTCGTCCCCGCTCTGCACGAGGGCCGCCACGACGACGCCAAGGCCGCTCATCTGCGGAGCTACCGGATGTCCAAGGACAACCCGGATCTGCTCTCGACGATCGCGAACAACATCGTCTTCTGCGCGGTGACCGGCAACGAGGCCCGCGCGCTGAGCCTGGTCGAGCGGCACCTGCCGTGGCTGGCCCACGACCCGCTCGCCGTCCGCGCCCACGTCCGGATGCTTCAGGCGGTCGGCACGACCCTCGACCGCGTGGTCGCCGCCGGTCACGGCGATACCCCGGTGCGCGGCGCGGACGCCGCCGAGCTCGTCCCGTTCTTCGGCGAGCGCGACGGCGGCCGCGGACCATGGACGGCCACCGAGCTCGCGGGAGCCGCGTGGGCGGCCGCGGAGCGGATCGGACGTCGATTCGACGAGCGCGACGGGACGGACGGGCAGGCCCGACGGCTCGAGGCGGCGCGTGCGCTCGCGACGGAGAGCTTCGACGTCCCGATCCGCTCGGACGCGTTCGTGACGCCGCCCGCGGATCAGGCGCCCGCCGACCCGGACGGCTGGTACCGCCGCGTGGTCGACCTCTCGGCGTTCGGCGCGGCGCACGAGGCCCTCGAAGCCCTGCCGCACGTGATCGACGCCGTCGACGCGGAACGCCGCGCCGTGCTCACCGGCCAGCGCCTGGCCGCCCTCGTGCACCTCGGCCGCGACGAGGAGGCGGCGACCCTGCTGGAGGATCGCGTGCGGACCCTCCGCGAAGCCGGGGAGACCTCCCAGGCGGACGTGGAGGAGCGCTTCGGCCTGGCGCTGTTCGGGCGTGCCTCCGACGAGGACCTGGACGGGCTCGCGCAACTGCTCGCGTCGTCCGCGGACCTCTCCCCGCGCACTCGGGGCGACATCGCCCTGACCCTGGCCCACCATCGCGACGAGACCGACCCGGCCGCGGCCATGGACCTCGTGGAGCAGGCCGCGCGCCACTTCGACGCCGCACAGGACACGCGCCTCGGGTACGGCGCCGTGCTCGCCGCGATCGGTCTCCTCGTGCGCAACGACGACGCGGAGGCGGCCTTGGTGCACGCCGAGCGCCTGCTGGAGGACCCGGAGACGCCGCAGGGCGTCCGTGCTCGGGCACTGGAGGTGCGGGCCCGCATCCGCGGCGGTCGCGGGGAGTTCGCCGCCGGCGCCGCCGACGCCGACGAGGTCAGCCGGATCGTGGCGGGTCTCGGCGGACGCCGGGCCCTGGCCAACGCGCAGTTCCTCGCCGGGGCGCTGTGGGAGGACGCCGGAGAGCCGGAGCAGGCCCTCGCCCGCTATCGGGTGACGGCCCGGTTCGCGGAGCAGGAGGGCGGCGACGTCGCCGGCGCGAAGTACCGCGTCGGACGGACCATGCTGGCCATCGGCGACGCCGCGGAGGCGGCGGAGGTGTTCGGGGACGTGCTGGCGATCGAGGAGGAGCAGGACGAGCCGGCGGGGAGCCGGGCGATGACCGTGTCGATGCTGGCACGGGCGCTGCGCGCCGCGGAGGAGTTCGGCCCGGCGTACGGAGCGTTCGGTCATGCCGCCCAGCTGTTCGGCGAGGCGGAGGCGCCCGCCGACCAGGCGATGGCGATGCTGGAGCAGGCACGGATTCTCGGTCAGTTCGGCGAGCAGGACGACGCGGTCGAGCTGCTGGAGTCCGCCGCGGAGATCGTCCGCACCGCGCCGGATGCCCTCGGCGCCGTCGTCGAGGTGCTGCACAACCTGGGCCAGGCCTACGGCGCGAAGCAGGATGCCCGCGCCTTCGCCCTGTTCGACGAGGTGGAGCGGCTCGCGGCCGAGAACGACGCCGACTGGCTCGTGGCGGACGTGACCGACTCCCGCGCCCGTGCTCTCGCGCCGCTGGGCCGCATCGACGAGGCCGTCTCGGCGGCCCTGACCGCCTCGGACGGCTACGCCGCCGCGGGTGACGTGCAGTCCGCCGGCGGGGCCGCGCTGATGGCTGCGCGGATCCTCGCCGGCGACGGCCGCGCGGAGGACGCGGTGGCGGCCTACCGCGCCGCCGTCGAGCACGCGGCCGAGATCCCTCCCCTGCGCCAGATCGCCGCGCTCGAGCTCGGCGACGTCCTGCAGGGGCTGGGACGCGCCGGGGAGGCGGCCCAGGCCCGCGCGCTCGCCGAGGACTGAGTCCGCCCGATCCCGGCGACGGGAGGCGGCCGGGGTACCGCTAGCATCGGCGCGGGGAAAGGACGACGATGCCACACGCCGAAGACGCCGTCGACTGGGACCGGCCGCCGACCGGCCTGGACACGATCGCCGCCGAGCTGCGCGGGATGCGGGAGGCCGCGGGTTCCCCGTCCTACGAGGAGATCGGCCGCCGCGTCGTCGAGCTCCAGGCGGCGCGCGGGGTGCCGGAGCATCGACGCCAAGGCCTGGCGAAGACCACGGTGTGGGCGTCGTTCCAGCAGGGACGACGCCGGCTCGACGCCACGGCCGTCGCCGACATCGCCGCCGTGCTCGGCCTCCCCGAGCATCTGCGCGAGCCGTGGGCGCAGCGGGTGCGTCTGGCCCGCTCGGCCACCGACGGCGCCGCGGTCGCCGTGGTGCGCCACGAGCCGCCCGCCCCGGTCCCCTCCTTCACCGGACGCCAGGACGCCCTCGCCCGGGCCGCCGCGGCCCTCGCGGTCCCGACCCGGCTCTGGCTCACCGGCATGGGAGGAGCGGGCAAGACGCAGCTCGCCCTGAGGACGCTGGCGGATCTCCGGGCCGAAGCGGTGTTCCTGGACCTGCGCGGAAAAGGCGCGGGCGCGCTACCCGTCGATCCCGACGCCGCGCAGCGCGCCGTCCTCCGCCAGCTCGACACCGACGATACGACGGCCAGGACGCCGCAGGAGCGTGCGACGCTCATCCGCCACACCCTCGCCAGCCGCCGCGCCGTCCTGGTGCTGGACGACGCCTCCGGGGTCGAGCAGGTCGACCGCATCGTCGGGCAGGACCCCGCGTGCGCGGTGCTGGTCACCAGCCGGGCGCGCCCCGGCGGCTCGCCGTGGACGGTCATCGACGTCGACGGACTGGACGCGCAGGAGACGGCGGCGCTGCTGGAGACCCTCTCCGCCGGATCCGTCGTCGACAGGTCCGAGGCCGAGCGCCTCATCGAGGCCACCGGCGGCCTGCCCCTGGCGGTGGCCCTCGTCGGCGCCCGCCTGGCGACGCATCCCACGTGGACCCTCGCCGAGCACATCGACCTGATGGCCGAGCGCGTGGCGACGGCGCGCGTGGACGACGACATCCGCGCCTCCCTGGCCCTGTCGTACACCGCTCTCGGCGCCGACGCCACCCTGCTGCTCCGGGCCTTCGCCGACCTCCCCGTCGCCGAGCTGGGCGCCGACGCGGCGGCCGCGGTCCTCGACGGGGACCGGGACCGCGCTCGGAAGGCGATCGCCGAGCTCGTCGACGCGAGCGTCGCCGTCCGCCGTGACGACCGGCACATCGGGCTGCACGCGCTCGTGCGCGCCTTCGGTCGCGAGCGCGCGGAGGAGACGGATCCCCCGCGGCTGCGCTCGGCGACGTTCGAGCGCGTGGCGCGGACGGCCGCCGAGCGGACCTGGGCCGCCTACGCGACCCTGGCGCGGGCGACGGGCGATCGCGCCCGCAGCACCGCGTTCGTCTACCCCGAGCAGGACTGGAGCGAGGACGAGGCCCGGGCGTGGCTCCGCCGTGAGCTGCCGTCCCTGCTCGCGCTCGCCCATGCCGCGCCCGACCGCGGACACCCCGAGCTGCTGTTCCGGCTCTCCGAGGGGCTCAGCTGGTGGATGACCGTCGCCGGATACGTGAGCGAGGCGGTGCGGCTGCATGAGGCGGCGATGGACACGGCGATCCTCGTGGGCGACGACCTCGCCGCGGGGAAGGCGAGCGGCGACGCGGGCCAGCTCCTGCTGTTCGGCGACGACCTGGACACCGCGCAGGAGTACTTCGACCGCGCCATGTCGTTCGCCGACGAGTCCTCCTCGCACCCTGATCCCCGGTTCGTCGGGCTCCTGCTCAACCAGTCCGCGATGATCGACCGACGACAGGGCCGACCCGAGGTGGCGAAGGAGAAGCTGGAGCGGGCGACGCGGATCCACGAGGAGCTGGACGACAAGGTCGTCCTGACCGTGGACCTGCTGAACCTGAGCATCACCCTGCACACCCTCGGCCTGTTCGACGAGGAGGAGGCGGTCATCGCGCGAGGGCTGCGGATCGCCGAGGAGATCGGGCATCGCCTCTTCGAGGCGAACCTCCGGGTGAACCAGAGCACCATGCTGATCCGCCAGGGCCTCGTGGACGAGGCCGTCGAGACGACGCGGATCGCCAAGAGGCTGGGCGAGGAGCTGGAGTACGAGCACATCCTGGTGTACGCCGACTCCCACCTGGGCGTCGCGCTCGGCACGCGCGGAGACCTCGACGAGGCCGTGGAGGTCCTGGAGGCCTCCCTGGAGCGCGCCCGGGCCATGGCGCAGGCGATGATCACAGCGGACACGCTGATCATCGCGGCCCCCTGGATCGCGCGGGCCGGCGACGCGGACCGAGCCCGCGACATGCTCCGCGAGGCGGAGGAGCTCCTGCCCTTCACCGAGCACATGCTCCACGGGCAGATCCTCCATGAGCGCTCGAAGCTCGCCGACGACGCCGGAGACCGCGACGCCCTGCGCCGCGCCGCCGTGGAGCGATTCGACCAGGCCGGCTGCTACCTCGCCGATGAGGTGCGCGCCGAGCTCGCCGCCGGATAGCGCGGCTCAGCCCATCGGAGGCGGCTCGCCGCCTCCGATGGGCTGACCGCCGCGGACCGGGTCAGAACAGCTGGCGCCAGTTCGCCTTGGCGAGGTCGAGCAGCTCGTCCCCGCGCCCGGACAGGACCGTGCGGATGGCGTACAGCGCGAACCCCTTGACCTGCTCCGCGGTCACCGCGGGCGGCATCGAGAGCTCCTGGCGCTCGGTGACGACGTCGAGCAGCGCCGGCCCGTCGTGCGCGAGGACCTCCCGCAGGGCGTCCTCGAGCTCGTCGGAGCGCTCGACGCGTCGGGCGAAGATCCCGCAGGCCTGCGCGACCGCGGCGAAGTCCGGGTTGTGCAGGTCCGTCCCGTAGGTCACGAAGCCGGCCGCCTTCATCTCCAGCTCGACGAAGTTGAGCGACGAGTTGTTCACGACGATCGTCTTCACCGGAAGGGCGTTCTGGGTGAGCGTGATGAGCTCGCCCAGCATCATGGTCAGGCCGCCGTCCCCGGCCAGCGCCACGACCTGTCGATCCGGGTGCGTGGCCTGCGCACCGATGCCGTGCAGCAGCGCGTTCGCCATGGATCCGTGGTTGAACGACCCGATCAGGCGCCGCTTCCCGTTCATGCTCAGGTAGCGCGCCGCCCACACCGTCGGCGAGCCGACGTCCGCGGTGAAGACCGCATCCTCGGCGGCCGCCTCGTCGAGCAGCCGGGCCAGGTACTGCGGGTGGATCGGCGCCTTGCCCCGCGACGGCACCGCCAGCTCGTCGAGCTTCGCGCGGGTCTTCCGGTAGTGGGCGGTGGCGTCGTCCAGGTGCGCGCGGCTCCGGTCCGCCCGCAGCCGGGGAAGAAGCGCCTCCGCCGTCGCCCCGACGTCGCCGACCAGTCCGAGATCGAGCGGATGCCGGCGACCGAGCTGCGCGCCGCGGATGTCGACCTGGATGGTCGTCGCATCCGCCGGGTAGAACTGCGGATACGGGAAGTCGGACCCGAGCACGAGCAGCGCGTCGGCGCCCTCCATCGCCCGATAGCCGGACGCGAAGCCCAGCAGGCCGGTCATGCCGACGTCGTGGGGGTTGTCATACTCGATGAACTCCTTGCCCCGGAGCGCGTGGACGACGGGCGCCGCCAGCCTGTCGGCGAGGGCGACGACGGCGTCGTGGGATCCCTGCACTCCGGCGCCGGCGAGGATGGTCACGCGCTTGGCGGCGTTCAGAAGGGTCGCCGCACGCTCCAGTTCGTCCGCGGAGGGGACGACGACCGGGCGCGCGCGCTCGATCACGGTCACCCGGTCGTCCTCGGCCTCGGCCAGGGCGATGTCCCCCGGGATGACGAGCACCGCGACGCCGCGCTCCTCGATCGCGGTGCGCATCGCGATCTCCAGCAGGCGCGGCATCTGGGCCGGGTCCGAGACGTACTCGACGTAGACGCTGGACTCCCGGAAGAGCTCCTGCGGGTGGGTCTCCTGGAAGTAGGTGGTCCCGATCTCGCTCGTCGGGATGTGCGCCGCGATCGCGAGCACCGGGACCCGCGACCGGTTGGCGTCGTAGAGGCCGTTGATGAGGTGGAGGTTGCCGGGGCCGCAGGACCCCGCGACGACGGCGAGGTCTCCGGTCAGCGCGGCCTCCGCAGCTGCGGCGAACGCCGCGGACTCCTCGTGCCGCACGTGGACCCAGCGGATGGTGCCGTCCTTGCGCAGCGCGTCGGTGAACCCGTTGAGGGAGTCCCCGGGGATGCCGTACACGCGCGTGACGCCGTTCGCGCGGAGGGACTGGACGATGTTCTCGGCGACGTTGGTCATACCCCGACGCTACTCCGGGCAAGCGACCGCAGGGCCCTTCTCCCGAGGTTCCGCCGCGCCGGATCAGGCATCCGCGCGCAATCAGGCGCGTATCGTGCAAAGCTGCCTGATCCCGCGCGATCGCCTGTCCCGGCGCGAGGGAGGGGAACGCGAGCGGAGCAGGAACGCGCCGGGAACGCGAGCGGGCCGCCCTCCCGAGGGGAGGACGGCCCGCAGCAGTCGGCGTCAGGCGACGCGGATCAGCTTCTTGTTCACGAACTCGTCCGCCGCGAGCAGACCCAGCTCCCGCGAGGTGCCGCTGCGCTTCACCCCGCCGAACGGCAGTTCGGGGCTGTCGGCGAGGACGACGTTGACATAGACCATCCCGGCCTCGATCGCGTCCGCCACCCGCTCGGCCTGCGCCGGATCGGTCGTGAAGACGTACGACCCCAGCCCGAACGACGTGTCGTTGGCGAGCGCGACGGCGGCCTGCTCGTCGGCCACCCGGTAGACGACGGCCGCGGGTCCGAACAGCTCTTCGCGGTAGACGTCCATCTCGGGAGTCACGTCGGCCAGCACGGTCGGGGCGAAGAAGGCGCCCTCCCGTGTGCCGCCGGTGAGCAGCGTCGCGCCCTGGGCGACGGCCGTGTCTATCTGCTCCTGCAGCCGCTCCGCCGCCGCCAGCGACGACAGCGGCCCGAGCACGGTGTCCTCCTGCGTGGGGTCCTCGGCGGACACCGCCGAGAGCGCCGCCACGAACTTCTCCGTGAACGCGTCGTACAGGGCGTCCGTCACGATGAACCGCTTGGCGCCGTTGCACGACTGGCCGTTGTTGTCCAGGCGCGCGTCCACCGCGGACTGCACGGCGGCGTCCAGGTCGTCCGTGGACAGCAGGATGAACGGGTCCGACCCGCCCAGCTCCAGCGCCACCTTCTTCAGGTTGCGGCCGGCGACCTCGGCCACCGCCGCTCCCGCGCGCTCGGATCCGGTGACCGAGACGCCGTGCACGCGCGGGTCGGCGATGATGGTCGCCGCCTGCTCGTTCGTGGCGTACACGTTCACGTACCCGCCGTCGGGAAGCCCGGCGTCGGCGTAGATCCGCTCCAGCGCCGCCGAGGACTCGGGGCACTGCGGCGCGTGCTTGAGGATGATCGTGTTGCCGATCGCGAGATTCGGCGCGGCGAAGCGGGCCACCTGGTACGCCGGGAAGTTCCACGGCATGATGCCCAGGAGCGCGCCCAGCGGCGCACGGCGGACCACCGCGGTGCCCTCGCCGAGGATGTCCAGCGGCTGGTCGGCGGTGATCCGGTCGATGTTGTCCGCATAGAACTCGATGATGTCGGCGGCGAAGTCCACCTCGCCGACCGCGGCGGCGACGGGCTTGCCCATCTCGCGCACGATGATCTCGGCGAGCTCGTCACGGCGTTCGCGGTGCAGCTCGGCGATCCGGCGGATCACGGCGGCGCGCTCGGACGGGGGCGTCGTGCCCCAGACCGTGGCCGCCGCGGCGGCGCGGGCGACGGCGTCCTCGATCTGCGCGTCGGTGGCGGTCGGATAGGTGGCCAGGGTCTCGCCCGTGGCCGGGTTCACGACGGCGTAGTCGGTCATGTCGGTTCCTCTCAGTCGACCGGGATGAGCGTGTACTTGGTGGACAGGAACTCGTGGATGCCCTCGAACCCGCCCTCGCGGCCGATCCCGGACTGCTTGACTCCGCCGAACGGGGCGGCGGCGTTGGAGACGACCCCCACGTTCAGCCCCATCATGCCCGTCTCGAGCGCGTCGATCATCCGGTGACCGCGCTGCAGGTCCTCGGTGAACACATAGGAGACGAGCCCGTACTCGGTGTCGTTGGCCAGGCGCACGGCCTCGGCCTCGTCGCGGAAAGTGGCGATCGCCAGCACCGGGCCGAAGATCTCCTCCTTCAGGATGGCGCTGCCGGCCACCACGTCGGTGAGGACCGTCGGGGCGTAGAACGTGCCCTCCCCCTCGATCGCCGTGCCGCCGGCGAGCAGCCGCGCGCCGCGGTCGACGGCGTCGCCGACGAGCTCGGCCGCCTTGTCCACGGCGTCGGAGTCGATCAGCGGGCCGATGGTCACGCCCTCCTCGGTGCCGCGGCCGACCTTCATCGCCTGCACGCGCTCGGTCACCCGGCGGGCGAACTCCTCGGCGACGTCCGCGTGGACGATGAAGCGGTTGGCCGCCGTGCAGGCCTGGCCGATGTTGCGGAACTTCGCCGCCAGTGCGCCCTCCACGGCCTTGTCGAGGTCGGCGTCCTCGAACACGACGAACGGCGCGTTGCCGCCGAGCTCCATCGAGACGCGCAGCACGCCCTGGGCCGCCTGCTCGATGAGGCGCTGGCCGACCGGGGTCGAACCGGTGAAGGAGAGCTTGCGCAGGCGCGGGTCGGCGATGATCGGCCCGGACAACGCCCCGGACCGGGACGTCTGCACGACGTTGACCACACCCTTGGGCAGCCCCGCCTCCTCCAGCAGCGTGGTGAAGAAGATCGTGGTGAGCGGCGTCAGCGCCGGGGGCTTGATGACCACCGTGCAGCCGGCGGCGAGCGCCGGGGCGATCTTCCGCGTCGCCATCGCGAAGGGGAAGTTCCACGGCGTGATGAAGAACGACGGTCCGACGGGACGCTGCGAGACGACCATGCGGCCCGTGCCCTCGGGGTTCAGGCCGTAACGGCCGGAGATGCGCACGGCCTCCTCGCTGAACCAGCGGAGGAACTCGCCGCCGTAGGCGACCTCGCCGCGGGCCTCCGCGAGGGGCTTGCCCATCTCGAGGGTCATCAGCAGCGCCAGGTCCTCCTTGTGGGCCTGGACGAGGTCGAAGGCGCGGCGCAGGATGTCGCTGCGCGTTCGGGGCGGGGTCGCCGCCCAGGCGTCCTGCGCGGCGACGGCGGCGTCGAGGGCGCGGATGCCGTCCTCGGGGGTCGCGTCCGCGATCGAGCGGATCACGGCTCCGGTGGACGGGTCGTGCACGTCGAAGGTGCGCTCGGTCTGCACCCACTCGCCGCCGATGAAGAGGCCGGTGGGGACGCGGTCGAGCAGCTCCTGCTCGACCGGTGCGATCTGCGTGGTCATGGATTCTCCTCCGTGGGTGGCGGGTCGGTGCCGGCGTGCCGGCGGAACGGGGTCAGCGGCGGGGTCGGCGGGCGCTCAGCGGAGCGTCCGTGCCGAGGGTCTCCCCCCGGAAGAACGCCGGTCGGCGGACGGCCTGCCAGACCATCACGACGATGCCGAGCAGGATCACGGTGACGCCGAGGACGAACACGAGCCCGAGGCCCCCGATGCTCGAGCCGCTGCCGTAGTCGGGGCTCATCGAGTCGATCAGGGTCGTGACGAACAGCACGGCCAGGATCACACCGCCGACGAGCGGGAACAGGAAGGTGAAGAAGATGTTGCGCGCGGAGTCGAACCACTGCTTGCGGAAGTACCAGACGCACGCGAACGCGGTGATGCCGTAGTAGAAGCAGATCATCATTCCCAGCGCCGTGATCGTATCCCACAGCACGTCCTCGCTGAGGAAGCGCATCACCGCGTAGAAGGCGCTGGCGACGATCGCCGAGACGATCGTCGCGTATCCCGGCGTGAAGAAGCGCGGGCTCACCTTCGAGAACGTCGACGGCAACGCGCCGTAATGGCCCATCGCCAGCAGCGTCCGTGCGGGCGAGACGAACGTCGACTGCAGGGACGACGCGGAGCTGGTGAGCACCGCGAGGGAGACCAGGAACGCCAGCGGGCCGAGGATCGGGCCGGACAGGTGGAAGAACACGTTCTCCTGGATGTCCTCGTTGCCCAGGCCCAGTGCGCCGGTGCCGACGCCGGAGAACATGATCATCGCGACGGCGAGCAGCAGGTACAGCGCGACGATCGTGAGGACGGTCACGGTCGCCGCCCGACCGGGCGTGCGCTCCGGGTCCTTCGTCTCCTCGTTCATCGTGAGGGTGACGTCCCAGCCCCAGAAGATAAAGATCGACAGCGACAGTCCCGCCGCGAAGGCGCTGAACGACGACACCGCGAACGGGTTGAACCACTGCCAGTCGAACGGGGTCGGATCGAACGCGTCGCCGGAGGCCCCCTTGACGATCGCGGCGATCGCGAAGAACAGCAGGACCAGGATCTGGAACCCGACGAGGAAGTACTGCAGCTTCTGGGTGGTCTGCATGTCGCGGTAGGAGATCACCGTGGCGCCGAGCATGAAGAGCAGGCACACGAGGATGTTGATCCACGTGACGCCGGCGAGGTCCGCGATCGCCGCGTTGCCCGTGACCTGCGCGATGAGCAGGAACAGGAACTCCACCGCGATGCCGGCGAGATTCGACAGCACGAGGATGGTGGCGGCGATCAGCCCCCACCCGGCCATCCAGCCGATCCACGGGCCGAAGGCCCGCGAGGCCCACGTGAACGAGGTGCCGGAGTCGGGCATCCGCCGGTTGAGCTCGCGGTACCCGAATGCGACGAGGAGCATCGGGAGGAAGCCGACGAGGATGATCGCCGGCACCTGCAGCCCGACCACGGACGCGGTCGGGCCGACGGCGGCGGTGAAGGTGTAGGCCGGCGCGACGCAGGAGATGCCGATGACGACGGCGCCGATCAGGCCCACCGTCCCGGCGCTGAGCCCCTTGCGGGAGATCCCGCCGGTCACCCCGGACTCGGGCTCCGTCGCCCCGGGGCCGGGCTCCGTCGCCCGTGTGGTGTCGGTCATGCGGGGTCTCCTCCGAGGGGGTGGCCCGCGGCTCGGGTGCGCGGGACGACGATCATCGGGACCGGCAGCACGTGCAGCATCTTCGCCGCAGTGGAGCCGAGGAACAGACGCCGGGGCTGGGCGAGCCGGCTGGATCCGACCAGCACGACCTCGCCCGGCTGCCAGTCGAGGTGGGCGACGGCGTCCTCGACGCTGTCGCCGGGCGCGCGCTCGACCTCGGCCGAGACGCCGGCGGGCAGGGCGGCCCGCGCGGCGGAGAGGACGTCCTCTCCGTGCTCGTCCCCGGCGATGCGGATGGCTCCGGTGTCGAGCCCCGGGGGCACGTCGAAGGGCATGAGCGAGATCAGTCGCAGCGACGCGCCGGCGGCGCCCGCGAGACCCACTGCCTCATCGAGCAGCACGTCGGCGCCGGGCCGGGTGCCGAGGGCGGCGGTCACGCGGGTCAGCGCGGTGGCGGGGTCGGCCGCGCCGCCGGCGGGGACCAGTGCGACCGGAAGGGTCGACGAGTGCAGCAGCTCGGAGGCGACGCTGCCGAGCCGGTGGCGACCCAGCAGTCCCCCGCCGGCGGCGCCGACGACGATCATCCGCGCGCCGAACTCCTCGCCCGCCGCGACCAGCCCCTCCGCGAACGACTCGCCGAAGCGGACGTGGGCGCTGCGGGGCACGTCCTGCGGAAGGGTGCGCAGCGCCTCGTCCAGCCAGGTCCGCGCCTGGCCCCGGATCACGTCCTCGTAGGCGCGGTCCGGCGCGACGGCGGCGCTGCGCGTGCCCTCGCGGGGAAGGACGATCACCAGGTGCAGCCGCGTGCCCAGGGCGCGCGCGAGACGCGCCCCGAACACCGCGGCGTCGGAGCCGGCATCGGTCGCCGTGTAGCCGACGACGATGCCGGCGCTCATGCCCGGCTCGCTTCCAGGATCTCGCGCGCGGCCAGCCGTCCCATCCGGATCGCCCCGTCCACGTGCTGGAAGCCCGCTCCGGCCATGTCGCTGCATGCGAAGTGGATCGGGCCGACGGGCGCGGGCAGATCCGCCCCGTAGCGGTGCAGCCCGCCGAGGTCGAAGCTGGCGGCGTAGGCCCCGCGGGTCCACTCCTCCGAGCCCCAGTCGCTCTCGTAGTAGACGACCGGGTTCTTGGCCTCGGGGCCGTAGTAGTGCGACAGCGACTCGAGGATGCGCTCCTTGCGCTCCTCGGCGGTGAGCGAGAAGAGGTCGTCCGCGTTGTGGTCGGACACGAAGCCGACCAGCGTTCCGCGCTCGTCGCCGTGGTTGGTGTTGTCGTACGCCTCGTGCGACAGCTCGTACGGGCTGAAGGCGGTGCCGCTGAGTCCCTGCTCGCGCCAGAACGGCCGGTCGTACACCGCGTGCACCTTGATGACGAAGCCCATCGACAGGTGCTGGTGGAGCTGGTGCTGGCGGCGGGGCAGGGCCGGGACGAAGGAGATCCGGCTGTAGAGCACCGGCGCGTGCGCGAGGATCGCGTACCGCGCGCGGACCGTCACCTCGTCGGTCACGGCGGTCACGCCGCTCTCGCCCCATTCGAGCGTGCGCACCGGCTGGTTCAGCAGCACGTCGTCGCCGAGCCGCTCGGCGAGCAGCAGCGGGACCTGCTGGAGCCCGCCGACGACGCGCTTGTCGAGGATGAAGTCGGCGTCCACGAGGTGCGAGTAGGACCCGGCCGAGGCGGCCATGTGCAGCGACTGCAGGAGGGAGAAGGAGTGCGTCGGCTTGGTGAGCATCGCCGAGCCGGTCGCGAAGGCGAGGTTGCGGACGGCCTCGTCGTCGTCGGTCTGCGCGCGGAGCCACGCGTCCCAGGAGATCGCGTCCCATTCGGCCGCCTTCTCGTGGGCCCACGGGCGCTCGGGGTCGATCTCGGCGACCATGGCGTCGAGGCGCTCGGTGATCTCGGCGATCACACGCTCCGTCTCGGCCGAGACGGGGAACATCTCGCCGGTGAAGCGCTTGGCGACGCCGTCCGGGCCGACGTAGACGCTGTCGCCCTCGCGGTAGCGGCTGAAGGTCTCCAGCCCCAGGTCGGCGATCGTCTCGATCAGCGCGTCCTGGTCCGGCGAGACCCACTGGCCGCCGATCTCCAGCATGGCGCCCTCGATGACGTCCGTCCACAGTCGCCCGCCGACGCGGTCGCGCGCCTCCAGCACGGCGACGGACAGACCCGCCTTGCGCAGCTCGTTCGCCGCGGTCAGCCCTGCGGCTCCCGCGCCGACGATGACGACGTCGCGGCTGATCTCCTGGGTGGTCGGTGACACCGTGGTCATGGGTACTCCTTCGTCGGCGGGGATGGACGGTCCGCAGCGCGGACGGGAATGTGTCGACCGCGGCCCGGCATCCCCCGATCCCGGCCGCGGTCGACGGTCTCAGGCCCCGGCGAGCGCGTCGGCCACGACGTCCAGCCCCTCGCGGAGCAGGTCGTCGCCGATCGCGAGCGGCGGGAGGAAGCGGATGACGTTGCCGAACGTGCCGCAGGTCAGCACGATGACGCCCTGGGCGATCGCCGCCTTGGCGACGGCCGCCGTGAGCGCCGCGTCGGGCTCGCCGGTCTCGGGGTCGACGAACTCGGCGGCGATCATGGCGCCGTGCCCGCGCACGTCGCCCACGCGCGGGTCCTTCTCCTTCAGCGCGGTGAGGCGCTCGACGAGGATCGCGCCGACCTGCTGGGCGCGCTCGATCATCCCCTCGTTCTCGAAGGCGTCGATCGCGGCGAGCGCGGCGGCGCACGCGACGGGGTTCCCGCCGTACGTGCCGCCGAGACCGCCCGCGTGGGCGGAGTCCATGATCTCGGCACGGCCGGTGACGGCGGCGAGCGGCATGCCGCCGGCGATCCCCTTGGCGGTGGTGATGAGGTCCGGCTCGATGCCGAAGGTCTCGCTCGCGAACATCGCGCCGGTGCGCGCGAACCCGGTCTGGACCTCGTCGGCGATGAAGACCACGCCGTGGGCGCGGCACCAGTCGACGACGGTGTTGAGGAAGCCGTCGGCAGGGACGATGAAGCCGCCCTCGCCCTGGATCGGCTCGATGATGACGGCGGCGAGGTTGTCGGCGCCGATCTGCTTCTCCACGAGCGTGATCGCCCGCTTCGCCGCCTCGGGGCCGGTGAGGCCGTCGCGGAACGGGTAGGAGCCGGGGACGCGATAGACCTCAGGGGCGAAGGGGCCGAAGCCGCTCTTGTAGGGCATCGACTTGGCGGTCAGCGCCATGGTGAGGTTGGTGCGTCCGTGGTAGCCGTGGTCGAAGGCCACGACGGCCTGACGGCCCGTGTGCTTGCGCGCGATCTTGACCGCGTTCTCCACGGCCTCGGCGCCCGAGTTGAACAGGGCGCTCTTCTTCGCGAAGTCGCCGGGGGTGATGCGGTTCAGGGCCTCGGCGACCGCGACGTACGACTCGTACGGGGAGATCATGAAGCAGGTGTGCGTGAGCTGCGCGGCCTGTGCGGCGATGGCCTGGGCGACGGCGGGGTGGGCGTTGCCCACCGTGGTCACGGCGATGCCGCTGCCGAGGTCGATGAGCGAGTTTCCGTCGGCATCCACAACGACGCCGCCGCCTGCGGCCACGGCGGCCACGGGAACGGTGTGGCCGACGCCGGCCGCGACGGCGTCCGCCTTGCGCGCCAGGATGGCCGCGGATCGCGGGCCGGGGAGCTCGGTGACGAGACGGCGCTCCTGAGGGAGCGTCGGTCCACCGGCAGGGATCGTGGAGGTCTCATCGATGAGGGTCATGCCGCCGAGGCTACGACCACGGCGGGGCGGATGCACTCGCCGGACCGTACAATTGTGAGGCAGTTTTCGCCCGTCCGTATAACCCTGATTCGCGAGGAGAGTCGCCGTGGACACCGCCTCACCCCCCACGCTCCGCACTCTTCTCGATCGCCGCGATCTCCGCCTGCGTGCGATCCCGTCGCTCGGCATCGCGGATCCCGCCCTCGACCACCCGGTCCGCTGGGTGCACAGCTCCGACCTCGCCGACCCGACCCCTTTCCTCGCCGACGACCTCGTCCTGCTGACCACCGGGACGCAGATGACGGACGCCGATTCCTGGTCCCCCTACGTCGCCCGCCTGGCCGCCCGCGGCGTGGTCGCCCTGGGCTTCGGGGCGGACGTGCACCGCGCCGGCGTGCCGGACGAGCTGGTGCGGGCGTGCGGCTCCCACGGCCTCGCGCTGTTCGAGGTTCCCTACGGCACTCCCTTCATCGCCGTGGCCCGCGCGCACGCGGAGGCGATCGCCGCGCAGGCCTACGCCCGGCGGACCTGGGCGCTGGAGACCCAGCGCGCCCTGGCGATCGCCGCCCTGCGGCCTCGCGGACTGGAGTCCACCCTCAGCGAGCTGGCCCGACGGCTCGGGTGCTGGGTCGGCATGTTCGACGCCGCGGGCGCCATCGCGCACGCGCATCCGGCCGAGGCGGATCCTCCCGCGGACATCGCCGCCGCCGCGCGCGAGCTGATCGCCCGGGGCGGCTCGGCGAGCCGCACGATCGAGCACGGCGAGGGCGCGTTCACCCTGTTCACGCTCGGCCGCACCGGACACCTCCGCGGGGTCATCGCGATCGCCGCCGCTGCCCTCGACTCGGAGACCCGCACCGTGGTGACCTCCGTGATCGCCATGGCCGGGCTGTCTCTGGAGCAGAGCGATCAGCTCGCCCGGAGCCGACGGCGACTGCACACCCAGCTGCTCGCCTCGCTCCTCGACGACGACCCCGCGCTCGCCCGGCGCGTGCTCGGCGCCCTCCCCCCGGCGCCCGTCATCGTCGCGGTCACCACCGGGGGCCACGACACGGCGGTGCTGGAGTGGTGGGACCGACGCCGCGGCGCCTCCCCCGCGTTCGTCGCGGAGTCCGACGAGGGCGTCGTGATGTGCGTCACGGAGGGCGACGCACATGCGCTGGACGAGCTGGCCCGGCATGCCGGCGTCGCGGTCGGCGCCTCCGACCCGCACGAGTACGCGTCCTTCTCCCGCGCCCATGCGCAGGCGCTGACGGCGCTGCGCCGCTCCCCTGCAGGCGGGCGGGTGGCGCGGTACGGGGACGAGGCCTCGGCGACGATCCTGGAATCGCTCGCCAC
>NZ_BCRA01000027.1 GCF_001552355.1 Microbacterium resistens NBRC 103078
GATCGCGTCCAGCAGCTCCCGACCCCGCGCGACCACCGCGGCCGCGCGGGCGGGGGTGAAGGCGCGGCCGGGGGCGAGGTCGCCGGTCCGGTCGATCGCGTCCGTCCCGTAGAGGGCGTCGTAAAGGGATCCCCAGCGGGCGTTGGCGGCGTTCAGGGCGAAGCGCGCGTTGAGGAGGGGCACCACGAGCTGCGGGCCGGCGAGGGTCGCGATCTCCGGATCCACGTCCTCGGTCGTCACGGCGACCGCGCGGGGGTCCGCCGCCAGGTAGCCGATGTCGGTGAGCAGGGCGCGGTAGGCGTCGCGGTCCGGGACGCCCGGATGCGTGCGGTGGAAGTCGTCGATACGGCGCTGCAGCTCGTCCCGGGTCCGCAGCAGGGCGGCGTTGCGGGGGCCGAGGTCGTGGACGATCGCGCTGACGCCGGCCCAGAAGGCCTCGGGGTCCCGTCCCGACGCGGTCAGCGACTCCTCGGCGAAGGCGGCGATCGGTGCGGCCACCGACAGGTCGGCGCGGGAGAGATACGAGGTCATGGTTCCGTTCCTTCCACCTGTGCGCCGAGACGGTGCAGGGTCTCGAGCGCGATCGCGGCGTCCTGCGCCGGGGTCCCCCCGGCGACGCCGAGTCCGCCGACGTGGTCGTCGCCGAAGACGATCGGCACTCCTCCGTCGATCGTAGTCAGGGCCCCGCCCGTGCCCAGCGGCAGGGCGACGGACAGGGCCTCGGGGATCTGCGCGGTGCGACGCCGGATCGAGGCCGCGGTCACAGCCTTGCGGCGACTGGTCTCGGCGCTGTGCGGGGTGGCGCCGTCGGCCATGCCGTAGGCGACGACGGTCATCGAGGGGTCGGCGACCGCGACGACCGCGCGCACCCCGTGGTCCGCGCCGATCTCCATGGCGAGCGAGACGGCGCGGGCAGCGGTCTCGTAGGTGATCGCGGCGATCTGACGGTGGGTGGACATGGCGTCTCCTCGGGTCGGTCCGGGCGGATCGGGTCAGCTTCCTGCAGATATCCACATAGCGAAGAAAAACTTTCGCAATATGAAATGATGCAGCAAACCACGCCATCCGTCCAGAGCGGGCGAGGCGACGTGACGCGTCAGCGGTCCGCGGGATCGCCCGTCCCGGTGAGGATGCCGCGTGCCAGCGTGTGGAAGTGGCGGTTGAACCCGAGGTACGCGGGCGTCTCGTCTCCCGTGAGCTCGATCGCCTCGACGTCCAGGGCGTCGACCACGAAGACGTAGCGGTGGACGCCGGTCCCCGCCGGCGGAGCTGCGCCGATGTAGCGGGGCAGGCGCGCCTCGTTGGGGAGCGTCACCGCGCCGGCGGGAAGCGAGCCCGGCTCGCCGTCGCCCGCTCCCGCGGCGAGGGAGCGCAGATCGGCGGGAAGGTTCGCGACCGCCCAGTGCCAGTACCCGGTGCCGGTCGGGGCGTCCGGATCGAGGCAGGACACGGCGAAGCTCTTCGTGCCGGCGGGCGGCTCGCCCCAGCTCAGCGCGGGCGACCGGTCCTCTCCTCCGCGGGAGGCCGACCAGGCGCTGACCGGGAGCGGCGCGCCGTCGGCGAAGTCGGGGCTGGTCAGCTCCAGCGGGGCGAACTCGCGCAGGCGAGCGAGGGCGGCATAGGGATCGACGTCGAGCACGGCTGCTCCTCCTTCTGTGGCGTACGCGGGCCACGATAGGCGCTGGGCGGACGGCACGCCAGGCGGGCGGCGGCGGCGCGCGGCACGGATGCACGATCCCGACACGGGAGCACGGCGGATCCGCGGGAGCGATCCTGCATGTGCACCCGGATCGTGCAGCACTCCCGGCACCCGGGGCGTCCGGGAGGCCGCCGTAGACTGATGCCCGTGACGCTCAGCACCCCGGAACTCGAGGCCGACCGCCAGGCCCTGATCGCCCTGATCACGGCCGAGGCCGTCTTTCACGGCGACTTCACGCTCTCCAGCGGCAAGAAGGCGACCTACTACGTCGACATGCGTCGTCTCACGCTGGATCACCGCGCGGCGCCCGCGATCGGTCGGATCATGCGCGATCTCATCGCCGACCTCGACGTGGTCGCGGTGGGCGGGCTCACGCTCGGCGCGGATCCGATCGCCAACGCCGTCCTGCACGCCGCCGCCGACAGCGACCGTCCGCTGGACGCCTTCGTCGTGCGCAAGGAGCCCAAGGACCACGGGCGCGGACGCCAGATCGAGGGCGCCGAGGTGGCGGGACGCCGCGTGGTCGTGCTGGAGGACACCTCCACCACCGGCCAGTCCGCGCTCAAGGCGGTCGAGGTGCTGCGTCGCGAGGGCGCCGAGGTGGTGGCGGTCGCGGTGATCGTCGACCGCAAGACCGGCGCCCAGGCGGCGATCGAGGCCGCCGGGCTGGAGTGGCGCGCGGCCATCGACCTCGACGACCTCGGGCTCGACCCGCAGTGACCGCCTACGCCCTGGCCGTCGACGTCGGCGGCACCAAGCTCGAGGCGGCGCTCGTCGCCGCGGACGGCACCGTCGTCGACGCGACGCGCACCCGCCTCCCGACCGGTCCGGACGCCACGCCCGACTCGCTCCGCGAGGCGCTCGACGCCGTCATCTCCGCGGCGCTCGCCCGACTCTCGTCGGGGGACGAGCTGCTCGGCGCCGGCGTGGGGAGCGCCGGGCCGATCGATCGCGAGCGCGGTCTGATCCACCCGGTGAACATGCCGCGAGCCCGGGGCTTCGATCTCGCCGGCGCCGTGCGCGACTCCGCCTCCGCGGTCCGCGGGGCACCGGTCCGCACGGCGTTCGGGCACGACGGCGGGTGCCTCGCGCTCGCCGAGTCCTGGCTCGGCGCGACCCAGGGGGCGGCCTCGTCGCTGTCGATCGTCGTGTCCACCGGCGTGGGCGGCGGCTTCGTGATGGGCGGGCGGTACCTGCCGGGCGCCACGGGCAACGCCGGTCACCTCGGGCAGGTGCACGCCGAGGGGTCGCTGACCCTGGAGGAGGTGGCCTCGGGGCCTGCGAGCGTGGCCTGGGCGCGTGCGCAGGGGTGGACGGGCGAACGCGGCGAGGACCTGGCGCGCGACGCCGCAGCCGGGGACCGGATCGCCCGGGCGGCGATCGAGCGTTCCGCCGCAGCGGTGGGAGCGGCGCTCGCCGACGCCTCGACGCTCGTCGACCTGGAGGTCGTCGCGATCGGCGGCGGGTTCTCCCGCGTGTCGGCGGACTACATCGACCTCGTCCAGCGGGCTGTCGCCGACACGGCGGCGCACGACTACTCCCGGCGCACCCGGGTCGTCCGATCGGGTCTCGAGGACGAGGGCCCGCTCATCGGTGCGGCCGCGCTGATCCTCCGCGCCGCCTCGGACGACGACCGATGAGGGCCGCAGGGATGAGCCGGTGAGGGTCCTCGGGCTGCAGTCGGGCACGTCCCACGACGGGATCGACGCGGCCGTGGTCGCGTTCGAGCGGGACGGGACGCTCCTGCGCGGACGCGTGCTGCACACGACCGAGATCCCGTACGACCCGGTGCTGCGGCGGCGACTGATCGCCGCCCTGCCGCCGAACCCCACCACGCTCGCCGAGATCGCCGAGCTCGACACCCTCATCGGGCAGGCCTTCGCCGAGGTCGCCGCGGCGGCTGCGCAGGCCGTCGGGGGCGTGGACGCCGTCTGCTCGCACGGGCAGACCGTCTACCACTGGGTGGAGGGCAACGCCGCGCGGGGAACGCTGCAGGTCGGCCAGCCGGCGTGGATCGCCGAGCGTCTGGGCGTGCCCGTCGTGTCCGACGTGCGCATCCGCGACATCACCGCCGGCGGCAACGGCGCCCCGCTCGTGCCGTTCCTCGACGACCTGCTGCTGCGCGGACGGATCCGGCCCGCCGCCGCGCTCAACCTCGGCGGGATCGCGAACGTCACGATCGTCGGCGGAGAGGGCGACGTGCGCGGATACGACATCGGCCCGGCCAACGCCCTCATCGACGCGGTGATCGTCGCCGAGGGGCTGAACGATCGCGGCTACGACGAGGACGGCCGGATCGCCGCGGCCGGACACGTCGACGAGCGGCTGCTGGAGGCGCTGCTGGCGGATCCGTACTACGGCCTGCCGGCGCCGAAGAGCACGGGCAAGGAGCACTTCCACCTCGACTACGTGCGTCAGCACCTCGCGGCGCAGGAGCGTCCGATCCCCGTCGCCGACGTCGTCCGGACGCTCACCGAGCTCACGGTGCGCACCGTGGCCGCCGACATCCGCGAGGCCGGGGTGCGCTTCCTCGCGGTCTCCGGCGGCGGCTGCCGCAATCCGCAGGTCATGGACGGGCTGCGGGCCGCGCTGCCGGGGGCGGACGTGGTGCTCGCGGACGAGCTGGGCGCACCCGCCGACGCCAAGGAGGCGATCCTGTTCGCCCTCATCGGGTGGTGCACCATGAACGGCGTTCCCGCTGTGCTGCCCGAGGCGACGGGCGCCGCGGCCGCGCGGATCCTCGGCACGATCACGCCCGGCGACGGACCGCTCCGGATGCCGGAGCCTGCGGAGCCGGTGTCGGGCCTGACGCTGACCTGACGCCGGCCCGCCGAGGGCCATCGGGTTCGGTCCGACGACTCAGTGCGTCGTCAGCAGTCGCCGCGGCGTGCCCTCGATCCGTGCGATCGCCACCCTGAGGTCCGTGGTCTCCGTCGTGAGCCGGTTCTCCAGGGCGTCGATGCGGGCGGTGAGCTTCTCTTCGACGGCGTCGATGCGGGAGGTGAGTCTCTCTTCGACGGCGTCGATGCGGGCGGTGAGCTTCTCTTCGACGGCGTCGATGCGGGCGGTGAGCTTCTCTTCGACGGCGTCGATGCGGGCGGTGAGCTTCTCTTCGACGGCCTCGATCCGGGCGGTGAGTCTCTCGTCGAGCGCGTCGATGCGCGCGTCCACCCGGTGCTCGAGGCGGGCGACGGCGGCGTCGATGCGTCGCACGCACCAGCCGAAGCCCGCGACCATGGCGACCCCGAACGTCACGACGACGCCGACGGCGCTCAGGACGACCGCGAAGATCTCCGGTGACACGTACACCCCTCCATTGTTGCTCGGTGGAAACTCGGTTCACCAGAGACCGTAGAGGCTCGTCGGACGGGGGCGGCGTGCCCTTCGCGCGGACCGTGGACAAGTCCACAGCGGGCCGCCCTGGGGAGGACGAGCGCGACGCGGATCAGTTCGTCGTCAGCGCTTCTCGTCCTCGTCCCAGGGACCCTCCCACCACCCGCGCTGCGGCCCGGAGCCGCGGCGCGACCGCACGAACTGGACGATCAGGACGACGAGCGTCGTCAGGCCGATCACCAGCCCGACGAGGAGCAGGAGCGTGTGCTGCGACACGGGTCAGCCCTTCGAGGCCTCGTCCGCGGGACTCGCCGGGGCGTCGCCCGGGGCGGGGAGGAGATCGATGACGCCGCCCACGACCTCGTCCGGTCGGAACGGGTAGCGCTCGATCTCGCGGCGGTCGCTGATGCCCGTGAGGACCAGGACCGTGTGCAGGCCGGCCTCGATCCCGGCGACGATGTCGGTGTCCATCCGGTCGCCGATCATGCCGGTGACCTTGGAGTGCGCGCCGATCTTGTTCAGCGCCGAGCGGAACATCATCGGGTTGGGCTTTCCGACGACGTACGGCTCGCGCCCGGTCGCCTTCGTGATGAGCGCCGCGATCGCCCCGGTCGCCGGCAGCGGCCCGTCGGCGCTCGGGCCCGTCGCGTCGGGATTGGTGACGATGAAGCGCGCGCCGCGCTCGATGAGCCGGATGGCCTTGGTGATCGCCTCGAACGAGTAGTTGCGGGTCTCGCCGACCACGACGAAGTCCGGGTTCGTCTCGGTCATGATGAACCCGGCCTCGTGCAGCGCCGTCAGGATGCCGGCCTCTCCGATCACGAACGCCGAGCCGCCGGGCTGCTGCTGCTTGAGGAAGTCCGCCGTGGCGAGCGCGGAGGTCCAGATCCGCTCCTCCGGCACGTGCAGTCCGCTGGCGCGCAGGCGCGCGGAGAGGTCGCGCGCGGTGAAGATCGAGTTGTTCGTCAGGACGAGGTAGGGGATCCCGTCGCGCTCCCATCCGGCGAGGAGGTCGGCGGCCCCGGGCAGCGCGTCGTTCTCATGGACGAGCACGCCGTCCATGTCGGTGAGCCAGCATTCGATCTCGGCGCGTTCGGACATGTGATCAGCCTAGAGCCGGCGGCTGGGCGCGTGCGATCCGCGTCGCCCTCAGGCGGTGAGCCAGACGATCGCTGCGCTGCCGTCCGGAAGGGCGGTCCCCTCCACGCGAGGGCCGTCGGGTGTGACCGCGACGGTGACGCCGACCGACACCCCGGCGTTCTCCAGCGCGCGAAGCAGCTCGGGATCGCGGTCGTCCACGCGCAGCACCCGGCCGACGTGACCGATCGCGGCGTCGGCGAGCAGGACGAACGGCGCGCGGTCGACGGTCCCCGCCGCGTCCGGGATCGCATCCCCGTGCGGATCGAACCGGGGTCGGCCGAGCCGCTCGTCGATGCCTTCGAGCAGGCGGTCGCTGATGGTGTGCTCCAGCACCTCGGCCTCGTCGTGGACCTCGTCCCAGGCGTAGCCGAACTCCCGGACGAGCCAGGTCTCGATGAGGCGGTGGCGCCGCAGCATCGCCAGCGCGCGCTGCTCGCCCTCCGGGGTGAGGCGCACGGCGCCGTAGGGGACGTGGGAGACGAGTCCGGCCGCGGCCAGCTTCTTGACCATCTCCGTGACGCTCGACGGCGCGATCCCCAGCTTGAGCGCGAGCTGCGACGGGGTGATCGGGGCGGCCTGCCACTCCGTGTGCGCGTACACGGTCTTCAGGTAGTCGTCGAACGCGGGGGAGGCCACGGATCCAGCCTACCGGCGGGCCGGTCCCGGCTTCCCGGTCAGCCGCCGAGGCGCGAGAGCGTCGCGAAGGCGACCTGTCCGGCGAAGAAGATGATCGCGAAACCGGCGATCGCCGCCAGCAGCCCCAGGCGGCCGTCGAAGTCGTTCACGCCGCGCATCCCGATCGCCCGCGCGCGGAACGCGAGGAAGAGCGTGATCGCCCCGAGCGCCAGCTGCACCCACGGACCGCCGACGGGCAGCAGCGACGGCACGGCGACGAGCAGCACGCCGAGAGCCGCCGTCCCGATCCCCGCCCACGTGCAGATCGCCACGGCGCGGCGGGCTGCGGAGTCGTCGGGGCGACGGGAGTCGGAGGGCATGGGACGAGCCTACCCGCGTCGGTGCGGCCGGCCGCGCGGGCCGGAGCCGCGGCAGGCGACCGGTGAATAGGCTGAGCGGGTGAGCACCGAGACGCCCGAACGCAGCACGCACGGCGTGGGGCCGTGGCCGGGCGGCCCGGAGAGCTGGCCGGGGGACGCGCACTTCGACCCGGAGCTGCTCGCCCACGGCGACACCCGCAACGTGATCGACCGCTACCGCTACTGGCGCATGGAGGCGATCGTCGCCGACCTGGACGCCCGCCGCCACCCGTTCCACGTCGCGATCGAGAACTGGCAGCACGACATGAACATCGGCTCGATCGTGCGCAGCGCCAACGCCTTCCTCGCCGACACCGTGCACATCATCGGTCGGCGCCGGTGGAACCGCCGCGGGGCGATGGTGACCGATCGCTACCAGCATGTCGTGCATCACGAGGACGTCGCGGCCTTCGCCGCGTGGGCGCGGGACGAACGCATCCCGATCATCGCGGTGGACAACGTCGAGGGCGCCCTCCCGGTGCAGGAGGCGGACCTGCCCGCGCGCTGCGTCCTGCTCTTCGGGCAGGAGGGGCCCGGGCTGAGCGCGGAGGCGATCGCGGCGGCGAGCGGGCACGTGGAGATCACGCAGTACGGATCGACGCGGTCGATCAACGCCAGTGCGGCAGCGGCCGTCATCATGTACGAGTGGTGCCGGCGGCACGCCGGATGACGACCGGCGGACCGCCGCGGACCGGACCCGGGATGGGAGCATGAGGGGGTGAGAGCACAGGGCAGGGCCGCGTCGCGCGCATCCGCGCGAGCGGCCTCGCCGCGGTTCTGGCTCCGGATCGACGTCATCGCGACCGCCGCGGCCACGGTCGTTCTCCTGCCGGCCACGATCGTGTCCCTCGTCCAGGCGGACGGTCCCCCGCTCGTCGTCGTCGCGGCCATCGCCCTGTTCGTCGGGCTCCACGCCGCCTCGTTCGTCGCCGTCCGGCATCCGCGACCCGCCTTCGTCGCCGCGGCCCTGGTGATGCTCGCGCTCGCCCTGCTCCCGGCGGACGGCGTCGTGGCGGCCGCACTGTATCCGTCCGCGGCGGCGTTCCTGCTCTGCCTCGGCCAGGTCGCGGTCCAGTGCACGACGCGACTGAGCCTCGCGGCGCTGGGCGTCGGCGTCATGGGCGCCGGCATCGTGTCGGCGCTCGCCACGGACCTTCCGGACCCGCTCCTGCGTCTCGGCTCGTTCGTAGGTCTCGCGGCCGTCAACGCCGCCGCGTGGGCGTTCGGCGCACTGGAGCGCTCGCGCCGGATCCGGGTCGAGGACGCCGCGCGCATGCGCGCCGAGCAGGCCGTGATCGCCGAGCGGGGCCGGATCAGCCGGGATCTCCACGACGTCGTGGCCCATGCGCTGACGGTGATGATCGCCCAGGCGGAGGTCGCGCGGACGCTCCTGCGCGAAGACCCGCCGACGAGCGAGCGCGCCCTCGACATCGTCACCCGGACCGGCCGGGAGGCGCTGCGGGGCATGCGCGGCGTCGTCGCCGACGAGGCGTCTCGCTCGCCGGCGCCGGATCTGGCGGCGGTGCGCTCGCTCGTCGAGGACGCCCGCAGCCCCCGCGTCGACATCGAGCTGGACGAGAGCGGCGTGCCCGTCGCGCTGGGGCCGGGCGCCATGCTCGCGCTCCACCACGTCGTGCGCGAGGCGCTGACGAATGCGATCCGGCACACGAGGCCGCCCGTGCGGGTGACGGTCGCACTGCGATGGGAACGGAGCGCCCTGGAGGCCGTCGTCGAGGACGACGGCGGTGCCGGACGCCGGGACTTCGGGCTCGGCAGCGGCACCGGCCTGGTCGGCCTCGCCGAGCGGGTGCGGCTCGCGGGCGGCGTCCTGACCGCCGGGCCGAGCACGGCAGGCCGTGACCGGGCGTGGACGGTGCGGGCGGTGTTCCCGTACGGGGACGGCGGTGCGGCCCGAGGCGCGACGGAGGGACGAGGATGACGGTCCGAGTGCTGCTGGCCGACGACCAGGACCTGCTCCGGGAGGCGCTCGCGCTGATGCTGGCGCGGGACGAGCGGATCGAGATCGTGGGCTCGGTGCGGTCCGGGGACGAGGCGATCGCTCTCGCGGACGAGCGGGTGGTCGACGTGGTGCTGATGGACGTGCGGATGCCCGGCACCGACGGCATCGCCGCGACGGCGGAGGTGCGCCGTCGTCATCCCGGCGTGCGCGTGCTGGTCCTCACGACGTTCGATCTGGACGAGTACGCGGTGGGGGCGATCCGCGCGGGCGCGAGCGGATTCCTGACCAAGGACGCGGCGCCGCAGGAGGTCGCGGACGCGATCGTCGCGGTGGCGGCGGGCGAGCGCGTGGTGGGGGAGCGGGCCCTGGAAGCGCTCGTGGGATTCGTGCGGAGCGCCGTGGCGCCGCGGGATCCGGACGCGTCCGCGGCGCTGACCATGCTCACCCCGCGGGAGCAGGAGGTCGTGCGGCTGTTGGCCGCCGGGCTCTCCAATGACGAGATCGCCCAGCGCCTGTTCCTGTCGCCCAATACCGTCAAGACCCATGTGAAGGCCGTGCTCGCCAAGCTCGCCCTGCCCGACCGGATCCACGTGGTCATCTGGGCGTATGAGAACGGAGTGCTGCGGCCGGCGACGGAGCAGGATCACCCGCGCGGGTGATCCGATCCACCCCGGAGGGCGATGCGGGGATGCCGCGCCGCTTCCTAGCGTCGAGGCATGCACGCACGAACCAGGCTCCTGTTCCCCCTGCTGTCGGTCGCCGCGTCCTCGATCGTCACGGCGCTCGCGCTTCTGCGGCTCACCGTCCCGACCGTCGCCGGATGGTTCGCCGAGGTGCCGCCGGGCCTGCTCGACCGGTGGATCGCGCCCGTCCCGTCCGCGGTGCTGAGCCTGTTGCTGGGCCTCGCCGGGATCGTGACGGGACTGCGGGCCCTCGTCGTCGAGCGTTCCGCGTCGCGCCGACCCGCAGGAATCCGGATCGCGGCGGCCGCTCTGGCCGCGGGCGTCGTCCTCCTCGCCCCCGGCGGTGTCATCCCGGTGGCCGGCTACACGTTCGCCCTCGTCGCGGTGGGCCTGGTCGTCGCGGCGATCGTGCTGCTGACGCTCCGGCACCCGGTGGCGGGCCTGGTCGCGATCGCCGGCCTGGGTGCGGCGGGATTCGTCGCCGTCCGGCTCCTCGACGCCGGTGATCTCCTCGTGCGTCTCCTCCCCGCCTTCGCACGGCAGCTGCCGTTCGCCGGGACGACCGCCGTCTACCTCGTCATGTCGACGGCGCTCGTGCTCTGGGCCATCGGCGATGCGCGCCCGCCCTACGGCCGCGTCGCCGCAGGCGTCCTTCGCCATCGCCGCGCGATCACGATCGTCGCCGCCGCGTGCGCCCTGCCGTACGCCCTCGCGCGTGCGTCGTGGCTGACGCCGTGGCCGCAGTTCGGCGGGAACGCCGAGCTCTTCGCGCGCGAGCCCGCGATGCTGCTCACCGGACTCCTCCTCGGCGCCGGGATGCTCACCGGCGGGGTGCTCACGCTCGGGCTCATCCGCCCGTGGGGAGAGCGGTTCTCGTCGCGGTTCGCCCTGCTCGGGGATCGCCCGGTGCCGGTCGGTCTCGCCGTGATCCCCGCGGTTGCGGTCGCGGTGCTGTTCCTCACCGGAGGACTCGACTTCCTCCTCCTGGCGGCGGAGGGCGGACTGCCGGCGGACGGCGCCCTGCTCGAGGCCGCCGTGCTGTTCCCGTTCTGGCTGTGGGGTCCGCTGCTCGCGCTCGCCGCGTGGGGGTACGCGATGCACCGCGCCTCCGAACCGCTCGCACCGGTCCGCCCGCGCGGGCGGGAGGCCCGGCGAGCCGCTAAGGACGAGGAGCGGCGGAACCGCGAGCGTGCCCTGGCGCATCTGGAGGCGCTCGAGGACCGGGATCCGGAGCCGTCGCGCTGATCCGGACGACGGGCGGGCGTGGGGCTGCGGCCCGACGCCCGCCGCCTCGCGTCCGCTGTCTTCTCCGCGGCATCCCGGGCGATTGTCACGAAAAGGTCTCAGTCTTTCGTGCCGGTCGGGCGTGTCCCTATAGTCAAGGAGGTTAGAGGTCCGACCACCTGGAGAGAAATGCAGAAGCCGAGCGAGCGTTACCGCGGTTACACCTCCTTCGACTACCTGGAGCCGCACGTCGACTACCAGGTCTTCGAGTTGGCCGAGCAGTTCGGCCGCGTCCCGGAGTACGAGCTCGGGCTGGACCCCGAGCAGGTCTCCCGGGTGACGCGGATCCTGGCCGAGGAACATGCGATCTCGCTCCACGAGCACCCGAAGATCCTGACCGCGGATCCCCACCGGCTCCGCGAGTACAACCACACCGGGCGCAACGCGATGGGGTTCGCCGGCCTCGCGCGGTCGGGGATGTCGGCGTTCTTCGACAACTTCATGAACGGGACGAACTGCGTCACCAGCGAGAACGGCTGGAAGTGGAACGACGTCGTCTTCGACATCGGCCTGCGCTTCGCGGACGTCGCCAAGCAGGACCACGTGGTCCTCGCAAGGACGGTCGCGGATCTCGTCGAGGCGAAGTCCGCGGGGCGCATCGCGCTCGTCGCCGGGCTCGAGGCGGCCACGGCGATCGAGAACGAGCTCGACCGGCTGGACATCCTCTACGGGCTGGGCATCCGCCAGATCGGCATCGCCTACTCGATGGCCAACCAGCTCGGCTCCGGGCTGGCCGAGCCCCAGGACGGCGGCATCACGTCGTTCGGGCGCCGGGCGGTCGAGCGGATGAACCGACTCGGGCTCGCGATCGACATCTCCCACTCCTCGGACCGCACCAGCAGGGACGTCATCGACGAGTCCGCGGTCCCGGTCTTCATCACTCACGCCGGCGCGCGCGCGGTCTGGCCGACGAACCGGATGAAGCCCGACGAGGTGATCATCGCCTGCGCGGAGCGGGGAGGCGTGATCGGGATCGAGGCGGCACCGCACACGACCCTCTCCCCGGAGCATCCCGAGCACTCGCTGGAGTCGGTCATGGACCACTTCCGGTACTGCGTCGATCTCGTGGGCATCGACCACGTCGCCTTCGGGCCCGACACGAACTTCGGGGACCACGTCGGTCTCCACGACTCCTTCTCCGGCCACCTCACCATCGGCCAGGCGCACGGCCACGTGGAGCACCCGAGGGTGACCCACGTCGCGGGCATGGAGAACCCCGCGGAGAACTTCACCAACATCGTCGGCTGGCTCGTCAAAAACGGGTACTCCGACGAGGACATCCGCAAAGTCATCGGCACCAACATCCTTCGAGTCCTGAAAGAGGTCTGGTAACACATGAAGAGAATCAGAGGCGCGGGAATCGTCGCCGGCATCGTCGCCGCGGCGCTCCTGCTCACGGGCTGCGGCCTGAACGAGGACCAGGGCGACCGGTCGGACGCCGAGCCCGGAGCCGCGACGCTGCGGATCGGCACGACGACCGACGTCGCCAACTTCAACCCCCTGGGGTCCCTGTCAAAGACGGACAGCTGGATCCTCAACGCCATGTACCCCCAGCTGATGCGGATCGACGGGAACGCCGAGAAGGTCCCCGAGCTGGCCGAGGGGTACGCGCTGGAGGACGGCGGCGCGACCGTCGTGTACACGCTCCGGGACGACTTCACCTGGACGGACGGCGAGCCGATCACGTCCGAGGATGTCAAGTTCACGGCCGAGGCCATCATGGACAAACAGCTCGGCAACGTCGCCGCGAAGCTCACCTGGGTGGAGTCGATCGAGACGCCCGACGACACCACCGTCGTCTTCCGCCTCAGCCAGCCGTACGCCCCGTTCGCGGAGGGCGTCGGCTTCTGGATGCGGATCGTTCCCGCGCACGTGTTCGCCGACGCCGGGGACCTGAGCACGTTCGCCAACGACGACCCCGAGGGGTGGATCGGCGGCGGCGCCTACGTGCTGGACTCCATGACGCGAGGACAGCGGTACGTGATGAAGGCCAACGAGGGCTACCCGCTGGCACCCGAGGGCGGAGCGGCCGTGGGCACCGTCGAGTACGTCGTGTACCCGGACGTGAACACGATGATCCTCGCCCTGCGCAACGGTGACATCGACCTCATGGGCACGCCCGTGCCCGCCTCGGCGGCGGCCACGCTCGCGTCCGATCCGAACATCACGATGGAGGAGGTCGGGTCGCTCGGCTTCGCGCACCTCACCTACAACATGCAGAACCCGACGCTGGCCCAGCAGCCGGTCCGTCAGGCGCTGTCGATGGTCGTCGACACCGAGTCGATCATCGAGACCATCCTCCAGGGGGACGGCCAGCGGATGGTGGGCCCCATCTCCCCGATCTTCGGCGAGTACGACAACCCCGATCTCGAGGCCTATCCGTTCGACCCCGCCGGGGCACGGGCGCTGCTCGAGAAGTCCGGATTCGCCGACGCGGACGGCGACGGCATGCTGGACGGCGCGTCGTTCGAGGTGCTCTGCGACCAGTCGAACGCGAACCTCACCCGGGTGGCGGAGGTCGTTCGCGAGGACGCCGCCGAGGCGGGTATCGACCTGACCGTGGCGTGCATCGAGCGCAACACCTTCCTGGCTCGGACGAAGGACGGCCAGTACGAGATCGACCTGTCCCAGTGGGGAGTGTTCGACAACCCGATGGATCAGCTGCGCAGCACGTACCTGTCCTCCAACCCCGGCGGCATCAACTACAACCTGGTGCAGGATCCCGCGCTGGACGCGCTCGTCAACGACGCCGCGGTCACGGTCGACCACGACCAGTTCGTGGAGAAGGTCCGCCTGATCGACGAGTACGTGCACGACCAGGCATTGCTGACGCCCCTGTACGTCGAGACCTTCCGCTTCGCCTACCGCTCGGACCGCTTCGAGGGGTTCGATCCCTCTCCCAGCGATCTGCTGGGCATGGTGACGGGCTACTCGCTGTCGCAGGTGCGACCTGTCTGACGTCGTGACCGATCCCCGAGACGAGGAGGGAGGGTAGGCATGCTGCGGTACACGGCCAAGAAGGTGCTCCGGGCGCTGCTCACGATCTGGATCGCCGTCACGATCACGTTCTTCCTGCTCCGGCTGCTGCCGGCCGACCCCACCCTCCTCGTCGTCGAGGGGGACATGACCCCCGAGATGCAGCAGGCGCTGCGCGAGCAGTACGGCCTCGACAAGCCGCTGCTCGTGCAGTACCTGCTGTACCTGGGCGAGCTGCTCACCGGGAACCTCGGCGTCTCCTTCCGGCAGCTCGTCCCGGTCGCCGACATCCTCCTGGAGCGGCTGCCGTGGACGCTGCTGCTGGCGGGCTCCGCGTTCGTGCTCACGATCCTCATCGGGATCCCGCTGGGTGTCTACGCGGCCGTCGGCCGGGGCAGGACCGTGGACCGGATCGTGCAGTTCCTGGGGATCACGAGCAACGCGCTCTTCGTCCCGAGCGTCGCGATCCTGCTGCTGGTCGTGTTCGCCGCCAACCTCCGGCTCTTCCCCATCGGCGGCGCCATCGATCCCGACACGAGGGGGCTCGCGGCGTACCTGAGCCTCTTCCAGCACCTCGCGCTGCCGCTGTTCTCCCTCGTCCTCGTCCAGGTCGGACCGTATGCGCTGACGCTGCGGACGAACATGCTCGAGGTCCTCGGTGAGGACTACATCAAGAGCGCGCGCTCGCGGGGCTACACCCCGCGGCGCACGATCTGGCGGCATGCGCTGCGCAACGCGATCATCCCGGCGCTGACGCTGATGGGCCTCCAGCTCGGGACCCTCGTCGGCGGCGCCGTGCTCACCGAGACGATCTTCGCCTATCCGGGCGTGGGCCGCCTCATCTACGAGTCCGTCCAGCAGCTCGACTACCCGATGCTCCAGGGCGCCTTCGTCATGCTCGCCCTGACGGTCGTCGTGGCGAATCTCGCGACGGACCTCATCGCCATGCTCCTCAACCCCAGGATCCGCACATGAGCGCCGCACAGCCCGCCCCGACGGGGCTCGATGCCCTGACGCGTCCTCGGCGCCGCGGAGGAGGCTTCTTCTCCTCGCCGTCCGGGTGGATCTCGCTCGGCGTGCTCGCCCTGTTCGTCCTCACGGCCGTCTTCGGCCCGATGGTCGTGGACCGGCCGGGCGGCCTCGGCACCGACATCCTTCAGCCCCCGTCCTCGCGCCACTGGTTCGGCACCGACGACCTCGGCCAGGACGTCTTCGCCCAGGTGGTCTGGGGCACCAGGGTGAGTCTGATCGTCGGGGCCGCGGCGTCGGTCATCGCGATCGTGATCGGCACCGCACTGGGTCTCGTGGGCGCGTACGTGCGTCGACTGGACCCGATCGTGACGACGCTCACGGACGTCATGCTGTCGCTGCCGCTGCTGCCTCTCATGATCCTCGTCACCGCGCTCGCGGGCCCGAGCGTCGTCACGCTAACGATCGTGATCGGCGTGCTGTCGTGGGCCGAGGTGGCGCGCCTCATCCGCTCGAACGCGCTCGTCGTGTCCTCGATGCCCTACATCGACGGCGCGCGCGTGCTCGGAGCCGGGCCGATCCGGATCCTGGCGACGGAGATCCTGCCCGCGGTGATGCCGCTCGTCGTCGTGAGCGTGCTGCTGCAGGCCGCGCGAGCGGTCATCTCGGAGGCCGGTCTGAGCTTCCTGGGCATGGGCGATCCGAGCACCTGGTCGTGGGGGCGCATCCTCCTCAACGCCCAGCGCTCGGGGGTGATCGCGACCGCCTGGTGGCAGACCCTGTTCCCGTCGCTCGCGATCCTGGTCCTCGTCCTCGCCGCGACGGTGGCGGGGATCCGCTACAACGATTCGCGGGATCCGCGATTGAGGGGGATCTGATGCGGCTGCCGGACGACTTCTACCGCCGGGTCCAGGCGAGGGTCAGGGAACACCTCGCCGAGGAGGGGCTGGACGGCCTGATCGTGACCTCCCCCGGGGACGTGGCCTACCTGATCGGCTTCTTCTACGCCGTGACGGAGCGGCCCGTGTACCTCTGGTTCGGCGCGGACGGCTCGTGCTTCGCGCTCATGCCGGAGCTCGACGCCGAGTACGCGCAGGCGCAGGGCGTCCACGCCGCGATCCGGACCTACTTCGAGTTCCCCGGCGTCCGCTCGCCCGAAGCGCATCTCGCGGACGAGCTGCGCCGCGAAGGCGCCGCGCACGGGCGGGTCGGGGTCTCCGGAAGCCTGACGCTCGCGGCGGCCTCCGCGCTCGAGGAGGCGCTGACGGGGACGCGGTTCGAGCGCACCGGGGTCCTCGGCCGGCTCCGGCAGCGCAAGGAGCCGGAGGAGATCGCCTTCCACCGGGAGGCCGCCGCGGTGTGCGACGAGATGCTCGCGGCCGGGCGTCGCCTCATCGAGGAGGCCCTGCACGCGGGGGGACCGCTGCCGACGGAGGGCGAGGTCGCCCGCCACGTCATCGGATTCGGGACCGACCGCCTCTACGAGCAGTACAGCCATATCGTGTACACCACGAAGCTCGCGGGCGGACTCGTGTACGCCGGGCCGAACGCCGCCCGACCGCACGGTCTGCCCTCGCGCCGGCGGCTGCAGGTGGGGGACACCCTGATCCTCTCCCTCGGCGCCGCCGTGGCGAGCCGCTTCGTGGAGAGCGAGCGGACCTTCGTCATCGGTGAGCCGACCGCCCGCCAGCGGGGGTACTTCGAGGTCACGCGCCGCGCGCAGGAGGTCGGCACCGCGGCGATGACCGTGGGCCGGCGCTGCGCCTCGGTGAACGAGGAGTGCCTGGCCGTCATCCGGGACGCGGGTCTCGGCCCCTACATCCGGCACCGGCAGGGACACGGGATCGGCATCGCCCAGCACGAGGCGCCCTGGGTGGAGGCCGGCGACCCGACGGTCCTGGAGAGCGGGATGATCCTGTCCAGCGAACCCGGCATCTACGTCCCCGGACACGCGGGGTACCGGATCTCCGACTCCGTGCTCGTGACCGACGACGGTCCCGAGCGTCTCACCCGCTATCCGCGCAGTCTCGAGGAGAACACGATCACATGAGCGAGTACTTCGAAACGATCAACGGTGCACGGCTCAAGCTGCAGATCCTCGGCGACGAGGGAGCGCCGGCGATCGTCGTGCACCACGGGGCGCCCGGGCTGGGCTCGCGCGCCGAGCCCGTCCGCTCGTTCGGCCCCTTCGCCGACGCGTACCGCATCGTCACCTTCGACGCCCGCGGCTCCGGCGAGTCGGAGGACAGGCCGCCGTACACCCACGCGCAATGGGTCGACGACATCGACGCGATCCGGGCGCACCTCGGTCTCGACACGATCGTCATGGCCGGCGGCTCCTATGGGGGCTTCCTCGCGATGGAGTACACCCTGGCCCACCCCGATCGCGTCCGAGCCCTGATCCTGCGGGACACAGCGGCCAACACCGCCTACGACCACCTGGCGGTGGAGCGCGCCAGGACGACCGACCGGGTCACCATCGACGAGTGGACCATCTCGCGCATCGGCACGGGACGCTTCGCCGACAACGCCGAGTTCGAACGCTACTGGCGGGGGATCCTCCCCCTGTACGACCACTCCTACGACCCGGAGGCCACGGAGCGCAAGGCGAGGGCCACGACCTATCACTACGCGACCCACAACGCGGCGTTCGGCGTGAACATGCCGGCCTATGACCTCACCGGTCGGCTCGGGGAGATCGCGTGTCCGACGCTGGTCGTGGTGGGGCGGCACGACTGGCGGACGCCGATCCCCGCGTCGCAGGACATCGTGGACCGCATCCCGGGCGCCGAGCTGGTCGTGTTCGAGGAGTCGGGGCATTCCCCGCAGCTGGAGGAGCCCGAGAAGTTCCAGGCGACCGTGCGGGACTTCCTCGACCGTGCCGGAGTCGGACGATGAGCGGCGCCGTGCTGAGCGTCCACGACCTCAGCGTCGAGTTCACCACCCGCGACGGCGTCGTGAAGGCGGCGCAGGACGTCTCCTTCGAGGTGGCGCCGGGACGGACTCTGGCGATCCTCGGCGAGTCCGGGTCGGGGAAGTCGGTGACGGCGCAGACGGTGATGGATCTCCTCGAGACCCCGCCCGGCCGGGTGACCGGCGGACGGATCCTCTTCGAGGGCCGCGACCTCCTCGACATGACCGCCGCCGAGCGCCGTGCCGTGAGCGCGGAGGGCATCGCGATGGTGTTCCAGGACTCGCTCTCGGCGCTGAACCCGGTGTACTCGGTCGGGGGCCAGATCGCGGAGCTGCTCCGGGTGCGCCGGGGGATGACGCGGCGTGCGGCGTGGGAGCGCGCGGTCGAGCTCATGGGCAAGGTCCGGATCCCCGCGCCTGCGGAGCGGGCGAAGGACTACCCCCACCAGTTCTCCGGCGGGATGCGGCAGCGCATCATGATCGCCCTCGCGATCGCGCTCGGCCCGAAGGTGCTCATCGCCGACGAGCCCACGACCGCTCTCGACGTCACCGTGCAGGCGCAGATCATGGATCTGCTCGTGCAGTTGCAGCGCGAGACAGGGATGGCGCTCATCCTCATCACCCACGACCTCGGCGTCGTGGCCCAGGTCGCCGACGAGGTGGCGGTGATGTACGCCGGCCGCGTGGTCGAGCGCGGCACCATCTTCGAGCTCTTCGAGGCGGCGGCGCACCCCTACACGCGTGGTCTGCTCCGGTCCATGCCGCGCCCGGACCGCGACGACGACACGCTCTGGGCGATTCCGGGTGCGCCGCCGAACCTGCTCGCCCTCGGTCCGGGCTGCGCGTTCCGGAGCCGCTGCGACGCCGCGGTGGAGCTCTGCGCCGTGGAGCGTCCCGAGCCGCTGCCCCCGGAGCAGGGGAGCGCTCGCGTCTCCGCCTGTCACCGGAGGGAGGAGGTGCTCCGTGGACGCGCGTGACGTCGTGCTGTCGGTGGACGACGTGACCAAGCACTTCCCGGTCAAGGGTGCTCGGTTCGGCCGGCACGGCCGCGTCGTGCGCGCGCTGGACAGCGTGAGCTTCGAACTGCGAAAGGGGGAGACGCTCGGCATCGTCGGTGAATCGGGGTGCGGCAAGTCGACCCTCGCGCGCACGATCGTCGGTCTCGAGACGCCGACGTCGGGTGCCGTCCGATTCCGCGGCGCCGATGTCCACGGGCTCCGCGGACGGGCGAGGGACGACATGCGGCGTCGCGTGCAGATCGTGCTGCAGGACCCGTACGCCTCGCTGAATCCTCGACGGACCGTGCGCGAGACCCTGCTCCAGCCGTTCCAGGTGCACCCCGACGTCGTCCCGCGCAGCGGTCGCGCGGCGAAGGTGGAGGAGCTCGTCGAGCTCGTCGGCCTGAACCCCGACCACCTCGATCGGTATCCCTTCCAGTTCTCCGGCGGACAGCGGCAGCGGATCGGCATCGCGCGGGCCCTCGCCCTGTCGCCGGAGGTGATCGTCTGCGACGAGCCCGTGTCCGCGCTGGACGTGTCCGTGCAGGCGCAGGTGGTCAACCTCCTCCAGCGCCTGCAGCGCGAGCTGGGGCTGGCCTACGTCTTCATCGCCCACGACCTCTCCGTGGTCCGTCACATCTCGGACCGGATCGGGGTGATGTACCTCGGGCGGGTCGCTGAGATCGGCGAGAGGTCAGCGGTCTACGACACCCCGGCCCACCCCTACACGGACGCCCTCCTCTCCGCCGTCCCGATCCCGGACCCCGCGCGGCGCGGATCGGTGCGGGAACTGCTCGCGGGCGACCCGCCGAGCCCGGTCGACCCGCCCAGCGGCTGCCGGTTCCGCACCCGCTGCGCGTTCGCGCAGGACGTGTGCGCGACGGACGAGCCCACGCTGCATCCGACGCCGCCCGGCGCCCTCCGGGAGGTGGCGTGCCACTTCCCCCTGATCCCCGACACCGTCCCCGCCCTCGAGAAATGAGCGACATGTCCCGCCCGTCCCTGCTGCCCACCCAGAACGCCGAGCGCTATTCCGGCTACGCCGCGTACAGCTATCTGGAGGCCGGCCGCGATTACCAGCCCTTCGCCCTGGCGGCACAGGTCGGCCGCGTGCCGGAGCGTCGTTTCGACCTGGACGAGAGCCAGATCACGCGGGTGCACCGTCTCATGGCGGACAACATCGTGCTCTCGCTCCACGAGCACGCGATCGTCCTGCCGGAGGACGGCGACGAGGTGCGGCGCTACAACAGGACCGGCCGTCAGCGGACCGGCTACGAAGGGCTGTCGCGCTCGGGGCTGACCGCCGTGATCGACAACTTCATGGCCGGCGCGTCCTGCGTCACCAGCCAGAGCGGCTGGAAGTGGGACGACATGATCTACGCCCTGGGCTTCCGCCTCGCGGACCTGGCCAAGCAGGACTACGTCCGCCTGGCGACCAGCGTGGAGGACATCCATGCGGCGAAGCGAGACGGGACGATCGCCCTCATCGCCGGCTTCGAGTGCTCGACGATGATCGAGAACGAGCTGGATCGCATCGACATGCTGTACGGCTTCGGCGTCCGGCAGCTGGGGATCGCCTATTCGCAGTCCAACATGCTCGGCTCCGGCCTCTCCGAGCCCGCGGACGGCGGTCTCACGAACTTCGGGCGCCGCGCGGTCGAGCGGATGAACAAGCTCGGGATGCTGATCGACATCTCCCACTCCGGGGACCGGACGTGCCTGGAGACGATCGACCACTCCGCCGTCCCGGTGATGATCACCCATGCCGGCGCGCGGGCGGTCTGGCCGATCGACCGGATGAAGACAGACGAGACGATCACCGCGTGCGCCGCGCGCGGAGGCCTCATCGGCCTCGAGGCCGCGCCCCACACGACGATCTCACCGGATCACCCCGTGCACTCGATCGACTCGGTGATGGACCACTTCCGCTACTGCGTCGACCTCGTCGGCATCGACCACGTGTCGTTCGGCCCGGACACGATGTTCGGGGACCACGTCGCCGTCCACCGGGCCTATGCGGGCAACTACGCGCAGAAGTCCCCGCAGGGCGGCGAGCACCCGCGGGTCGCGTACGTCGAGGGACTGGAGAACCCCGGGGAGAACTTCTGGAACATCACCGCCTGGCTCGTGGAGCACGGCTACTCGGACGAGGACATCGTGAAGGTGCTGGGAGGCAATGCCCTGCGGGTTCTCTCGGAGGTCTGGTAGAAATCCGAGAGGACAAGTCTTCGGGCGCGGGGCGCCCGACCTTTTCGATGGGAACCGATGGCCAAGCGTGACAGCGTCGTGAGGGGCGTCGTCTCGGCGCTCCGGCAGCTGATCGACGAGAGCTACGCGGTGGGAGACCGGCTGCCGAACGAGAAGCAGCTCGCCGAGAGCCTCGACGTGAGCAGAGGATCCCTGCGCGAGGCGCTGGGCGCCCTCGAGACAGAGGGGTTCGTCACGCGGACCTGGGGCGTCGGCACCTTCGTCAGCGTGCCGCGGCGGTCCTCGTCGCTCAGCATGTCGGCCATCGCGTCCTACCGGGACCGGGTGCGCGCCGTGGGTCGGACGGTCGTCCTTCGGGAGGCGGCCGTCGATCTCGTCGGCGCGCCGCCCGAGGCCGCGGCGGCCCTGAACGTCGAGCCCGGAGCGGAGGTGTGGCGGGTCCTCCGGCTCTTCGCGGTGGACGGGACGCCGTCGGCACAGATGATCGAGTACATCCCCACGTCGATCCGTGGTGTCGCGATCGATCCGTCGCCGATGACGACGCTGGACTCCGGTCTGTTCGACATGCTGGACAGGCACGTCGCGGGCGTGGTGGCGCACACCACGACGGACATCGAGGCGTTCCGGGTGGCCGAGCCCGAGGCAGCCGCGCTCGACGTCGAGGCGGGGACGCCGGTGCTGCGCACCGAGCAGGTGACGTCCGACGACGAAGGAGCGGTTCTCGCGTACGGCATCACACTGCAGCGGACCGACGTGCTGCGGATGCGCATCACGCGCTGAGGACGCCGCCTCTCGATCTCAGTCGCGGTCGATGCCGAGGACGTGTCGGTACAGCGCCGACACATCGCGATCGAGCGCGCGGATCTCGGTGCGCAGGCTCCCGATCTCGGCTTTCAGGACGTGGATGAACATCGTCGACACGACCGTGATCATGCCGAACATGGCTGCGGCGAAGACGCCGATCAGCACCCAGACCTGAGGTTCGGACATCGACAGCACCCTTCGAGTATGGCGGATTGCATGCCAGAGTGCCAGGTTCTGAGCGGTCGATGAGTCGCCGCGCGGACACGGGGGAGAAGGCGAGATTCTCGTCCGCGGTGGAGGACGAGGGATCCCGTCACGCGCCGTGCGTCACACGGCGACGCGCAGCCAGCGGCCGGTGCGTACGCGCAGGCCGAGGGTCGCGAGGCGCACCAGCAGGTACACGCCGAAGAACGCCACGGCGATCCAGATGAGCCCCGCGACCCCGTCCACGCCGGTCGCGGCGACGACGGCGAGGGCGGGAAGGAAGACGAGGAGGTTGACGCCGCCCGCCAGCGCGAGGTAGCGGGCGTCCCCGGCGCCCATGAGCACTCCGTCGAGGACGAACACGACGCCCGCGACGGGCTGCGCGACGGCCAGCA
This sequence comes from Microbacterium resistens NBRC 103078, assembly GCF_001552355.1. Lineage (GTDB taxonomy): Bacteria > Actinomycetota > Actinomycetes > Actinomycetales > Microbacteriaceae > Microbacterium > Microbacterium resistens. Next base: position 22,601 of record NZ_BCRA01000027.1, read on the forward strand.
CGATCAGGGCGGGCTGGATGAGGGCGGCGAGGTTCGGGTCGCCGGTGAAGACCAGGCCGATCACACCGGAGAGCGCTCCGATCGCCAGGCCCACGACCACGCCGAACCACGTCCCCCAGGCCACCGTCCTCGCCAGCACCTGCCGGGCGGCCTGCTCGTCCTTCGCCCCCAGGTTCTTGCCGATCAGCGCCTGCGCCGCGATCGCGAGGGCGTCGAGGGCGAAGGCCGCCGCGGAGAACACCGTGTAGACGACCTGCCACCCGGCGAGCTCGGTCGTCCCGATGCCCGTGGCGACGCCCACCGTCGCCAGCAGCGCGACGCGCAGCGACACGGTGCGCAGGAACAGCCAGCCCCCCGACCGCGCCGAGCCTCGGATGCCGGACAGCTCCGCCCGGATCGACGCGTCGTGCCGCCGCGCGAGGCGTCCCACGACGACGACGTACGCGCCCACCATGCCCCATTGGGCGACCACCGTGCCGAGCGCGGAGCCCGCAATGCCCCACCCGAGCCCGTAGATGAACAGCGCGTTCAGCGCGGCGTTGGCGGCGAAGCCGCTGCCCGCGATCCACAGCGGGGTCATCGTGTCCTGCATCCCGCGCAGGAGTCCCGTCGCCGCGAACACCACGAGCATGGCGGGAAGGCCCCACATCGAGATGACGAGGTAGGTGTCGGCCTGCTGGGCGACCGCCTCCGAGGCCCCGAACAGACCGACCAGCCACGGCGACGACCACGCGCCGGCGACCGCCAGCACCGCACCGAGCCCGAGAGCGAGCCACATCCCGTCGATCCCGACGGAGACGGCGTCGCCGGGGTCCCCGGCCCCGAACCTGCGCGCCACGGCGGGCGTGGTGGAGTACGCGAGGAACACCATCAGGCCGACGAAGGTCTGCAGCACCGCCGAGGCGATGCCGAGGCCCGCCAGCGGTGTCGTGCCCAGGTGCCCCACCAGCGCCGCGTCCACGATCAGGAACGCCGGCTCGGCGATCAACGCGCCCAGTGCGGGGATCGCCAGGCGCAGGATCTCGCGGTTGAGGGAGGAGCGGGCCACCCACCGAGCCTAGGCCGTGGCGCCGACGTCCCCGGCGCGTGGTCCCGGACCGGCCCGCGGCGGACCGTCGTAGGCTGGAGGAGGACGCCGACACCGCAGGGGGTGCACGATGACCGGGACGAGAGACGCTGAGGATCGCTACCGCGCCGCCGTCGAACGGAACCGAGGCCGCACGGAGCCCGCGCCGTCACCCGCCGTCCTGAACGCCGAGACCATGCCGGCGATCGTCGAGACCGCGATCCAGGTCGCGATCCGTCGCGGCGAGTTCGACGACCTGCCCGGCGCAGGCAAGCCCCTGGAGGGACTGGCCGCGTCGTCGGATCCCGACTGGTGGATCCGGCGGAAGATCGAGCGCGAGGGACTGACCGGCCTCGGCCCGCCCGCCCTTCTCCTGCGCGTGGAGGACCGCGGGATGGAGGAGACGCTCGACGCCCTCGCGCGTGAAGAGGATGTCCGCGCCCTGGTCGAGGACTTCAACCGTCGGGTGGTCGAGGCGCGGCGGCAGCTGCAGGGCGGCCCGCCGGTCGTCACGCGGACGCGCGACGCCGACGCCGAGGTCGCGGCGTGG
>NZ_BCRA01000028.1 GCF_001552355.1 Microbacterium resistens NBRC 103078
GGCGAGAGGCGCGACACGAAGCCCCGGCCGCCGAACCGGACGAGCCGCGTCCGCGCCGGCGGTGGTTCTCCGCGCGGCGCGCCCGCGACTGAGCGGGATCAGGCCCGCGGGGTCCGGGAGAACAGCCGCCCCGACCACGAGACGAACGTCTCCAACGGCCCGCGGCGGTCGAGCAACAGCAGGACGAGGCCGACCAGCACCGCGCCGGCGACGTGCAGCGCCCACATCCCCGAGCTGGACACGTACCACGCGACGCCCCACGGGGCCCCGTCGTCGGACTCCCGCACGAGCCCGGTCACCGCGGTCGCGAGGACGTGGAGCGTGTAGATCGTGAGCGGAGCGGCGCCCGCCCGCCGCACCGGTTCCACCAGCCGCGCGCCGATCCCGTGCAGCGCAGCCCCGGCCGCCAGGCACAGGGCGATCACCACCAGCGCGACGCCCGTGGTGATCGCGAGGTCGAACGGCGTCCCCGTGTGCGGCGCGGGAGAGGCGAGCCACCAGAGGCTCCCGGGCGGCGGCGTGCCGTACCCGGACGCGTAGAACGCGACCTTGACATCCCTGCCGAGCCAGGCGGGCTCCGCCTCCAGCGCCGCCAGGGCGCCGAACGGTCCCGCGAGCAGGGCGCTGAGCCCCCAGCCGCCGAGTGCGGCGACGGCGCCCACGACCGCCAGTCGCCGGGCCGCACGTGCCCGGGATCCTGCATCGGACGCCCGGAGGAGGACGCGGCCGACCAGCATCCCGACCATGGCGTAGACGATCCAGGTCAGCACCGGGTAGGCGCCGGTCAGCAGGACGTCCTGCAGGAGAGCGAGCGGATCCCGCAGGCTCGGCCAGGACGGCGTGCTCGCGCCCGCCGGGGGCCCGAAGAGCTGCGCGAGCGCCGCGCGCAGCAGGGCGGTGGCGACCGGCCCGATCAGGCCGAGGGTCGCGGCGCCGATCAGGAGCGCACGGTCCGACCAGCGCACCAGGAGCATCGCCACCCAGAACAGGACGCCGTAGAAGACCAGGATCACGAGCACGCCGGACGGCGCCAGGCCCAGCGTGAGGCCGATGATCACGAGGGCGAGGCCGCGCCCGAAGAGGTTGCGTCGGGCGGCGCCGACGCGTCCGGCGGCGAGATCGCGCCGCGAGGTCAGGGCGATCCCGGCGCCGGCGAGCACCGCGAACAGCCCCGCCGCCTTTCCCGACACCGCGGCGGCCGCGAGGGACTCCTCCCCGGACGGGGCCACGGTCCACACGTGCGCTGCCATCATCCCGGCCACGGCGACGAAGCGGGCCAGGTCCAGGCCGGCGATCCGCGCGGGCGACGCGGCCGGGGACGCGGGACCGACGGCGGCGGCCGACGCGGCGGGTGTGCGTGCCATGGGAACACGATAGGACGCGGTGTCGCCGCCCGCGCATAGGGTGGGATCCATGACCGACGTGCTGCCCTCCGGCCTCGCCACCGGCGAGTTCGATCCCGCGATCCGCCCCCAGGACGACCTCTACCGTCACGTGAACCACACGTTCCTCGAGAACACCGAGATCCCCGCCGACAAGGCGCGCTGGGGCTCGTTCCACCTGCTCGCGGAGCAGGCCGAGAAGGACGTCCGGGCGATCATCGAGGAGGCGCAGGACGCGGAGCCGGGAACCGAGGCGCGCAAGATCGGCGACCTGTTCGCGAGCTTCATGGACACGGAGCGGATCGCGGCCGCCGGCATCGAGCCGCTGCGCGAGCCGCTCGCGACCGTCGACGCGATCTCCTCGATCCCCGAGCTCCTCGCGGCCGCCGGCGAGTTCGACCGCCGCGGCGTCGCCGCGCTGATCGGCCTCTACGTCGAGCCCGATCCCGGGAACCCGGAGCGCTACGTGCCGTTCGTCGTTCAGGCGGGGCTGTCCCTCCCCGACGAGAGCTACTACCGTCTCGACACCTTCGCGGACACGCGTGCCGCGTACCGGGCGCACGTCGAGCGCCTGCTCGGGCTCGCCGGGATCGCCGATCCGGCCGGGGACGCGGAGCGCTCCTTCGCGCTGGAGCACGAGATCGCGGCCCACCACTGGGACAACGTGGCGAGCCGCGACGCCGTGAAGACGTACAACCTCCGCACCTGGGCCGAGTTCCAGGAGCTCGTCGGCGTCGACCTCGCCCCGTGGCGGGAGACGGTCGCGCCCGCCAACCCCGGGGCGTTCGACGAGGTCGTCGTCTACCAGCCGAGCTTCTTCGAAGGCCTGGGCTCGCTGCTGGTCCCGGGGCGTCTGGACGACTGGAAGGCGTGGCTGCGCGCGAAGGTCGTGCACGGCCTGGCCGGGTTCCTCACGGACGAGATCGTCGCCGAGAACTTCTCCTTCTACGGCACCGAGCTCACCGGCGTCCCCACCATCCGCGAGCGCTGGAAGCGGGGCGTCTCCCTCGTGGAGGGCTCGCTCGGCGACGCGGTCGGCAAGGTGTACGTGGAGCGCCACTTCCCCCCGGCCGCCAAGGAGGCGATGGACGAGCTCATCGCGAACCTCATCGAGGCCTATCGGCAGAGCATCTCCGAGCTGGAGTGGATGAGCCCGGAGACCCGCGAGCGGGCGCTCGCCAAGCTCGCGACCTTCACCCCGAAGATCGGCCACCCCCAGACCTGGCGCGACTACACCGCCGTCGAGATCTCGGCGGACGACCTCGTGGGCAACGCCGGACGCGCCGCCGCGTTCGAGCACGACCGCACCGTGGGCAAGGTCGGCAAGCCCATCGACCGCGACGAGTGGTTCATGCCGCCGCAGATGGTCAACGCGTACTACAACCCGCTGATGAACGAGATCGTGTTCCCCGCGGCGATCCTGCAGTACCCGTTCTTCGACGCCGCCCGCGACAGCGCCGCCAACTACGGCGGCATCGGCGCGGTCATCGGGCACGAGATCGGGCACGGATTCGACGACCAGGGCAGCCGTTACGACGGCGACGGCCGGCTCCAGGACTGGTGGACGGACGCCGACCGCGCCGCGTTCGAGGAGCGCACCGGGTCGCTCATCGCCCAGTACGACGCCCTCGTGCCGGAGGGGTTGAGCGGCGACCACCACGTCAACGGCGCCCTGACGATCGGCGAGAACATCGGGGACCTCGGCGGTCTCGGCATCGCGCTGAAGGCCTACGAGCTCTCCCTCCGGGGCGAGGCCGCGCCGGAGATCGACGGTCTCACGGGCGTCCAGCGCCTGTTCCTGTCGTGGGCGCAGACCTGGCAGCAGAAGAGCCGCGAGGCGGAGACCATTCGCCTGCTCACCGTCGATCCCCACTCGCCGAACGAGTTCCGCTGCAACCAGATCGTTCGCAACATCGACGCCTTCTACGAGGCGTTCGGCGTCGCGGAAGGCGACCGGCTGTGGCTCGATCCGGCACAGCGCGTCACCATCTGGTGACGCCGATGCGGTCGCCGACGAACCCTGTCGGCGGCCGCATGCGCGGGTTACGATAGCCCTGGCGCGGGGGGACGTGGGACGTGCGGGCAGCCGTGCGACCGATGTCCTCGTGCGCCGACCTCCCCCTCTCCTTCTCGGAAGGAATCCGCGTGGGCACCTCCCCCAAGCCTTCGCCGTCCACGGCCCTGCGCCGATCGCAGCGGTCGTCCCGACGACTTCCGCGTCGCGCCGCGATCGGCCGCCGCTCCTTCGACGCGACCCTTCGTGCCCTGGAAGGGCTGGTCGAGTCCGGGGCGCAGGTCGCCGTGCACGTCGTCGACCTGGACCACGGCGAACGCGTGCTCGCCGGCGACGACCACGTGACGCTGCCGATCGGGGGCCTCGGGGTCGTGCCGCTGCTCGTGGAGACCGCGGCCGCCTTCGAGACCGGCCGCATCGACCCGCTGGAAGTCGTGGAGCGGGCGGAGCTCGAGCAGGTCGCGATCGGCGGGGTGTGGCAGCATCTGCGGGCACCGGCGCTCCCGCTCACGGATCTCGCGACTCTCGCGGCGGCGGTGGGGGATCCGATCGCCGTCAACGCCCTGCTCGACCACGTGGGCCTGGACCGGGTCCGGGCGCGGATCGAGGAGCTTGGACTGGAGCGCCTGGCGCTGCTCGACCGCACGCGAGACCGGCGGGGGCCCGATGACGCTCCGCACCTCGCCGTCGGCACCGCGGGGGAGCTGGCGCGCCTGTTCGCCGACCTGGTGAACTCGCGGGTCGTCGATGCGGCGGTCAGCGCGCAGGTGTCCGAGTGGCTGAGCCTGAACCACGATCTGAGCCTCGTGGCCGCCGCGACCGGTCTGGACCCGTTCGCGCACGAGAACGACTCGCACGGGATCCTGTTCGTCAACAAGACCGGTCGGGAGGACGGGGTCCGCGTCGAGGCCGGGGTGCTCGCAGGGCCGCGCGCGGGAGTCGCCTACGCGCTGATCGTGTGCTTCGACGACCTGTCGATCATGCACCGCCTCCGCGCCCACGACGCCTTCCGGATCCTGGGCGTGGAGCTCATGGAGTACGCGTTCTGACCGGACTCAGCGCACGCCCTTCATCAGGGCGAGCACCGGCTTGGCGCTGATCCACAGCCCGAGGCCCACGACGATCGCGATGCCGCCGAGGATCGAGAAGTACGGCACCTCGTTCGTCGGGTCGTAGAACTGCACGAGCCAGCCCGAGATCGCGGTGCCGAGCGCCACGGACAGGAAGAACAGCGCGACCATCTGCGTGTGGAAGGCGGCCGGGGCGAGCTTCGTGGCGGCGGACAGGCCGATGGGCGACAGGAGCAGTTCGGCGATCGTGAAGACGAGCAGGATGCCCACGATCGCGAGCAGCGGCGTGGAGTTGTCCGCGCCGCCCGCGAACGGCAGGAACAGCAGGAACGCCGCGCCCATGATGATCGCTCCGAGGGCGAACTTGACCGGGGTCGTCGGCTGGCGGGCGCCGAGCTTCGTCCACAGGGCCGCGAAGACGCCGGAGAGCACGATGATGAAGACCGGGTTGATCGACTGCACCCACGACACCGGCATCTCCCAGCCGAACAGGTCACGGTTCAGGCGGGCGTCGGAGTAGACGGTGAGGACCGTGAACTGCTGCTGGTACAGCGACCAGAACGCCACGCTGGTGATGAACAGCGGCAGGAACGCCCAGACCCGCGAGCGTTCGGTCGCGTCGATGCGACGGCTCCCGAGGATCACGGCGAAGTAGGCCACCGTCGCCGCGAGCGTGCCGATGATCACGATGGTGGACAGGTTGTCGGCGCGGATGACCCCCGCGAGCACGAGGGCGACCACGAGGAGGACCGCGGCCGCCGCGATGATCCCGACGAGCGGGTAGCGACGGGCGGGAAGCGGGTTGGCGACCCGGCGCGCGGCCTCGGGGAGCGCGCGCCGGCCGAACGAGTACTGGAGGAGACCTGCGGCCATGCCCACGGCCGCGATGCCGAAGCCGAAGTGGAAGCCGAGCGTGGACTGCATGAGGCCGGTGAGGATGGGGCCGAGGAATCCGCCCAGGTTGATCCCGAGGTAGAAGAGGGAGAAGCCGGCGTCGCGGCGGGTGTCCTTCTCCGAGTACAGCGTGCCCACGACGGCGGTCGCGTTCGCCTTGAGCCCGCCGGAGCCGATGGCGACCAGCACGAGGCCGACGCCGACGCCGACCACGCCGGGGAGGAAGGCCAGGGCGAGGTGTCCGGCCATGATGACGATCGCACTGAGGAACAGCGTCCGCTCGGATCCGAGAAGGCGGTCCGCGACCCACGCGCCGAGGATCGTGGACAGGTACACGGATCCGCCGTAGGCACCGACGATCCCGCCGGCGATGCCCTGCGGGATGCCGAGACCGCCGTCGGTGACCGAGTAGTACAGGTAGATCAGCAGGATGCCCTGCATGCCGTAGAAGCTGAAGCGCTCCCACATCTCCACGCCGAACACGTGCGCGAGCGCCCACGGCTGTCCGAAGAACCGGGTGTCGCGATCGCCGGATTCACGGGTCTTCTGCGGGGTGCTCATCATTCCAGAATATGTTGCGCGCGGATCCGGGATCGGGCGAGCCGGGCCGCGAAGTGGTACCACTCGATGCCCTGAGTGGTACCATCACGTATGGCTATGAACCTGAGGTTGGGTGCCGAAGCCGCAGCGGCCCTCAAGACCGAATCGGCTCGGACCGGCATCAGTCAGCAGGAGATCGTCCGCCGGGCGGTCGCGGAGCATCTCGGGTTCGGTGGGGGCACGCGTCGGCCCTTCTATCCGGACTGGGCGCATCCGCCGGCGGTGCCCTTTCGCGATGTGCGGGCGTCCCTGTCATTGCCGGACGGGGTCACGATCCAGAGCGTCCTCGACGATCTGCGCGAGGAGCGTGCGTGAGGATCCTCTACATCGACACGAGCGCGCTGATAAAGCGCGTCGTCGCCGAGGACGAATCCGACTCCCTGGCGGATGCGCTTCGCCTCGCCGTCGATGACGCCGCGACGCTCATGACCTCCCGACTGGCGGAGGTCGAGGTCTCGCGCGCATTGCGATCTCGATTCGACGGGGACGCCGCAGACCACGCGGTGCCGGACGCGCTGAGCGGAGTCGGCGTTGCGCCGATCACGGATGTGGTGCTCGCCTTCGCGCGAACCCTCGAACCGCCGGTGGTGCGAACACGTGATGCGATTCACCTCGCCACCGCCATCGCGCTCGGCGCCCATGAGGTCTGGACCTATGACGACAGGTTCGCGGAGGGAGCCCGACGGGCGGGCATCGCGGTGCAGATGCACGGTCGGCGTCGGCACGAATGACGAGGTGCCCTCGCCGGTGATCCGCGGCACCGCCCCGGTATCGAAGGAGGGGGTGACCGACCGCGACTCCGACGCGCAGGGCGCGCGTTTCGTCCTGGGGGCGGGGAGGGGCAGACTGGGGGCGTGCGAACCGTGCGTGATCTTGACACCGTCGAACTGATCCTGGATGCGCAGGGCCTGCTGGACTCGATCCGCGGACCCGAGCGCGTCATCGACGCCGGCACCCTGCGGGCGCTGCAGCAGTCGGGCAACTACGTCGTGGGGCTGTTCGACAGCGACGGCGGCGAGGAGCGCATGGTTGGCGCGTCGATCGCGTTCTTCGGGGAGCCCGGGCGGCGCACGATGCACTCGCACATCACCGCCCTGCTGCCGGAGTATCGGGGACGCGGCTGGGGTCGCGAGCTCAAGGAGCACCAGCGCCAGTGGGCCTTCTCCCGCGAGGTCGGGCGGATCACGTGGACCTTCGATCCGCTCGTCGCCCGCAACGCGCACTTCTTCCTCACCGTGCTGGGGGCGCGCGTGACCGGCTACTCGGTCAACCGTTACGGGATCTTCGGCGGCGGGGACGCGGGGGACGAGAGCGACCGCCTGGACGTGGAATGGGCGCTCGCCGACATCGCCAAGCCCCCGGCCGAGGACACCGTCGTCGAGACCGTGGAGATCCCGGCGGACATCGAGGCGATGCGCACGTCCGATCCGGAGGCCGCGCACGAGTGGCGGATGCGTTTGCGCACCCGGATGGAGGAGACCCTCGGCCGTGGTCTGCGGATCGTGGGCTTCGACGTCGAGCGGGGCTACCTGTTCGCGCAGTGACAGCGGGCGACCTCGCCCTGCCCCGCCGCGTCACGGACGGGGAAGCACGAACGCGCCGGTCTCCCCGGGGTTGACCGCGACCTCCCAACGGAAGCCGTCGGGGTCGGCGAAGTATCCGGAGTACCCGCCCCACTCACGACGCACGGCGGGACGGACGTCAGCGCCGAGCGCCGCCGCCTCGGCGAGCACGGCGTCCGCCTCGGCCTCGCTCGCGACGTTGTGCGCCAGGGTGACCGGAGCCAGCCCGGGAGCCGGGGCCTCCCCGATCTCCTCCGCGAACCCCGCGACCGACCACAGCGAGAGGATCACGCGGTCCGCGACCGGGAGCATGAGGACGTCGTCCGCCTCGAAGATCGGCCGCCACTCCAGACCCTCGACGTAGAAGGCGCGACTGCGGGCGACATCGGCGACAGCCAGGGTCAGGAAGCTCACTCGTTGTTCCATGCCGCGATCCTGCCACCGGCATCGGACACCGCGATGTCGGGGGCTCGTGGCATCCTGGCGGGATGAACGACAGCGACGCCCGCCCGGTGCCTGCGGGGCGGCCGGGCGGCAGCGCCGACCGGCCGGCGGTCTTCTTCGCCGATGCCGCCGAGTTCCGGGCGTGGCTGGAGCAGAACCACGACACGGCCGGCGAGCTGTGGATGGAGCTGCGCAAGGCCCACGTCCCCGAGGCGGAACGCGGCCTCTCCTGGGCCGACGCCGTCCTCGAGGCGCTGTGCTTCGGGTGGATCGACTCGGTCTCCCAGCGTGTGGACGACGACCGCCGCCGGCAGCGGTGGTCGCCGCGGCGCCCGGGGAGCACGTGGTCCGAGGTCAACGTCGCCCACGTCGAGCGGCTGCGCGCCGAGGGCCGGATGACGCCGGCGGGCCTCGCCGCGTTCGAGGCGCGACGGGCGGATCGCACCGGCACGTACTCGCACGAGAACGCCGAGGCCGAGCTGGAGCCGGAGGTGCAGCGGATCATCGACGCGTCCCCGGCGACGGTCGCCTTCCTCGCCGCGTCCACCCCCGGGTACCGCAAGGTCGTGCGTCACTGGATCGCGACCGCGAAGCAGCCCGCGACCCGCGTGCGCCGAGCGGAGCAGCTCGTCGCCGACAGCTCCGCGGGGCTGCTCATCCCGCTGGCTCGCCCGGGAACGACGCCCGCCTGGCTGCAGCGCGCCGCAGCCGCCGCCCGCGCGGCGCAGGCGGCCGGGGAAGCGCCGGAGGGGGAGGCGCCCCGCGGATAGGATTGGCATCACCGGCATCGCCGGACGATCCTCCGCTCACGACCATTGGAGCCGCCATGGCCGAACAGTCCCGCCTCGACAAGGTCATCAGCCTCGCCCGCCACCGTGGGTTCGTCTTCCAAGCGGGGGAGATCTACGGAGGATCCCGGAGCGCGTGGGACTACGGCCCCCTCGGCACGGAGCTGAAGGAGAACATCCGGCGCCAGTGGTGGCAGACGTTCGTCCGCGGCCGCGGCGACATGGTGGGCCTGGACTCCAGCATCATCCTCCCGAAGCGCGTGTGGGAGGCCTCCGGACACGTCGAGACGTTCACCGACCCGCTCGTGGAGTGCCTCCACTGCCACAAGCGCTTCCGCGCGGACAACCTCGTCGAGGACTTCGAGGCCCGTAAGGGCCGCACCGCCGAGGGCGGACTGGCCGAGGTGCCGTGCCCGAACTGCGGGACCAAGGGGCAGTACACCGAGCCCAAGGCGTTCTCCGGCCTCGTCAAGACCTACCTCGGCGTCGTGGACGACGAGTCCGGCATGTACTACCTGCGCCCGGAGACCGCGCAGGGCATCTTCGTGAACTTCGCCAACGTGCTGACCGCCAGCCGCAAGAAGCCGCCGTTCGGCATCGGGCAGGTCGGCAAGGCGTTCCGCAACGAGATCACCCCCGGCAACTTCATCTTCCGCACGCGCGAGTTCGAGCAGATGGAGATCGAGTACTTCACCCCTCCGGCCGAGGCGCAGGAGTGGTTCGAGCACTGGGTGGAGAAGTGCTGGGACTGGTTCGTCGACCTCGGCGTGGATCCCGACAACATGCGCCGCTATGACGTCCCGGAGGAGGACAGGGCGCACTACTCGGCCGGCACGATCGACGTCGAGTACCGCTTCGGGTTCCCGGGCAAGGAGTGGGGCGAGCTCATGGGCGTCGCCAACCGGACCGACTACGACCTCAACCGTCACTCCGAGGTGTCCGGCCAGAGCCTGACGTACTTCGACCAGGCCTCCGGCGAGCGGTACACCCCGTACGTGATCGAGCCGTCCTTCGGCCTCACCCGCGCGATGATGGCGTTCCTCGTGGACGCCTACCGCGAGGAGGAGGTTCCGAACGCGAAGGGCGGGACGGACGTGCGGACGGTGCTGAAGCTCGACCCGCGGCTGGCGCCCATCAAGGTCGCCGTTCTTCCGCTGTCGCGCAACGAGAAGCTCTCGCCGCTGGCGCGCGAGGTCGCCGACGACCTGCGGGGGCACTGGGTGATCGACTTCGACGACGCCGGGGCGATCGGCCGTCGCTACCGTCGCCAGGACGAGATCGGGACGCCGTACTGCGTCACCATCGACTTCGACTCGCTGGAGGACCGCGCGGTCACCGTGCGCGACCGCGACACGATGGCGCAGGAGCGCGTGGCGCTGGACCAGCTCGACGCGTACCTCGCGGAGCGCCTGCGCGGCGCCTGATCCCTTCCGCGGAGCCCCGGTTCAGACGTCTGGACCGGGGCTCCGCGATGACCGCCGCGCCGCCGCATGGGACGATGGCTGCGTGGAGACGACGACCTTCGCCGCGACCGACGGCTTCCCGCACCCGGCCCTGATCGGTGTCACGGACGCCGACCGAACCCTCGCGATCCAGGGCGACCCGCACCAGGTGCTTCCGCTGGCCTCGGTGACCAAGCCGCTCACGGCCTGGGGAGCGCTCGTGGCGATCGACCACGGTCTCCTGGACTTCGACGACCCGGCCGGGCCCGAGGGATCGACGGTGCTCCATCTGCTCGATCACACCAGCGGCCTGCCGTTCGAGGGAGACGATCCGCAGCGCGCACCGGGGGAGCGCCGCATCTACTCCAACGTGGGATTCGACCTCCTGGCGGACGTCGTCGCCGAGGCCGCGGGCATGCCCTTCGCCGAGTGGATGGCCCGCGAGGTGGTCGCGCCGCTCGGGATGACGGAGACGGACGTGACCGGTCGCCCCTCCGCCGGGGCGCGTTCCTCCATCACGGATCTGCTCGTCTTCGGCCGCGAGGTGCTGCGCCCCACGCTCATCCCGGCCGAGCTCCGCGACTTGGCGCTGCGGGTGTCGCGCGAGGGGCTGCCCGGGCTCGTGCCCGGATACGGCTCGTATCCGGACAACCAGTGGGGTCTCGGGTTCGAGCGCAAGGGTGTGAAGTCCCCGCACTGGCTGGCCGACTCCTTCCCGCCGGAGACCGCCGGCCACTTCGGCGCGCAGGGGAGCTTCCTCTTCGTCGACCGGTCCCGGGACCTGGCCGCCGCGTTCCTGTCCGGCGTGCCGTTCGGAGAGGACCACAAGCGGATCTGGCCCGCCCTCACCGAGGAGATCGCCGCCCGCTACGGCGGGTGATGTCGTGGGCGACGACGACGGACGAGGGACGGTGACGAACGAGGATCCGGACGCCCGTTCCCGGCGCCGCACCTGGGTGGCCGGCGGCCTGCTTCTCGTCCTGTCCGCGGTCGTGGCCCTGGTCGCGCGCGGTCCTCTCGCCGGGATCCACCTCGCGAAGGACGCGCTGTGGGCGCTCGGAGTCCTGGTCCTGGTCATCGGCCTGGGTCGGGCGGGAAGCCTCACGGCGCGCCGGCCGGTCGCAACCCTCCTGGTGATCCTTCAGGTCGTGCTCGCGAGCCCCTGGGCGGCTCGCTTCGTCTCCGGGTTCGTTCTCGACGATCCCGCCAACCCGCACGCCGAGGAATCCTCGTGGAAGAGCATCGTCTTCCCGTATCAGGTGGTGCTGGCCGTGCTGACGGTCGTCGTGGTCCTGTTGATCGGCATCATCCGGGCGTGGCCACGCTTCTGGAGTTGGGCACCGGCCGGTGGTCTGGTCGTCTGGGTCGTCGTTCTCGCCGCCGGATTCCTGTCTCCGGTGACGGACTCCGGGCTGCTCGGGTTCGCCCTCGTCTTCCTCCCGCCGGTTTTGACGGCGCTGCTCGGGGGGATCGCGATCGTGCTCGGGCTGCGTGCCGCTCCCGCGTCGCGCCCGCGTGTTCTCGACGCCTGACACGTCGGACGCATCCCACCCCGCGCCGAAACCCCCTCTGCGCGCCGAAACCCCTCCTGAAACGCGCGATTCCGAGGGGGTCTCGGCGGCCAGGAGGGGTTTCGACGGAAGTGCGACGGGAACCGGAGAGCCGGGACGGGTCCGGGGCGGCAATTTCTCCTGCACAACGACGCAACGGCGGGGCTTGTCCACGGTCTCCGTGACATCGCCATCATCGTGAGGGCGGGACGCGTACTTTGCCTGAGAAGGAGACGGTCATGATCGCCTGCGGACGGCGCCCGCGGTCCTCCGGCCTATCCCGAAGGGAGGGCATGCATGCATACTGTAAGCATGCCGAACGTACTGATCAGGAACCTCGACTCGGCGGTGCACTCCGTGCTGTTGGCACGGGCCGAGGCGCGTGGACAATCGCTGCAGCAGTACTTGACGGCGGAGCTGACCGAGATGGCGGCGACGCCGACAATGGCCGAACTGCTCGCAGAGTTCTCTCAGCGCCCGCCGCAGCACGTTCCGCGCGAGGCGATCATCAAGGCGATTCACGATGGCAGACACGGTCGATGATCGTCATCGATTCGTCGGTCGTCGTCGAGTTGATCACTGAACTGGGCTCCACTCCCGCGTTGCACGCTCGCCTGCTCGGGGAACGCCTGATCGCACCCGATCTGCTGCCTCTTGAGGTCGCATCGGCATTGCGCGGCCTGAATCTGGGCGGCCACCTCACCGATCATGCAGTGGGCATCGCCGCCGCCGATTTTGCTCGTCTGCCGATCGGACTGCACCCTTCCCTCCCGCTTGTTCCGCGTGTCCTCGCCCTCCGGCAGAACTTCTCCGCCTATGACGCGAGCTACATCGCGCTCGCGGAGACGTTCCGATGTCCGCTGCTGACACTCGACGGGCGACTGGCAAACGCGGCTCGCGAACATTCCGTCATCGAGATCGCGGCGGAGTAACGCGCCACCTCGCGCCGAAACCCCCTCTGCGTGCCGAAACCCCTCCTGAAACGCGCGATTCCGAGGGGGTCTCGGCGGCCAGGAGGGGTTTCGACGGAAGTGCGACGGGAACCAGGGACGGTGAGCCGTCAGGAGCGGGAGATGCGGAGCGTCCTGACCTCGAACGGGCGAAGGTTCAGCGCGCCGCCGGTGCGGGGCTCGTCGAGCTCGTCCTCGATCAGGGTCACCTCGCGGATCCCGTCGTGGGGGAAGCCGACCTCGACCTCGCCGGTCGTGCGTCGTCCGAGCGACTCGTACACGCGGACGATCACGTCCCCGGAGCGGTCGTCCGCGAGCTTGACGCTCGAGACGACGATCCCCGGGCCGGTCACCCGGACGAGGGGCTCGACCTCGTCCGCTCCGCGCACCTCGGTGGGCAGCGCGTTCATCCGGATGCCCTCGGCGGTGGCGATCGCCGCGTCGGCGCCGACGACCAGGCCGACCTCGATCTCGTGGGACCCGTGGTCGGTCTCGGGATCGGGGAAACGCGGGGCGCGCAGCAGCGACAGGCGGACCGTCGTGGTGACGTCGTCGCCCTCGACCTCGCGGCTCGTGTCGTAGCCGTAGATCGAGTCGTTCACGAGCGCGACGCCGAAGTCCTCCTCCTGCGCCAGCACGAAGCGGTGCATGGACGTCTCGAACTTCGCCGCCTCCCAGCTCGTGTTCACATGCGTGGCCCGGCGCTGGAACCCGAACTGCGTCTCCGCCAGCGTCTCGCGCGCGAACACGTCCAGCGGGAACGCGAGCTTCAGGAGCTTCTCGGTCTCGTGCCAATCGATGTCGTTGCGCAGCAGGACGGTCCGCGATCCCGGCTGCAGCACGATCGTCTGGGTCAGCCGCGACTCCGAGAACGCCCGCTCCACGACCACCACGGCGGCGCCGCCCTCCACCGAGGCAGAGATCGAGGACACCCCGGTGAGGTCCTCGACGCGGTTGCGGTAGTACCGGTCGATGTCCCACGCGTCCCACATGTTCGGGAAGTCCTGGTGGAGCTGGAACAGGTTCGCTGGCCGGCCCGCGGGGATCGCGTCGCGCCCGCTCGCGCGGTCCACCGCGGAGGTGATGAGCCCCTCGGCGGACACGAGGATCGACACCAGCTCGTTCTCCAGGCGGAAGCCGCCGTCCTCCTCGGTCAGCGTGGCCGCCGCATCCGACGCATCGACGGCGGCGGCGCCGAGCGCCACGGCTCCGGCGCCGAGACCGACCGAGGTCGGCGTGAAGCGAATGCGCCGATCGCCCTCGCCAGCGAGAGCACGCCGTGCGGCGTCGGAGATCCCGCGGGCATCGTCCAGCACGCCGCCGAGCACCTCGACGGCCTCGCGGTGCACCCAGGCGATGGAGGTGCCGGGGAGGATGTCGTGGAACTCGTGCAGCAGGACCAGCTGCCACAGCCGGTCCAGCTCGTCGTGGGGATAGGGCGTCCCGCGGCGCACGGCGGCGGTCGCCGCCCACAGCTCCGCCTCGATCAGCGCCTGCTCCGCCCAGCGGTGCAGGGCCTTCGTCGCGTGCTGGCTGGTGAGGGTGCCGCGATGCAGCTCCAGGTACAGCTCCCCGACCCAGACGGCGGGATCCGGCAGCTCGGCCTTGGCGTCGTCGAAGAAGTCGTCCGGGTGCTTCCACTCCACCCGCGCGGCGCCCTCCAGGGACGCCATGCGCGCGGCCTTGCCGGTCATCTCGCGGGTCGTGCCCCCGCCGCCGTCGCCCCAGCCGACCGGGGCGATCGACATGGTCGCGACGCGGTTCTCCTTGAACTGGCGCGACGCCTTGGCGACCTCCATCCCGCTCAGCTGCGAGTTGTAGGTGTCCATCGGCGGGAAGTGCGTGAAGATGCGGGACCCGTCGATTCCCTCCCAGTCGAACGTGTGGTGCGGGAAGACGTTGCGCTGGTTCCAGGAGATCTTCTGCGTGAAGAACCACTCGAAGCCGGCCCGGCGCATGAGCTGCGGGAGGGCGGGGAGTAGCCGAAGCTGTCCGGGAGCCAGACGCCGCGCGAGCGGATTCCGAACTCGCGCTCGAAGAAGCGCTGCCCGTGGGAGAACTGGCGCACGAGCGACTCGCCCGTGGGCATCACGGTGTCCGACTCCACCCACATGCCGCCCAGCGGCAGGAAGCGTCCCTCGGCCACGGCGTCCTTGATTCGGGCGAAGACCTCGGGCCGGTGCTCCTTGACCCAGGCGTACTGCTGCGCGCTGGACATCCCGTAGCGGAACTCCGGCTCCTCCTCCAGGAGCGTCGTCATGGAGGAGGTGGTGCGGGCGACCTTGCGGATGGTCTCGCGAACGGGCCACAGCCACGCCGAGTCGATGTGCGCGTGCCCGACGGCGGCGATCCGGTGCGCGCTGGCGTCGGCCGGCGACTCCAGCGCCGGGGCCAACCGCGCGCGGGCGTCCGCGGCGGTGTCGGTGATCCGCTGCAGGTCGAGGACGTCCAGGGCGTCGTCGAGGGCCTGGAGGATCCGCATGCGCCGCGGCGAGGTCTCCGGAAGCTCCGCCTGCAGCTCCAGCAGGACCTCCACGTCGAGCGCGAGCTCGAACACCTCGGACTCGAAGATGGCGAGATCCATGTGGCGGATCCGGTACAGCGGCTCGGGCGAGGAGGTGCGGATGTCGCCCTCCTGGGTGGGGAGGAAGGGGTGGTAGTCGAGGAGCACGGGGTTCGACGCCCCCTCCAGGAACAGCTCGACCGACTCGCCGCCCTCCGCGGCGGGGACCACGGGCACCCACTGGTTGCGGGGGTTGAGGCTCTTGACCGGCACCGGCTCGCCGTCCGCGCCTCGGCGGTACACGAGCGCCTCGCACTGGAAGCCGGTCATGTTCACGTCGAAGCCGAGGTCGATCACGGCCTCGACCCGCCGACCGGCCCATTCGGCGGGGACCTCGCCGCGGACGCGGAACCAGGTGGTGCCCCACGCGGGTCCCCACTGCTGTCCCGCCGCGAACGGCTCGTAGTCCAGCCCGAGGCCGTCGGCCGGCGCGATCGGCTCGCCGGGGAGGGCATGGGCGGAGATCTCGAGCGGCACCCGCGCGGAGTGGATCGCCGGGCGGATGCGCTCCGTCAGGACGCGGTTCGCGCGGCCGACGGTCAGCGAGGTCTCTTCGTGCATGGAGGCGCTCCTTCGCGGTGCCAGAATGTGGGGAACGTCCGGACATCGTATTCCGTCCGGCCGGGAGTTCCGAGAGGAACTAAAACGATCTAGTACGGTGAGTCTATGTCACGGGCGAAGCGCGTCACCATCGCGGACATCGCGCGCCTGGCGGGAGTGTCCCCCGGCGCGGTGTCCTTCGCGCTCAACGGGCGCCCGGGTGTGAGCGAGCAGACGCGCCAACGGATCCTCGACATCGCCGAGGCGCACCAGTGGCAGCCCAGCTCCGCGGCGCGGGCCCTCGTCGGCTCGCGCGCCGGGGTCGTCGGGTTCGCGGTCAACCGCCCGGCCCGCACGCTCGGCACGGAGGCGTTCTTCACCGACCTCATCGCCGGCGTCCAGTCGGCGCTGGGCGCGCGGCGGATGTCGATGCAGATGGTCCTCGTGTCCTCGATCGAGGAGGAGATGGCGACCTACCGGCGCTGGCGCAGCGCGAACCAGGTCGACGGGGTCATCGTGATCGACCCGCACGACGACGATCCGCGACTGACGTTGCTGACGGAGCTCCCGCTCCCCGCGGTCGTGATCGGATCCCGTCCGTCGGCGGCGGACGAGCCCGCGGCCATCTGGCTCGACGACCGCCGCGCCGCGCACAGCCTGTTCGACTACCTCGCCGCGCTCGGGCACTCCCGCATCGCGTACGTGTCGGGCCCGGGGGAGTTCCAGCACACGCGGATGCGCGCCGAGGTGCTCGGCGAGCTGTCCGCGCGCGGGGTGGCCGGCGAGACGCTGGTGACGGACTTCTCGCCGGCGGCGGCCACCTCGGCGACCCGGGCGCTGCTGAGCCGCGCCGAGCGGCCGACCGCGATCGTGTACGACAACGACGTGATGGCGATCGCCGGCCTTCGCGTCGCGCAGGAGATGGACGTCGCGGTGCCGAGCGTCCTGTCCCTGGCGTCCTTCGACGACTCGGTGGTGACGGGGCTCGTGCACCCGTCGATCACCTGCCTGACCCGCGACACCTTCGCGCTCGGGGAGGGCGCGGCGGAGTTCCTGCTGGAGCAGATCGAGACGCCTGAGGTCCTTCCCGCCCGCTCGGGCCCGCTTCCGGAGCTCACGATCCGCGAGAGCACCGCCGCCCCCCGCTGATCCCGGTCCGCCCCTTCATGCGGAGGATCGCTCTTCGTGCGGAGGTTCGCGCTTCGTGCGGACGGATCCTGCGCTGTTCTCGGCGGGAAGCGTGCATCTCCGCATCAGGCGTCCGGTGTACCGCCCGTCGCGCGGAGAACCACCGTTGGTTCGGCGTGCCGCCCGTCGCGCGGAGAACCCCGCTTCGCGCGGACGGGTCCTGCGCTGTTCTCCGCGGGAGGCGCGGATCTCCGCATCCGGTGTCCGGTGTTTCTCCCGTCCTTTCGCGACCCGTGGGCCTGAGGATGTCCGGGACGCGGAGAAGTGCCCCTGATACGGACGGATATCGCGCTGGCGTCCGTGTGAAGCGCACTTCTCCGCCGGCGCCGGACGGCTCCGCCCGAAGCGCGGATCTCCGCACGAAGCGCGGATCTCCGCCACGGCGCACGACGCGTCCCCACGGCGCGCGACGCGGCGCCACGGCGCATGACGCGTCCCGATGGCGCATGACGCGTGCCGGCGCGCGACGCGGCCGGGGCGCAGGATCAGACGACGGTGTTCTGGGATGCGTAGTCGACGGCGCCGCGGAGGTCTGGACGGATCAGCTCCGTGATGCCGCGCGCGGCGAGGGCGGCCGGATCGGCGGCGGTGCGCGAGGTGACGAAGGCGGGGTCCGCGCCGTCCGTGCACGCGTCCACCCAGGCCTGGAAGACGGGGCCGCCGGGGCCGAGGGCGCCGCGGCTGAGGGGAGTGTCGTCCTCGTCGACCTCGACGACGATCCCGAGCGTGCGGGCCGGAGCGGGGCGGCGCTCGCGCAGCTCGGGGATGATCTCCGCGAAGCGGCGCCCGATGGGCTTGGCCGCGCCGTCCTGTCCGACGAGCCCGAGTGTGTACTCGAGCTCCGGGAAGTCCGCGAGCTCCCGGCTCACGTCGTGCGAGCACCACCAGGTGATCCCCCACAGGTCGTCCGTGCGGACGGCCGCGCGGACCGTCGCCTCCAGGAATCCCGGCATCTCGTCGGGGGTGAGGCAGTTGGAGGGCGCGCCGACCTCCTGCAGCCAGATCGGGCGGCGGGGGTCCGTCGCGAAGGCGCGCGAGAGCTCGATCATGTACTCGGCGTGCCGGTCGGAGGCGACGGACCGGCCGCCGTAGCGCTGGGCGGTGCCGTTGAAGATCCAGGAGTGCACGGTGGTCATGGCGCCCAGTCGCGAGGCCAGCGCGGGCGTGAACCCGTGCCCGTCCATGTACCAGGCGGCGTCGTACTCGCTGTGCACGTGCTGCTGCGCCGGGGCCGAGCGGTCGGCGGCGTCCAGGAGCGCGGTGATCCATGCCGCGGCCTCGGCCTCCGTGACCGGCCACGGAGAGGGGTGGGTCTTCGCCGAGAACTGGTTGGTCTCGTTGCCCGTGGTGAATCCGAGGAAGTTCCCGGCGTCGCCGAGCGCAGCGCCCAGCCGCTCGACCAGGGCCACCTGCCCGGACACCGCGTCGGGATGGGTGAACATGTTCTTGTCGTGCCAGGTGAACAGCCAGGACGGGATGAAGTCGAAGCTGGAGAGGTGTCCCTGGATCACGTCCACGCTCACGTCGAGCCCGAACTCGCCGGCCGCGTCGACGACCGCACGGACGTCGTCGACGGCGCGCTCGCGGATGAGCGTCCGGTTCGGCTGCAGCACCGTCCACAGCGGGAAGATGCGGACGTGGTCGAGCCCGAGCTCGGCGAGTCCGGCGAAGTCGCGGCGCACGGCGTCGAGGTCCAGCGACATCCAGGCGTGCATCCACTCGGTCGAGGGGGTGTAGTTCGCGCCGAAGCGCAGGGGGGCGTCGGCCGGGAGGTGCGCGGTCATCGCGGTCCTTTCACGGGATCGAGGCTCGGAGAGCGGGTCGTGGTGGCTGAAGGGCTTAAGGGGTCGTGCCTCTCGCGCCGGAATCCACAGTGGACGGGTCATCGTCCTTGTGGCATGCTATGGTCACTATATCGTTTTAGTGACGGGACGCCACCCCATCCGATGGCGCCCCTGGGCCACTTCGAAGGAGAACGTCCATGAAGATCCGAGCGACTCTCGCCGTGGGTATCGCCGCAACGGCCGCGCTGGCGCTCAGCGCGTGCACCGGCGGAGGCACGGCGACCGGGGGAGGGGGAGCCGACGGTGAGGTCACCGGCGAGGTCACCTTCCAGACCTGGTCCCTGAAGAACGACAAGTTCACCCCGTACTTCGACGGCGTCGTCAAGGCGTTCGAGAAGGAGAACCCGGGCGTGAAGGTGAAATGGATCGACCAGCCCGCGGACGGCTACGAGGACAAGGTCCTGCAGCAGGCCGAGTCCGGCGAGCTGCCCGACGTCGTGAACCTCCCGCCGGAGTACGCGTACTCGCTCGCCTCGGCCGGTCAGCTCATGGACCTGAAGACGGAGTCGTCCGTGCTCGGCGACTACGTCGAGGGCGGCGTCGACGCCTACACCTACGACGGGATCGAGGGCTCGTTCGGATTCCCCTGGTACCTCGGCACCGAGCTGAACTACTGGAACACCGAGCTGCTCGGCAAGGGCGGCGTCACCGCCCCGCCGGAGACGCTGCAGGCGACCCTCGACGCGGCGGAGAAGCTCGCCGCGGCGGGCGTCCAGACCATCTCCGACGTCCCGAGCCCGAAGTCGCTGCAGATCATGGTGTCCGACGGCGGCGGCACGCTCGACATCGTCAAGGACGGGAAGTTCGTCTTCAACACACCCGAGGCCGAGGCGATCGTCCAGCGCTACGCGGACCTCTACAAGGCCGGCGCGATCACGCCTGAGGCGCTGCAGAACGCCGGCACCGCCAACGCCAACATCAACAACTTCAACAAGGGCACGGTGGCCTGGGCCACGGCCGGCCCGAATTACATCGACAAGGACATCGCGGTCAACGCCCCGACGCTCCTGCCGAACGTGGCCGTCACCAGCGGGTTCGGCAACCCGCCGCTGTTCGTCCAGGGCATCAGCGTCTCCGCGAACGCCAAGAACCCGGCGGCCGCCCTCGCCTTCGCCGAGTACCTGACGAACACCGCGAACCAGATCGAGTTCGTCAAGCTCGCCGTCGGGTTCTTCCCCGGCACCGTCGAGGCCAACGCCGATCCGTCCGTGTTCGCGGAGACCGCGCAGAACGAGCAGCAGGGCGTCGCGACCGATCTCGCCGCCGCCCAGATGGACAAGGCGAAGATGCTCGGAGCCCCGCAGTTCACCGAGGCGATGGAGACCTACGCGAAGCAGCAGATCGCGCTCGCGGTCAAGGGCGACATCACCCCGAAGGAAGCGCTGGACAAGGCGGTCGAGTACGCCCAGCAGAACCTCGTGGACTGATCGGACGATGCGGAGGGGGCGGGGACGCTCATGAGAAGACAGCGCTGGTACACGCCGTACCTGCTGGTGCTGCCCGGTGTGATCTGGGTGTTCGTGTTCGCCCTGTGGCCGTTCCTGAACACCATCGGTCTCGCCTTCACCGACGCCCGCCCCCTCCGCCCGGCCGAGTTCGTCGGCCTCGAGAACTTCGCGAAGCTCTTCACCGACGACCGCTTCGGTTACGCGCTGACGACGTCGCTCGTCTACGTCGTCGTCTGCGTGCCGCTGCTCACGTTCCTGCCGCTGCTGCTGGCGCTGCTCGTGCACAGCAAGATCCCCGCGATCGGGTTCTTCCGCACGACCTTCTACTTCCCGGTGATCGCGTCGGCCGTCGTCGTCGCGATCGTGTGGGAGTTCCTCTTCTCCGGCAACGGCACGATCAACGAGGCGCTGAAGTTCTTCGGCCTCATCGACCGGCCGATCGAGTTCCTCTCCGATCGGTGGCTGCTGATCGGCTGCGCGATCGGCCTGACCGTGTGGAAGGGGCTCGGCTACTACATGGTCGTCTACCTGGCCGCACTCGGGAACGTCGGCCGCGAGCTGCACGAGGCGGCCGCGATGGACGGCGCCGGCGTCTGGCGGCGCTTCTGGTCCGTCACGGTCCCCGGCGTCCGCGGGCCGATGATGCTCGTGTCCGTGCTCATCTGCGTCGGTGCGATGCGGGTGTTCACCGAGCTCTACATCCTCTCCAACGGCTCCGGCGGGCCCGGCGGCCGCGCCATGAGCCTCGTCATGCTCATCCAGTCGATGGGCAAGGGGTTGAACGGGCAGATCGGCTACGCCTCCGCGATCTCCCTCGTCCTGTTCCTGCTCACGCTCGTGCCCCTGGCGGTGGTGGGCATCGCGAACAACGGCGACATGATCCGCGAGGCCCTGCAGAACCGGCGCACCCGACGGGACCAGCGGGCCATGCAGCGCGCCGACCGCGCCGACCGCCGTGCCGCCGCGCGCACCCCCGAGGAGGTGTCGGCATGACCGCCGTCGAGACCCGCCCGCGCTCCGCCGCCGCGGAGAAGCCGCGCCGCGACCGCCCGTACCGCGTGCGGGGATCCGCGGACATCATGAAGCCCTCGCTCGCGGGGCTCATCGGCAAGTATGCGCTGCTCGTCGTGATCCTCGGGGTCATGGTCTTCCCGTTCCTCTGGCAGCTGTCGACCTCGTTCAAGGGGCCGGCCGAGAACATCTACGACTTCCCGCCCCAACTGATCCCGAGCGAGCCCACACTCGACAACTTCGCCGAGGTGTTCCGCACGATCCCGGTGCTCGACTATGCATGGCACTCGCTGCTCGTGGGCGTCGGGACCGTGCTGACCAACATCGTGTTCGCGACGCTCGGCGGCTACGCCCTCGGATGCCTGAAGTTCCGCGGCAAGGGGATCGTCATGGCGATCTTCTTCTCCACGCTGCTGCTCCCGGGCGAGGTGACCCTGACGAGCCAGTACCTGACCGTGAAGTCGCTGGGGCTGGCGAACACGCTGTGGGGCGTCTTCCTCCCCGGTGCCATCGCTGCGATCAACGTCCTGCTGATGACGGCGGCCTGCCGGATGATCCCGGCCGACACGCTCGACGCCGCGACGATCGACGGCGCCAACACCATGCAGCGCCTGCGCCACATCGTGTGGCCGAACATCCGCGGCATGGTCTCCGTCGTCGCGCTGTTCGCGTTCATCGGCGCGTGGGACGACTTCCTCTGGCCCCTCGTCGTGCTCTCGGACCCGGCGAACTACACGCTGACGGTCGGCATGCAGTACCTCAGCTCGAACTTCTCGGCCAACCCGCGCGTGATCGCGGCGGGCACCATGATCGCGCTGGTGCCGATCATCCTGCTCTTCGCCGTCCTGCAGAAGCAGTTCTTCAAGGGCGTCGAGGAGGGGAGCGTCAAGGGATGACCGCGCCGCTCTGGCACGCGCTGCCCCAGCCGGCCGCGTTCACGTCGAGCGGCGGGACATGGCGGCCGAGCGGCGTCAGGGTCGTCGCGGACGATCCGCGTCTGGGACGCGAGGCCGAGCGCCTCCGCGCCGACCTGCACGCGCAGGGGATGCTCGAGGGATCCGCATCGCTCGTGCGGCTGCGGATCGATCCGGCGCTCGCCGCGGGCGCGGAGCGGGGAGCGGAGGCCTACCTCGTCGAGGTCGGCGACGACGTCGTGGTCCGGGGCGCCTCACCGAGCGGCGTGTTCCGCGGCACCCGTCAGCTTCTGCACAACCTGCGAGCCCAGGGCGGGGTGCCCCGGGGGCGCGCGCACGGCAGCCCGGCGGTGACGGAACGCGGTCTCCACCTGGACGCGGGGCGCAAGCACTTCGGGGCGGCGGGCATCCTCGCGCTGCTCCACGACGCGGCGGACATCGGCATCAACGTCCTGCAGTGGCATTTCTCCGAGAACGAGGGGTTCCGGCTGGAGTCCGCGGCGTTCCCCGAGATCGTGTCTTCGGAGCACGTCACCCGCGCCGAAGCGGCACGGATCCTCGCGGTCGCGGCGGACCTGCACGTGGAGATCGTCCCCTCGCTGGACATGCCCGGCCATCTCCGCCAGGTCCTCTCCGCCCATCCGGAGCTGCGCCTGCCGCCGGGGATCGACGGGTACGGCCCGGACGCGCCCCCTCCCGCGATCACGGGCACGGACCACGCGCTCGACATCGCCCGTCCCGAGACCTGGGACTTCGCGCGACGCCTGATCGACGACATGCTGCCGGTGTTCCCCGACGCCCGGCGGTGGAACCTCGGCGGGGACGAGTTCGTCGACTTCGCCCGCATCGACGACCATCCCGGCCTCGCCGCGGCCGCGCGGGAGCGGTTCGGGCCGGACGCCACCGGATTCGACCTGCTGACCGCCTTCGTGAACGACATCGCCGCGCACCTGCGGTCGCGGGGGCTCGAGCCTCGTGCCTGGAACGACGGCATGCTGCGCGGCGCCGTGGTGTCGCTGGATCCGTCCGTCGTGCTGACCTGGTGGACGAACTGGAACGCCGGGATGCGCCCGCTCGCCGATGCGGTCGCCGCCGGCCACGGGATCGTGAACGTCAACGACGCGCTGTTCTACTACGTGCTGGGCGAGAACGCGGGGTACCGATACCCGACCGCGGCGCGGATCTGGGAGGCCGACTGGCACCCGGGCCTGTTCCCCGATCTGCCCGCGGCCGTCGGCGAGGAGCGGCGCCAGGAGCTCGCCGCGCCCTATCCGCCCCTCCTGCGCGGCGTCTCGTTCGCGATCTGGTCGGATCGTCCGGACGCACAGACCGTCGACGAGGTGAGCGCGGGGATCCGTTCGCCGCTGCGGGCGATGGCCGAACGGGCCTGGAACGGCGGGACCCGACTGTCCCTGACCGAGTTCATCGCCCTCGACGCGGCGATCGGCGAAGCGAGGGCGTCGTCCGAGGAGGCGGCGGGCGGACGCGGGGATCAGGCCGACACGACGCGGCCCAGCGACCGCGCGTAGTCCTCCTTGACGACGTCGAGGTGAGTCCAGGTCTCCAGGCCCCCGACCTGCGGCAGCGTGCGGATCTCCTCGAGCACCCCGAGCACGCCCGCCGTCGACGAGCCGCCGATCGTGGCGATGAAGTCGTAGCTGCCGTGCGATCGCGCGGCGAAGTCGATCGTCCGCGATCCGAGGATGTACTGCCGTACCGGGTCGGCGTCGCCGTTCACCGCGATGCCCACCCCCACCGCCACACGATTGCGAGAGAGCCCTCCCGAGGGGATCGCGGCGATGCGGATCACACCGGCGTCGATGAGGCGCTTCACCCGGGAGCGGACCGACGACGGCGAGAGGTGGACCGCGTCGGCGAGCGCCCGGTAGCTCACCCGACCGTCGTGCTGCAGCTCGGCGACCAGGCGGTGGTCGAGCTCGTCGAGGACGATCTCGGTGCGCGAGTCCGCCACGAAGAACCCCTTGAGCACTTCGGCGTAGGTGGTGACCCTGACCCGGTGCACCGACCGGATGCGCCGCACCCGGTCGAGCATCTCGTGCAGTCGCCCATCGTCGCCGTGGCGGGATTCGAACACGAGCGGATACGCCCCGCTCACCATCGACACGAACACCGCGTCGTCGAGACGGGCGATCTCCTCGGCGACGGGTCGGGCCGGACCGGTGATGCTCACCATCGCGTGGACGAGCACGTGGTGGCCCGCGAAGCCGGGATCGAGGGCGGCGACCACGCGCAGCCCGCCGCGCTCGGTCAGCAGGCGCAGGCGCTGCGAGACGACGTCGCGCGGGCGGTCGAGCAGGTGCGCGAGCTCCTGGATGCTGGCGCGGCCGTTCTCCTGCAGAGCGTGGATGAGCCTCCCGTCGAGATCGTCCGTGTCGCGATCCGGTCTGCGCGGCGGGACGCCTGCTGCGCTCATGGGAACCCCCGAATGTGCCGCTCGCACGAGATGGCTGAAGAAGCCGGATCTGCCACGGGTTCGTCGCAGATCGGCGGTGATCAACAGGATTCTATCCGCGAATGGCGTTCGTCCGCCCCGAGTGATGGGCAGAACAGCGGTCGGCCGCCTCGTTCCAGCGAGCATCTGCCTCCGCACGCGCCTATAGTCGGCTCAGCTCGAAGGACATTCGACCGCCTCACCCGACAGAGCAAGGGAGCCCTGTATGTCCACCTCTACCGCCCACCCGCCGGTGCATTCGCACCGCCGGGCCCTCCGCGCCGGCTTCGCCGCGATGGCGGGCACCTCCATCGAGTGGTACGACTTCTACGTGTATGCGACCGCCGCGGCGATCGTCTTCCCCCAGGTGTTCTTCCCCGAGGTCGACCGGGCTCTGGGCACGCTCGCCTCGTTCGGCACCTACGCCGTCGCGTTCTTCATGCGCCCGCTCGGCGGCATCATCTTCGGCCACATCGGCGACAAGCTCGGGCGCAAGCCCGCCCTCACCATCACCCTGCTGGTGATGGGCGTCGCGACCGTGCTCGTCGGCTGCCTGCCGGGCTACGCGAGCATCGGCATCACCGCCCCGATCCTGCTGATCGTCCTGCGCATGGCACAGGGCCTCGCCGTCGGCGGCGAGTGGGGCGGCGCGAGCCTGATGTCGGTGGAGAGCGCGCCGCCGAAGTTCAAGGTGTTCTACGGCGGATTCACGCAGCTCGGCAACCCGCTCGGCGCCCTGATGGCCTCCGGCGCGTTCTGGATCCTCGCCGCGATGGGCGACGACGCCCTCGTGGAGTGGGGATGGCGGGTGCCGTTCCTGTTCAGCATCGTGCTGATCGGCGTCGGGCTCTGGGTGCGCTACCGCGTCGAGGAGACGCCGGTCTTCGAGGAGAAGATCGAAGGGCACAAGCAGTCCACCCCGCTGCTGTTCGCCGTCAAGAACAACTGGTGGCCGATGCTGCTGGGCTTCTGCATCATCGCCATGTCGTCGGGCGGATACGTCATCGCCACGACCTTCGTGCAGAACTTTGCGACCAGCCCCGAGGTGGGCATCACCGCCTCCGTCATCCTGGGGGCGATGACCATCGCCTCGCTGGTCGAGACGATCGTCACCCTGCCGCTCGCCTGGCTGGGCGACAAATGGGGCGGCAAGTCGATCATCTACCTCGGCGTCATCCTGTCGTTCGTCGTGTTCATCCCGCTGGTCCTGGTGATCCAGAACCACCAGATCGCCCTGATCTTCATCCTGGTGTCGGTGCTGCGCCTGACCCTCAGCGGGGCGTGGGCGTCGCTCTCGACGGTGATGGCGCAGATGTTCCGCCCGCAGGCGCGGTACACGTCGATGTCGCTGTCCTACGGCGTCGGCGCCGCGGTGTGGGGAGGACTGTCACCGGCGATCGCGACCGCCCTGCTGGCGGCGACAGGCAACTTCTGGTCCGTGGTCGGATTCTTCGGTGTGCTCTGCCTGGTCGCCCTGTTCGGCACGTTCTTCGCGCCGCAGCACTCCGACACGGCGCCGGTGACCCAGTCGCTGCGCGCCCGCACCGACACCACCGCCATCCGGAACATCGAGAAGGGCTGACATGCGCAGACTGGCCACCTACGACGCCCGCGACGCGGCGGCGACGATCATCACCGCGAAGACCATCCGCACCGTCGACGAGCAGCGCCCGCAGGCCGAGGCGATGCTCACGGCCGGCGGCCGGATCCTCGCCGTGGGGACGATCGCCGAGGTCGAGTCGGCTGCCGAGGCGGCCGGTCTGCAGCACGCGCGCGTCGACCGGCCGGGGGCGACGATCGTTCCCGGGTTCGTCGACGCGCACGCGCACCCGCTGATGTACGGGCAGATGCTGACGTGGGTCGACATCGGCCCGGACAAGGCCGGCTCCATCCCCGAGATCGTCGCGCTCATGACCGAGCGCGCGGCGACGCTGCCCGCGGGGGCACCGCTGCGCGGCTACGGCTACGAGCAGCGCAACCTCGCCGAGCGTCGGCACCCCACCCGGCAGGAACTGGACCAGGTCGCCACCGACCGCGAGGTGTACATCATGAACGCCTCCGGCCACGGCGGCGTGGTGAACAGCTTTACGCTGGAGAAGTACGGCATCACCCGGGACACCCCCAACCCCGAGGGCGGCGAGTTCTTCCGCGACGCGGACGGCGAGCTGACCGGCGAGCTGTCGGACGCCGCCTGCAACGTGCTCACCGGGCTGCACGGCGTGAAGGTCGGGCACCACGGCCCGAACTTCCATCTCGGCGACGAGCCCGCCGAGCACCAGCGTCAGCTCGACGCGGTGCAGCGGGAGTTCCTCGCCGGCGGCGTCACGACGATCGGCGACGCCCAGGTCTCGCAGCGCGAGTTCGCCGCGTATCTGGCTCTCGCCGACCGCGGTGCCCTGCACCTGCGGGTCTCGATGTACTTCCTCTCGCATCTGCTCGACCAGGTGATCGATCTCGGCCTGACCGGGCCGTTCGGCAACGCCTTCCTCTCCGCGGCGGGCATCAAGCTCTACGCCGACGGCACGCTGGGCGGCTGGACCGCGTACTTCCCCGAGGGGTACGTCGGCGATCCGTGCCGCACCGGGCAGCTCTACCACCAGCCGGAGGAGTACGCCGGGCTGGTGAAGAAGGCGCACCTCGCCGGTCTGCAGACCGCCACCCACGCGCAGTCGCCCACCGCGATCAGGATGGTCGTGGACGCGCTGGAGCAGGCGCTCGCGGCTCGCCCCGACACCGACGCCCGGCACCGCATCGAGCACTGCGGCCTGCCCGACCCGGCGGAGATCCGGAGGATGGCCGAGCTCGGCATCCGCCCGGTGAACCAGACCCAGCACTACTACAACTGGGGTGAGGGCGTGGAGCAGGCCATCGGCACCCCCGGTGAGCGGTTCAACCCGCTGGGCGAGTTCCTCGCGGCGGGCGTGCCCGTCACGATCTCCTCGGATGCCCCGGTCGCCGAGCCCCGTCCGCTCGAGGCCATCCAGGCGGCGGTGACCCGCGTCACCCGTCGCGGTCACAAGCTGGGGCCGGACTCCCTGCGGATCAGCGCCGAGCAAGCTCTGCGCGGGCACACGCTCGAGGGCGCCGCCTCGCTCGGGCGCGACGACGAGCTCGGCTCGCTGACGCCGGGCAAGCGCGCCGACTTCGTCGTGCTCGGCGGCGATCCGCTCGAGACCGACGGGGAGGAGATCGCCGCCATCCCGGTGCTCGAGACCTGGGTCGACGGCATCGTGAAGCATCAGGCTCAGGAAGGATGAGCGGCATGGAAACCGTCGTGAAGCGCACCACCGGCTGGGTGGTCATGGAGGTCCTGCGGGGCTACGGCATCGACACCGTGTTCGGCATCCCCGGCACCCACAACCTGGAGTTCTACCGGCCGCTGCCGGCCCTCGGCATCCGCCCGGTGACGACCCGGCACGAGCAGGGCGCCGGCTACGGCGCGGACGGCTGGTCGCTGCAGACCGGGATGCCGGGGGTCGTCGTCACCACGAGCGGCCCCGGCCTGCTGAACGCCCTCTCGGCGGCGGGCACCGCGTACTGCGAGTCGCGGCCGATGATCATCCTGTCGCCCGGCCCCGCCCGCGGCAGCGAGTTCGCCGACGTCGGCACGCTGCACGAGACCAAGGATCAGCTGGCCGCGGCCTCCGCCGTCGTGGAGTGGGGGCGCCGCGTGTCCAGCGCCGCCGAGGCCGTCGCCGCCGTGCACGACGCCTTCGCGCTGTTCGCGACCGGGCGGCCGCGCCCGGTGTACATCGAGGTCCCGCTCGACCTGCTCGAGGAGGAGGCCGAGGGGATCACTCCCGACGACATCGCCGCCCGGGCGTTCCCGCCCCCGCCCGCGCCATCCGACGACGCCGTCACCGAGGCGGCCCGGCTGCTGAACGCCGCCACCGACCCCGTCATCCTCGCCGGCGGCGGATCGCGCCGCGCCGGCGCGGCGCTGCGGGCGGTGGCCGAGCGCCTGGGCGCCCCGGTCGTGACCACCGCGAACGCGAAGGGCGTGCTCGACGAGCACCACCCGCTCTCGCTCGGTGCCAACCTGCGCCTGGCCGCAGCCCGCGACCGCGCCCGCGACGCCGACGTGCTGCTCGTGGTCGGGTCCAAGCTCGGCGAGGCGGAGCTGTGGGTCGACAAGCTCGACGCCCGCGGCACGGTCATCCGCATCGACCTGCTCGCCTCGCAGATCGACAAGAACCAGAACGCCGATGTGGGCATCGTGGGCGATGCCGCGGCATCCCTCTCCGCGCTGCTGACCGAACTCGGCGACGGAGCTCCGCGCACAGGCGGTCGCGTCGCCGAGACCCTCGAGGCCGTGCGCGCCGAGGTGCACGAGCTGTCGCCCGTGAACGCGGCGCTCGGCGAGGCGATCGCCGCCGCCCTGCCCGCGGACGCGATCGTCACCACCGATTCGTCGCAGATCGCGTACTGGGGCCTGATGAACGTGCTGCGCGTGCCCAGGCCGAACTCGATGCCGTACATGGCGACGTACGCCACCCTCGGGTACGCCCTGCCTGCGGCGCTCGGGTCCCGGCTCGCCGACCCCGGCCGCCCCACGTTCGCGGTGACCGGCGACGGCGCCCTGATGTTCTCGCTGCAGGAGATGATCACCGTCGTCGAGCAGCGCCTGGACGTCACCGTGATCGTCGTCGACAACGGCGGCTACGCCGAGATCCGGCAGAACGAGGCGGATGCCGGGATCTCCCCGATCGGTGTCGACCTCGTGCAGCCCGACTGGGTCGCGCTCGGCACCGCGTTCGGCGGCACCGGGCGTCACGTCGCCTCCGCCGCAGAGCTCGCCGATGCCGTGCGGCAGGCGCGGGCCGACGGCGGCCTGCAGGTCATCCACCTCGACCAGTCGACGTTCGCCCTCTGAGACAGGAGCCCTTCATGAGCAGCACACCGATCGGCCCCGCGGACGCCTCGAAGACCCCGCGCTACGCGGGCCTGTCCACCTTCGCCCGCCTGCCCCGCATCGAGGACGTGGGCGAGACCGACATCGCCGTCGTCGGCATCCCCTTCGACAGCGGCGTCAGCTTCCGCCCCGGCGCCCGGTTCGGCCCGGAGCACGTGCGCGCGTCCAGCCGCCTGCTGCGGCCGTACAACCCCGCGCAGGACTTCTCCGGCTGGGAGGCCGTGCAGATGGCGGATGCCGGCGACATCGCGGCCAACCCGTTCCACATCCACACCGCGGTCGAGCAGATCGCCGAGGCCGCGACGGAGCTCGGCGAGCGCGTCGACCGGATCCTCACGATCGGCGGCGACCACACGATCGCCTATCCGCTGCTCAAGGCGATCAGCGCCAAGCACGGTCCGGTCGCCGTGGTGCACTTCGACGCGCACCTGGACACCTGGGACACCTACTTCGACGAGCCGATCACGCACGGCACGCCGTTCCGCCGGGCGTCGGAGGACGGCTTCATCGACCGCACGGCGTCGATGCACGTCGGCACCCGCGGCCCGCTGTACGGCAAGGGCGACCTCGAGGATGACGAGCGCCTGGGCTTCTCGATCATCACGAGCGAGTACGTGGAGGAGCACGGCGTGCCCGCGGCGATGGCGCGGCTGCGGCAGCGCATCGGAGACCGGCCGCTCTATGTGTCGGTGGACATCGACGTGCTCGACCCCGCGCATGCGCCGGGCACCGGCACCCCCGAGGCGGGCGGGCTCACCAGCAGGGAGCTGCTGCGCATCCTCCGCGGCCTGGCCGATCTGAACATCGTCGGAGCCGAC
Source organism: Microbacterium resistens NBRC 103078 (assembly GCF_001552355.1). Lineage (GTDB taxonomy): Bacteria > Actinomycetota > Actinomycetes > Actinomycetales > Microbacteriaceae > Microbacterium > Microbacterium resistens. The sequence continues at coordinate 30,387 of NZ_BCRA01000028.1, forward strand.
GTGGTCGAGGTGGCCCCGGCTTACGACCACGCCCAGATCACGGGCATCGCCGCCAGCCACGTGGCGTACGAGATCCTCACCGCGATGGCGCGCGCGATCGTGCGCGGACGCGGCGAGTGAGGGGACGGAGAACGAGATGACCGACGAACGGCCGCTCGCCGTCTACACCGACGTCGAGGACACCGACCCGGCACCCGGCATCGCCCTGCTGGAGGCGCACGGGTTCGAGGTGCGGGTGCTCGGCACCCGAGACCCGCAGCGGATCATCGACGGCGCGCGCGACGCGGTCGCCCTGCTGCCGGGCTACGCCTCCGTCACCCGCGAGATGATCGAGGCGATGCCGAACCTCGAGATCATCGCGCTGATGTCGATGGGCTTCGATTACGTCGACCTCGATGCTGCCACCGAGCACGGGGTCTGGGTCACGAACGTGCCGGGCGCGGCGACCGAGGAGGTCGCCACGCACGCGCTCGCGATCATGCTGCACAGCCTGCGGCAGCTGCGGTTCTACCTGGCCAGTGCGAACCCCGCGGACTGGAACGAACGGGCGTCCTGGGCGCCGCCGCGCCTCAGCGAGCGGACCCTCGGCGTCATCGGGCTCGGCAGGATCGGCCGTGAGCTCGTCCGCCAGGCGGGTCCCCTGTTCGGACGCGTGCTCGGCTACGACCCGCTGATGCCCGACACTCCGGAGGTGCGCGCCGATCTCGACGCCCTCGGTGTCACGCGCACCGGACTCGACGAAGTGCGCGGGGCCTCCGACGTCCTGTCCCTGCACCTGCCGCTCACGCCCGAGACCGCGCACATGGTCGACGCGGAATTCCTCGCCGGGATGCCGCAGGGGGCGCTGCTGGTGAACGTCTCGCGCGGTGCGCTCATCGACGAGGAGGCGCTCGCCGCATCGCTCGACGCCGGGCACCTCGGCGGCGCCGCCCTGGACGTGCTCGCCTCCGAGCCTCCGCAGCCGGGGCATCCGCTGGTCGGCCGCGACGACGTCGTGCTCACGCCGCACATCGCCTACTTCTCGGAGCGCACGGAGATCGAGTACGTGCGCATCCAGGCGCAGAACGCGGTGACGCTGCACGAGACCGGCGCCCCGGATTCGCCGGTCAACCGCCCCTGAAGCCGTCCCATCCCCAGCCCGGCCGCCCGGGTCGCGCTTCCCGTCGCCGGAGCTCCCTCCGACGCGACCGAAGCGTCACCGGAACGGCCCTCCGACCGAGAGGAAACCGTCATGCCGCACCTGATCGACGAGGCGAAGCAGTGCGCCCGCGCCTGGATCGACGAGCATCTGCCCCGCCTCACCGAATGGCACACCCACATCTGGGAGCTCGCCGAGCCGGCCTGGCGCGAGTACCGCTCGCAGGCGTGGTACGTCGAGCTCCTGCGCGCCGAGGGCTTCGAGGTCGAGGACGGCTCCGCCGGGATGCCCACAGCCTTCAGCGCAACGTGGCGCAACGGCGACGGCCCGACGCTGCTCACGTACGCCGAATACGACGCCGTTCCCGGCAACAATCAGGCGGCGACCACGACGGAGACCCCGCGGGACGGCCTCAGCCGCTTCGCGCCGGGGCACACCGACCCGCACTCCGTGCTGGGGATCTCGACGCTGGCCGGTCTGCTCGCGACCAAGCACGCCATGACGCAGCACGGCATCGGAGGCACGTTGAGGTACACCGGGGAACCGGCGGAGAAGATGCACGGATCGAAGGTCGTGCACGGTCTGCGCGGCTACTACGACGACGTGGACGCGATCGTGTCCTTCCACCCGTTCTACATGCTGCCGCTGTGCAACACCGCACGCTGGGACACCCAGTGCGGCGCGTACTACAGCAAGGTCTACACCTTCGTCTGCGACCGCCCCGAGACGTGGCAGCTCTCCAGCGCCGACCCGAACTCGCCGATCCCGGCATCCCACTCCGCGGCCAGGGCGCCGGGCGCGAACGTCGCGCTGACCCAGATGTACACCGCATCCCGGACGATGCTCGACTCCATGCTGCCCGCGACCGGGGGCTGGAGCTTCTCCGACGCGATCCTCAGCGACGGGCAGGCGACGGCCGACAATCTGCCGCACCGGGTGGCGCGGCTGCAGTTCTCCTGGCGCACACCGGATGTCGAGATGGCCGAACACATCCTCGCCGTGCTCGACCGCAACGCGGCCGCTGCCGCGACGATGGCGCACTGCGAGCTGGAGGAGCGCTGGATCGCGCGTAGCCGCCCCGGCCGCACGAACCACGTGATGGCCCAGACGCTCTACGCCAACCTCGAAGCCGTCGGGGCGCCGGTGTACGGGCCGGAGGCGGTCGCCGTCGCTCAGGACATCCAGCGGGCGCTCGGGCAGGAGCCGAGCGATCATCCCTTCCTTGCGGAGACCGAACAGCTGATCGCTCCGCAGGAGGCCGAGCGGATCCTGCGCGAGCACATGCCGGCCTGGCAGCGGAACTGGACCAGCGACGACTATGTGGAGATGTCGCACTACGCACCCCTGGTGCGGTTCTACGTGTCGAGGCCGGCCCTGCGGCCGGTGGCCGGAGCGGGACCGTACCCGGCGTGGGTGATGAACGCGCTGGGCGGCATCCCCGAGACGATCGCGCCCACGATCGTGACCGCGGGGAAGACGATCGCCGGCACGTTCCTCGACCTGTTCCTGTCGCCGGAGACGCTGGAGGCGGCGAAGGCGGAGTTCCGTCGCCGCACGGAGGCGGACCCGATGCCGGCTCTGCTGCCCGCCGACTTCGAGGCGCCGATCGACCTGCCCTGGCCGGACTACTCCGGAGCGGGCGAGCACCGGCACTGGTGAACGTGCTCAGCCGGTGACGGTGAGCGCCGTGTGCTCGTCGCCGCCGTTCTCGGCCCACCGCAGCGATGCGGACAGGATGCCCCGCAGAACGTCCAGGTCCACCTGCTCGAGATCCTTGATGTAGAGGCACCCGACGCCGGTGGTGTGCGGGCCGAGACGGGCGAGGTCGTCCGCATGCGCGGCGGTCGACGCCAGGTACACGGCCGAGGCGGCCTTGCGGGGCGCGAACGCGAGCAGCGGCATGTCGCCCTCGGTGCCGGTGGGGTAGCGGTAGTGGCAGCTGCCGAACCCCACGATGGTGCCCCACAGACGCGGCTCGCGGCCGGAGACCTCCTGCAACAGGGCGGTCAGGGTCTCGGCGTCGCGCCTGCGCCCGGCAGGTGTGACGCCGGCCAGGAAGTCCTCGACGCTGCCGCCGGTCGGCTTCACGACCCGGCCTTCGCCGTGGGCTTCGGCTCGCTGCGCCCGCTCACCCCTGAGCTCGCCCGCATCAACGCTCCTTCGTCGCATTGCTCCGGGCGGCCTTCATCGCCTTCTTGTGCTCGCGGACCTTGGCGAGGGACTCGGGGGAGACGATGTCGGCGACGGATCGGAAGGACCCGTCCTCGCCGTACGGCGCCGAGGCCTCGCGCCAGCCGGCCCCCGTGAAGCCGTACTGCTTGCCGAGGAGCGCGAGGAAGATCTTCGCCTTCTGCTCGCCGAAGCCGGGGAGCGCCTTCAGCCGCCGCAGCACCTCTGCGCCGTCGGGGTCGCCCTCGGTCCACAGCGCCGCGGCGTCCCCGCCCCAGTCGTCGACGATCGTCTGGCAGAGGGTCTGCACGCGCGTCGCCATGGATCCGGGGAAACGGTGCACGGACGGGGTCTGCCGGAAGGCCTCCAGGAAGGCGTCCGGATCCATGCCCGCGATCGCGGCGGCGTCGGCCGCGCCGGTGCGCTGCTCGATCTTCAACGGCCCTGCGAACGCGGTCTCCATGGGCACCTGCTGATCCAGGAGCATGCCCACCAGCAGCGCGAGCGGGTTGTTCGTGAGCAGGTCGTCGGCGGCGGTGTCTCCGGTGATGTGAAGGGCCATGCCTCCAGTGTGGCATCCCCCCTCGCCGAGAGCCGTGCCTTCTTCCCCCTGCTCCCGCAGATGGTCATCGGGCACCACCGGCGGATTTCGGGAGGGAACACCATCGCGCGGGCTCAGGCACACGCGGGGGATCAGGCGCTCGGGGCGCGCAGGTGCCTGATGCGGCGCGTTCGCCTGATGTCGCGTGGACAGGTGGGGACGGGACGCGGGGCTCGGATCAGGCGGTCTCGGCGGAGCGGGCGTCCTCGTCGGGGGTGAGGCCGAAGAGGGTCTCCAGCGCCGCGGAGAACTCCGCGCCGCGACCGGCGGCGGCGAGCTCGTGCGCCCGCGAGGTGGGGGTGTGCAGCAGCACCCCGGCGAGGTGGCGCATGGCCTGCTCCACCCGGCCGTCCTCATCCCCGCGGCGGCGCGCGCGCTCGATCTCTGCCTCGAGCAGGCCGAAGATGTGCGAGCGGAGGGACACGACCGCGGGCGTGACGCTCTGCCGCTCGCCGACGACGTGGAACGTCTCGGCCGCCTCGCGGACGATGGAACGGGCGGCGTCCGTCGCCTGCAGCTCCTCCAACGGGGCGTGCAGGCGGATGGTCTCCAGATCCAGCAGCGAGACGCCCTCGATGCCCGCGACGTCGGGGGAGACATTGCGCGGCATCCCGAGGTCGATGACCAACTGGGTCGGTGTCGACGAGGATACGGCGTGCACCGGGCAGCCGGGCGCCGCGGAGGACGCCGGCAGGTCGCGACCCGCGCGCAGCACCTCGGCATCCAGCACCGCGTGCTCGGCCGTGGTGCAGGTGATGATCAGGGAGGCCGAGGCCGCCGCGCGGGCGTACTCGGTCGCGGGCAGGGCGCGGATCCCGTGCTTCGCAGCGAAGGCCTCGGCGCGGCCGGACGGCGAGTGGACGGCGATGTCGACGGCGCCGCGCTCGCGGAGGGTGGCGAGGGTGACGGCGGCGTACGCGCCCGTGCCGATGAGGAGCACGCGCTCCGCGGACCAGTCGGCGATGCGGCTGTCGGCCAGCTCCAGGGCGAGGCGGACCAGCGAGCGCCCCGCGCGGCCGAGCGCCGTGACGTTCTTGACCTTGCGCTGCGCCTGGCTCGCCCGCTGGAACAGACGCTCGAGTTCGGGGGAGGTGGTGCCCTCGGCGCGCGCGGTGGTGAGCGCGCGGCGCACCTGACCGGCGATCTCGCCCTCGCCGGAGACCACGGACTCGAGGCCGGACGCGACGGCGAAGAGGTGCTCGGCGACGCGCCGGCCGCTGTGCACGACGTAGGCGCCCTCGAGGTCCGCGGGGGTGACGCCCGTGCTGGCCTGGACGGCCTCGAGCACCGCCTCGACGCCGATGGCACCGGCCGCGGTCACGGGCTCGTCCATCTCGACGTACGCCTCGAAGCGGTTGCACGTCGCCAGCACCACGGCCCCCTGGACGCACTCGGCCGTCTCGGTCAGGCCGGTCGCGATGCCTTCGGGGGTGCGGCTGAGGCGTTCGAGCAGATCGAAGGAGGCGGTCTTGTGACTCGCCGTCACGCACAGGAGCACCCTCCGAGTCTACGGCGCGGATCCTTTCCGCGGCCTGGACGCCGTCATCCCGCCGACACGGGGCCCGCTATCCGCCCCCGGTCTCCGCCGTTCTCGTCTCCGCCCGCCACGGTCCCGATCTGCACATCCGGTCCCGATCTGCACAGCGATCGGGGCAGAGCGTGTGCGGATCGGAGCGACGTGTGCAGATCGGACCGGACGGACCGGACGGGACGGGAAGCCCCACGGATCGGGACCGAGCAGTCGCAGCTGAACACCGAGGAGTCGCATAAGAACGGGGTGCGAGGATGGACGCATGGCCCTCCCGGATGCCCCGCTGCTGCGCGCCCTCGCGGGCGATCGACCCGACCGCACCCCCGTCTGGTTCATGCGCCAGGCCGGGCGTTCCCTGCCGGAGTACCGGGAGCTGCGGGTCGGGACGCGGATGCTCGACGCGTGCCTGACGCCCGAGCTGGCCGCGGAGATCACGCTCCAGCCCGTGCGCCGTCACGGCGTGGACGCGGGCATCTTCTTCAGCGACATCGTCGTGCCGCTCCGTCTCGCCGGCGTGGAGGTCGAGATCGAGCCGGGCCGGGGGCCCGTCTTCGCGGCCCCGGTCCGCACCGCCGACGACGTCGCGCGCCTCACCGCGATCGATCCCGAGGCGCTCGACACGTCCGCCATCGCGGAGGCGGTCCGGATCGTGACGGCGGAGCTCGGTGAGACGCCGCTGATCGGATTCGCCGGTGCCCCCTTCACGCTGGCCGCCTACCTGGTCGAGGGCGGACCGTCGAAGGAGCACCTGCGCGCGCGGGCGATGATGCACGCGGACCCGGAGTCGTGGAACCGGCTGGCGGGGTGGCTCGCGCGGCTCTCGCGCACCTTCCTCTCGGCGCAGCGCGACGCCGGCGCTGCGGCCGTGCAGCTGTTCGACTCCTGGGCGGGATCCCTCGCGCCCGAGGACTACCGCACCTTCGTCGCCCCGCACTCCGCCGCCGCGGTGCGCGGGATCGGCGCGCCGGTGATCCACTTCGGTGTCGGCACGGGGCCCTTCCTCGGCGACATGCGCCTCATCGGCGCCGACGGCGCACCCGCGGCCGACGCGGTCGGCGTCGACTGGCGGATGCCCCTGGACACCGCCGCGGGGATCCTCGGCCCCGATGTCACCGTGCAGGGCAACATCGATCCCGCTCTCCTCACCGCGCCGTGGCCTGTACTCGAGGAGCAGGTGCGCGAGGTCCTGCGCCGAGGCCGCAGCGCCCGCGCACACATCCTCAACCTCGGACACGGGGTGCCGCCGGAGACCGACCCGGCGGTGCTGACCAGGATCGTCGAGCTGGCGCGGACCGTGGACGCCGAGAACGCCGCGGAGGCGGAGCGCTCATGACCGCGCTCCCCGGTGACGCCCCGGAGCTCGCCGAGCGGGCGGCGGCCGTGCGCGTCGCCGTCGTCGGCGGCGGGGTCGCCGGGCTCGTCGCGGCCAAGGAGATC